>NZ_NPFL01000020.1:0-465564 GCF_002259075.1 Rhodococcus sp. 15-725-2-2b | reverse complement strand
GTGGACCTTGTCCACCGCTGCCTCACCGGACGGAATCTCCGCAACCGCGAGACGTTTACGAAGATCGGCCAATTTACCCGCAGTGGTATGGATATCGGGGGCTTCGGCCGACCCGTGTGCAGTGGAATCCTGGACGCTGGTCATGGGGCACTACTTTAACTGCGAGTGTGATCTGCGCCCCGACCGAGGGTGGTTCGCGGCAGGCCCTGGGCCTGTCGCCGAGCCCATATGCTGGTGCGTATGTGGACAAACCTCGATCGCCCACCACTGGACGTTCGCGCGCTTCGCCGGGCACTGGTGGACGGCCCGCAGGCCTCCTGGTCTCGGGTGGACGTGGTAGCGGAAACCGGTTCGACCAACGCGGACCTGATCGCGGGCGCAGCGAATTACGCGGACCGGACGGCACTGATCGCCGAACATCAGGACAGCGGACGCGGCAGGCACGCGCGACCGTTCTCCGGGGTGCCCCGGTCGCAGATTCTGGTGTCGATGCTGCTGAAGTTCCCCGGAATCGATCCGGCCGTGCTCGGGTGGGTATCGCTCATGACCGGAATCGCACTGGTCGACGCGTTGCGCACCGTCGGTGAAGTCGATGCTCGACTGAAATGGCCCAACGACGTCCTCATCGGTGGCAAGAAGGTCTCGGGCATCCTGGCCGAGGTCGCCGCGCACGGGCCCTCGCCCACCGTCGTCATCGGGCTCGGAGTGAACGTGTCGATGACGAGCGACGAGCTGCCGGTGCCCACGGCGACGTCACTGGCGCTGGAAGGGGCTGCGGTTCTCGACCGCGACACGTTGGTTCGGGCGATCCTGCGGGGAATGGCCGCCGAGGTGGACTCGTGGCGGGACTCGAACTGGAACACCGACGCCCTCGTCCACCGGTACCGGGAGAGGTGCGGCACCATCGGGCAGCGTGTACGAGTCGATCTGCCCGGCGGCGACGAGAAGGTGGGAACGGCAATCGACGTCGACGAGCACGGCCGGATCGTGATCGAGGTCGAGCAGCAAGGGTCCGACGCGCCGTCGGTGCTGGCCGTGGCCGCCGGTGATGTCACTCATCTCCGACCCCTCTCGTGAGACCATATCGACTCGACGGAAGTCGAAGCGAGTAGTCAGGAGTGCACGTGGGTTACCCACAGGACGCGTTGGCCGACGAGGAAGAGCTCCTGCTTCATCATCACCCCCACTGGAAGATGCTCGTCCTGCCGTCGGTGACATTCGTTCTGGTCACCGGCCTGGCAGGGGTCGGTCTCGGAGTCGCGAGTGCGCGGCTCGAATCGACCGCCGCGAACGTCGCCATGATCGCCACCGCGGTGCTGTGGGCGGCGATCGTCGTGTGGCGGTGCCTGGTGCCGCTGATCAGCTGGAAGTGCACGCATTTCATCGTCACCGACCGGCGAGTGTTGATCAGACAGGGCGTGCTCACTCACTCCGGCATCGACATTCCGATGAGCCGAATCAGCAACGTGCAGTTTCGCCACGGACTCCTCGACCGGATGTTGCGAACCGGGACGCTCATCATCGCCTCGGCATCGGACGATCCGCTCGAATTCGACGACATTCCGCACGTACAACGCGTGCATTCCCTGCTCTACCAGCAGGTATTCGACTCGATGGAGTACCGCCGGGAATCCGTGCACGGCCTGCAGGGAGCGTTCGAGCCGATTCCCGAGGATTCGGCTGTCGAGTCCAAACCAGGTTGGCGAGCCGGGAAACGCAGGTAACACAGGCTGTTCTCACCTTCGAACCGTATGGTGACCGATGTGACCGACGTGCTGCTTGCCGAAGACGACGAAGCCATCGCTGCGCCCCTGTCCCGAGCTCTCGGACGCGAGGGCTACACGGTGACCGTCGAACAGACCGGCCCCGCAACCCTCCAGCGCGCGCTGGACGGAAAGTTCGACCTGTTGATACTCGACCTCGGCCTGCCGGGGATGGACGGCCTCGAAGTGTGTCGGCAGGTGCGTGCCAACCGATCCGAGGTCGCCGTACTCATGCTCACCGCGCGAACCGACGAGGTCGACTTCGTGGTCGGTCTCGACGCCGGGGCCGACGACTACGTCGGCAAGCCCTTCCGGCTCGCCGAGCTCATGGCCCGCGTACGTGCGTTGCTCCGCCGCCGTGGTGCCGGGGAGGATTCCCCGATCGAGGTCGGTGCCATTCGTCTCGAACCCGCTGCTCGACGCGTCCTGGTCAGCGGCACCGAGATATCTCTGGCCAACAAGGAGTACGAGCTGCTCAAGGTCTTGCTCGACCATGCGGGCCAAGTCGTCTCTCGTGAGGTGATCCTGCGTGAGGTCTGGGGCGACGCGGAGCTGCGCGGATCGAAGACCCTCGACATGCACATGTCCTGGCTGCGTCGCAAGATCGGCGACGAAGGACCCGTGGCCGAGCGTCGTATCGCGACGGTGCGCGGCGTCGGCTTCCGTATCAACAGCGACTAGCGGTCGATGCGGCGCCGGATTCTGGTCTCGATTCTCGCTGTCGTCGTCATGACGGCGTTGCTGCTCGGTCTGCCCCTGATGTACACCGCGTGGTTGTGGGTGGAGGATTTCACCCGCAACGACCTGCAGGCACGCCTGGATCGAATGGCGGCCGAGATCATTTCGCAGGAAGGGTCGGCGGGGCTGATCGAGGGCCAGCTCGATATCGGCTCGCTCCGGTTGGCGATCCCACAGGGTGGCCGGCTCGTGGTCATCTACCCGACCCCCGAGGATGCCGCATCGCGCGCGGACATCGGGCAGTCGTCCGTGCCTCGACCGCTCGTCGAATCGCTGTCGATGGGTACCTCGGGTTCGCTTCGCCTCGAAGTTCCGTCCGACGACATGCGTTCCCTTCAGCGCCAGGCGCTCGGAGCGGTGACTCTCGTCGTTCTCGCATCGGCGATGGCAGGCACCGTCGTGGCCGTAGCGACGGCCAAGCGGCTGGCCGACCCGTTGCAGGATGTGGCGCGGCGCGCCGCCCGCCTGGCCGAGGGCGACTTTCGGCCGGACCCACGACGGCACGGCATCGCAGAACTCGATCGGGTCTCGGAGGTTCTCGATTCGGCGACCGTCGAGATCGCCGGGCGGCTGCAACGTGAACACACGTTGGTCGCCGATGTCTCGCATCAGCTTCGCAGCCGTCTGACCGCCGTCCGTCTACGTCTGGACGAGATCTCCACGCACCCGGATCCGGCAGTGGTCGACGAGGCCAATGAGGCGATGGATCAGGTGGACCGACTGACCCTCGCCATCGACGAGCTCGTTCGATCCTCTCGAAGTGACGGCGCTGCCGACGCGCACGAGGTCTCGGTCGTCGAGGAACTGATCGGCACCGTCGTCGAGTGGCAGCGAAACTTCGAGGACGTGGGGCGGACCCTGGTGCTCAAGGGTGATGCGGACCTGAAGGCCTCGGTGACCGGCTCGCGGTTGCGCGAAGCGGTCTCGGTTCTGGTGGACAATTCTCTGGTGCACGGAGAAGGCGCGTGCACGGTGGCGGTTCGGGCCGTCTCGGCGGTCGAGAGCACCGAGGGACGCCGTGAACGACTGGTCTGTGTCGAGGTCTCGGACGAGGGACCGGGGGTGAGCAACGAACTCGCTCCGCACATCTTCGACCGTGGATTCTCGGGAGCCGGTTCCACCGGTGTCGGGCTCGCGCTGGCCCGGGCGCTGATCGAGGCGGACGGTGGCAGGCTGGAACTGCAGCGCCGCCGTCCGGCGCTCTTCTCGGTCTTCCTGCCTGCGTGGCGTGAACCGTCGGCTGCCGTGCCTCGGCGCGAGCCGCGCTGATCGTCTCAGGGAAGGTCGAGTGCGTCCGCGGCGTCGGTCGGGTCCTCGTTGCGTTCGGCGTCCACTTCCAAGATGGTGCGCGCGTTGTCCTCGGGGAAGGCGAAGCGGCGCAGTGCCCAGAACCGGAATGCCATCTGCAGCAGGTTGCCGATGATGTAGTTGAGGACGAAGTCGATGATGACCACCGTGGTCAGCGACTCACTGGTGTCGCGAATGTCGAAGACGTTGTTCGCGATCCACAGGGGACCGGCTGCGATGAGCACGCCGATGCCGCTGATCGCGAAGAAGAGCAGTGCCTCGTGGTGCCGCTCGCGTCCGCCGCGATGCTTGAATGCCCACTCGCGGTTGAGGAAGTAGCTGAGCAGGGTGGCGAGAACACCCGAGATGATCTTGGCGATCACCGGCTTCTGCTCGAGCACCGTCAGGCTCAGCGAGTAGAAGATGACGAGGTCGAACACCATCGTCGTGCCACCGACGATGGCGAACTTGATCAGCTCACTGTGCCGGATCGCGAGGTCCCGAATGGGCGTGGGTAAGCGTTGGAGCACGCTTGCGATCGTCGGCACAACGGTGAAGTCTACGAAACCCACCCCGGATTCGCCGAACCGAGGCTCCGATCATCAGGGTTTCCACAGGTCCTCGCCCAGCAAGTGGCCCGGCGGGCCGGACGCCGGTTCGGACCGAATGCGCGCGACATGACACCATGGTGAGCCGTGACAGGTACCGAACCGCGCCCCACCGCTGCGCGCCCGTCGTCGACCGGAATGCCCGTGGTGACGATGATCGGCGGCGGGCAACTCGCCCGAATGACTCACCAGTCCGCCATCGAACTCGGACAGACTCTTCGCGTCCTCGCCGCGGGTGCCGACGAGCCGGCAGCTCAGGTCAGCCCCGACGTCGTCTTCGGGCAGCACGACGACCTCGATGCGCTCCGCACGGCCGCGACCGGTTCCAACGCTCTCACCTTCGACCACGAGCAGGTGCCCACCGAGCACCTCGAGACTCTCGTGGCGGAAGGCGTCAACGTGCAACCGCCACCGAGTGCGTTGATCTTCGCCCAGGACAAACTTCGTATGCGCCGCAAGCTCGCCGAACTCGGCGCGCCCGGTCCCGCCTACGCCGAGGTCTCGTGGGCGCAGGACGCGATTGCGTTCGGAGACGAGCACGGGTGGCCGGTGGTGCTCAAGGCCGTTCGCGGCGGCTACGACGGGCGCGGCGTCTGGATGCCGACCGACGCCGAGGAAGCCGAGGCGATCGTCACGGCCCAACTCGACCTGGGTGTACCGCTCATGGTCGAGGAGAAGGTCGCCATGCGCCGCGAGCTGTCGGCGATGGTCGCGCGGTCGCCGTTCGGCCAGGGTGCCGCGTGGCCCGTCGTGCAGACCGTGCAACGCAACGGCCAGTGCGCCGTCGTGCTGGCACCTGCTCCCGACCTCGACGAGGACGTGGCCACGTTCGCAGGCAGGCTCGCGCTCGACATCGCCGGTGCGCTCGGCGTCGTCGGAGACCTCGCTGTCGAACTGTTCGAGACCACCTCGGGCAAGCTCCTGGTCAACGAACTCGCCATGCGCCCCCACAACTCCGGGCACTGGACCATGGACGGGTGTCGCACCTCGCAGTTCGAGCAGCACCTCCGCGCGGTACTCGACTACCCGCTCGGCGACACCGATCCACTCGCTCCGGTGACGGTGATGGCCAACATTCTGGGCGCGCCCGAGGCCCCCGAGATGACGATGGACGAGCGGCTGCATCACCTGTTCGCCCGCATGCCCGATGCGAAGGTGCACCTGTACGGCAAGGGCGAGCGCAAGGATCGCAAGATCGGCCACGTGAACATCCTGGGCGCGCAATCGGGTTCGCTCACCGACCCCGCCTACGTGGCCGCGGTGCGCGACCGAGCCGAACGCGCAGCGCACTGGATGTCGCACGCCGAATGGACCGACGGATGGGACCCGCACGATGACTGACAACACTCCTGCCGTAGGCCTGATCATGGGCAGCGATTCCGACTGGCCCACCATGGAAGCAGCAGCAGAAGCACTGGCGGAGTTCGGGATTCGCTTCGAGGTGGGCGTCGTGTCGGCGCACCGCACCCCGCAGCGCATGCTCGACTACGCGCGCGAGGCCGCAGGCCGCGGGATCCGGGTGATCATCGCCGGTGCCGGGGGAGCGGCCCACCTGCCCGGCATGGTCGCGTCGGCGACGCCGCTGCCGGTCATCGGCGTTCCGGTGCCCCTGAAGTACCTCGACGGTATGGACTCGCTGCTCTCGATCGTCCAGATGCCCGCCGGTGTTCCCGTGGCCACCGTCTCCATCGGTGGTGCACGCAACGCAGGGCTGCTCGCGGTCCGAATTCTCGGTGCATCCGATCCGGCTCTGCAAGAACGGATGGCTGCGTTCCAGGCCTCGCTCGAGGCCATGGTGCTGGAGAAGGACAAAGCGCTGCGCACCACTCTGCTCGGGTGAGCGCAGCCGTGTCACGCAGCGAGCAGATCGAGCGCGCAGGTCGCGGTAGCCGGCAGTCCATGCTCGTGACACGGCTGGCCTTGCTCTATGCCCGGCTCTGGCGCGGTACCGCGCGCTTCGACGACGAATTCTCCCTGTTCGTGTGCACCGGGCTGCGCGGCGGATTCGGCCGCGGCGGAACGACATTCGGCGGTGCCTATCTGACGAAGGGCAACACCGCCCGTCGGGTTCTGCGGCACGAGGCCGTACACGCAGACCAATGGGCGAACTTCGGGCTCACCTTCCCGTTCCGCTACCTCGCCGAGGAAGCGCGGCATCCGGGCCCGACGAACAAGTACGAGATCGAGGCCGGACTCGCCGACGGTGGCTACCGTCAGCCCGGCTGAGCAGCGGTGGCGGTGACCTTTTCGGTCTCGGCCCGCCGCTGGGACTTCGTCTCGTCCGGATTGGCCACCTGAACCAGTGACGCGCCGACGACGAGAACCGAGAGCAGACCGTCGATCAGCTCGTCGGCCGTGTTCCAGGACGCGCTGGAGGCGATCCGGTCCGAGGCCGTCCACGACCGTGCGTCGGCTCGCTCACGAGCGGCAGCGAGCACCTCGTCCACCGAACGCCCGTCCAGTGCCGCGCCTGCGCTCGCGGAACCCGCGACCCTGAACTGATCGCCGTGAACCCGCACCGACGTCGCGTAATCGGTCATGCCGATCGGCAGATCGGGAACCGCCTTGCCGAACGCGTCGAGCGAGAACGCCAACACCTCGTCCGCCTCGGGAGACTCGTCGAGCCGATCGCCCGACACCATCGCCACGTCCGCGGAGTCGTCGGCCCCGATGACCACCTCGCCGCCTGCCCACCAGACTCCCAGCAGCGCCGCAGCCGTCTGCCAGTGCGCGGGCAACAGCACACTCACCCTGCCACCCACCTCGAAGGCGAACTCGTCGCGCAGCAGGTTGGCGGTCTTGGCGGCCCAGTTCGCGAGGGTCACCGCCGACACCTCGACCCGCTCACCGGACGCATCGTCGTAGAACGTCACGCGCGGACCGGCCGGATCGGCGGCGAGAATCGGGTCGAGCAGGGTCTGAGTCAGATTCGAAGCCACCCCAGCACCCTAGATGACGCTCGACGCCACCGATTCACACGCTCGGCGAGCGGCACCGATCAGTTGACGCACATCGGACCGGTGGAACCGGCGTCGATCGGAGCCGCCGGTGCCTCGGGAACCGCCGTACCCGATTCGGGAGCAATGGTTTCCGCAGTCGCGGCCTGCCCCGAGCCCGGCCCCGCGTAGTCGTTCGCGAGAACCACGCGCACGGTGTCCGCAGGCAGCGAGTCGTCGGCGGTGATCTGCAGATCGCCCAGGGCAGCCGACACGGCACGCGCGGCATCGCTGTCCACATCGGCAGCCTGGATACGGCTCGCGGAAATCGACGTGCCCTCGTAGTTTCCGATGGTGCCGTCGACGTATCCCAGTGCAGTCAGCGAGCCGGCGACACCGTTGGCGAGTCCGTCGATCCCGCTGTCGTTCGCGACGTCGACCGTCACCGTCGACGGATCGACAACCGGTGCGTCCGATTCCTCGGCGTTAACCTCCGCCGAATTGTCGTCGCCGAGCAGTCCTTCGACGTACTTCTTCACCGCGGCCGGATCGACCTGCACGATCGATTCGCCATAGTCGGTCGACGCATTGATGTCGACTGCCGGGATCGTCTCGAACTTGACCTTGCCGCCTGCGAGATCCTGCAGGCGGGTGGCGAACTGCAGAATGTCCCAGTCGGAATCGAGCGTCACCGATCGCTGAACCGCGGTGCTGAGTTGGCCCAGTTTCGCGGGGTTGCTCAGTGTCTTGGCGCTGAGCACACTTCGCACCAGCGAGGCCATGAACACCTGCTGGCGCACGATGCGGTCCAGGTCTCCGCGGGGAAGATCGTGCCGCTGTCGGACGAAACTGAGAGCCTGCGAACCGGAAAGATTCTGCTCGCCCGCCGGGAAGTTCGCACCCGACAGTGGTTCCTGCACAGGGTTGTTCAGACACACCTCGACGCCGCCGACGGCATCTGTCAGCAGCACGAAGCCGAGCAGACCCACCTCGGCATAGTGATCGACGGTGATGCCGGTGAGGTTGGCGACGGAGTCGATGAGGGCCTCGCGCCCGGCCTCGGTGGCCTGTGATTCGGCATCGGCGTCGGTGACACCCTGCTCCACCAATTCGAGCCGCTTGTTCTCCTTCGTCGCGCCGTACGCAGCATTGATCTTCGACATCCCGATACCGGGAACCTCGACGTACGAGTCTCGCGGGATGGAGATCGCAGTGGCCGACGAACCGTCGTTCGGGACGCGGATCAGCACGATCGTGTCGGTGTTGGACGCCACCTCTTCGCCTGCGTTCAGAGACGCGAGTTCGGCGGGGGACAACGCGTTGCCGTGGGCGTCGGTACGACTGTCGGTGCCGACCATGAGAATGTCGACGGCACCGTCGGCGGCTCCGCCGAGACCGAGACCACCCGCGGTGGCGATGTTCGAGCGCAGGCTGTCGACACTGCGCCAAGCGAAACCGGTCACCAGCAGAACCAGGATCGAGAGCACCGCGACCGCGACGTGCGTCGCGGGCCAGCGGGTACCGCCGACGCGAGGCGACCTGCCGTCGGATTCGGGTTGCTCGACGCCACCGCGAGCGCTGCGTCGTTCCGGCCGGCGCGATCTGTCCGCACGTTCGCTGCGAGTTCTCCGTCTGCCTTCTCCGCGGAGTTCGTCGTCGCCGTATCGGTGAGCAGCGTCCCCGCGATCGGTGGGGCGGCCCGCGGTGCGCGCTCGGGGGCCGTCGGGTCGCCGGGGAGCGCTCCGCCTCGGCGGGGAAGTGCGCTCACCTCCGGGCGTGCCTGGATCTCGTGGCACCGTGACGACCCTCTCTCGTTTCCGGCCGGTCTGAGACACCCGCCTACTTCGTTGTTCCCCCCGCCGTTCGAAGGTTACTTGGCACCGGTCGCTGCCTCGCCGAAGCGAACGCGGCGTGCCACACTTGGCAACCGTGAATGCGATCGTGGTGACCGGTGCACACGGCCAGTTGGGCCGCCGAGTGATGTCTCTGGCCGCCGAACGAGGTGACGGTGTCGAGGTGTTCGGATATTCCTCCGCCGACCTGGACATCACCGACCCCGACGCCGTGGCTGCGGCGGTGACAGCGGGGGCAACGGTGATCAACTGTGCCGCGTACACCGCGGTCGATGCCGCCGAGACCGACGAGGCACGGGCATCGGCGGTCAACGCGGACGGCCCTCGAAATCTCGCGCGCGCCTGCGGGCGTGTCGGGGCTCGGTTGATCCACGTCTCCACCGATTATGTGTTCGACGGCACAGCAACAGAACCGTACGAGGTCGATGCGAAGACCGCACCGCAGTCGGCGTACGGACGCACCAAGCTCGCAGGCGAGCTCGCGGTGCACGAGGAACTGCCCGAGGCCGTGATCGTGCGGACCGCCTGGGTGTACGACAACACCGGCAAGAATTTCGTGACCACGATGCGTCGACTCGAAGGTGAGCGCGAGACGATCTCGGTGGTCGACGACCAGATCGGGTCGCCCACGTTCGCTCACGATCTGGCGTCGGGCCTGCTCGAGCTCGAAGCCGATCCTGCTGTGCGCGGTCGAACGCTGCACTACACCAATGCGGGGCAGGCCAGCTGGTTCGACCTCGCACGCGCGGTGTTCGCGGGCATCGGTGCCGATCCCGAGCGAGTGCAGCCGTGCTCGAGCGCCGAGTACGTCGTTCCGGCACCTCGGCCCGCGTACTCGGTGCTGTCACAGACTGCATGGGTCGATGCCGGTCTGACCCCGGCGCGGCCGTGGTCGGACGCGTTGGCGGCCGCCTTGACGCAGTCGACATGAGGGTCGGACGCGAGATCGGGCTAGTCTTGCCCGCGTGAGTTCCGAGCTGGCCGTGGTGACGGTGACCTATTCACCCGGCGAATACCTTGACCAGTTCCTGACGTCTCTGCGTGAGGCGACGACGCGTCCCCTTCGGGTGATCATGGCGGACAACGGCTCGGTCGACGGCACGCCCGAGGCAGCCGAGGCCGCGTTCGAGGAGGCGGAACTGCTGCGAACCGGAGCGAACATCGGTTACGGCGCAGCGGTCAACCGCGCGGTGGCCGAGATCGACCCCGACGTCGAGTTCGTCGTCGTGGCCAACCCCGACGTGCGGTGGCATCCCGGATCCCTCGACGGCCTGCTCGACGCTGCGGCGCGTTGGCCACGGGCGGGTGCCCTCGGACCGCTCATTCGTGAGCCCGACGGCTCGCGTTACCCGTCGGCACGGTCGGTGCCCGATCTCACGTCCGGTGCAGGCCATGCGGTGTTGGGCAAGCTGTGGCCGACGAACCCGTGGACTCGGCGGTATCGCCAGGAGAACGAGACGGTCAGCGAGCGGCCGGTGGGGTGGCTGTCGGGATCGTGCTTGTTGTTGCGGCGTTCGGCATTCGACTCGATCGGTGGATTCGACTCGCGCTACTTCATGTACATGGAGGACGTGGATCTCGGCGACCGGCTCGGAAGAGCGGGCTGGCACAACGTCTACGTTCCCGATGTCGAGGTGACCCACTCGAAAGGTCATGCGGCAGGACGGCATCCGGAAGTGATGTTGCCGGCACATCACACCAGCGCGTACCGCTTCCAGGCCGATCGGCACGACCGGACGTGGCAGGCTCCCTTACGATGGGCCCTGCGCGCAGGTCTCGGTCTTCGCTCGAAGATCGTTGTGGCCGGAGCGCTTCGGGCGCGGGCAGTTGACGGACGAGTATCGGACGAGAGAACAGAGGCTGGACATGTCGGATAGTTCCACATCGGGTGCCGCACGTACCGACGCAGTCATCTTGGTGGGCGGCAAGGGAACTCGGCTCCGGCCGCTGACGCTCTCGGCACCCAAGCCGATGCTCCCCACCGCTGGGTTGCCGTTCCTCACGCACCTGCTGGCGCGCATCAAGGCCGCAGGCATCGAGCACGTGGTTCTCGGTACATCGTTCAAAGCCGAAGTGTTCGAGCAGCATTTCGGGGACGGATCGTCGCTCGGCATCGAACTCGAGTACGTCTTCGAGACCGAGCCGATGGGCACCGGTGGAGGTATCAGGAACGTACTGCCACGTCTGCGCGCCGAGAACGTCATGGTCTTCAACGGCGACGTCCTGGGCGGCACCGATCTGACAGCGGTGCTCGATACGCACCGAACCACCGATGCGGACGTCACGTTGCATCTGGTTCGCGTCGGTGACCCGCGCGCATTCGGTTGCGTACCGACGGACGAATCAGGCCGGGTGACAGCGTTTCTCGAAAAGACTCAGGATCCGCCGACCGATCAGATCAACGCGGGCTGCTACGTCTTCAAGCGCGAGATCATCGAGTCCATTCCGTCCGATCGCCCGGTGTCGGTGGAGCGAGAGGTGTTCCCCGCCTTGCTGGCCGAGGACAAGAAGGTCTACGGGCACGTCGACAGTGCCTACTGGCGCGACATGGGAACACCGGAGGATTTCGTCAAGGGCTCGGCCGATCTGGTTCGCGGCATCGCGCCGTCGCCTGCACTGCATGGTGATCGCGGCGAATCACTGGTTCATCCGGGTGCAGGCGTGGCCCCGGGTGCCTTGCTGATCGGTGGAACCGTCGTCGGACGCGGTGCCGAGATCGGGGCGGGTGCCCGCCTCGACGGGGCCGTCGTGTTCGACGGTGCGATCGTCGAAGCAGGGGCCGTCGTCGAGAGATCCATCCTCGGCTTCGGGGCCCGTATCGGACCTCGCGCACTGGTGCGCGACGCGGTCATCGGAGACGGTGCCGACATCGGTGCTCGCTGCGAGTTGCTCCGTGGCGCGCGCGTGTGGCCCGGGGTCAAGTTGCCCGACGGTGGAGTCCGCTTCTCCACCGACGTCTGAGGCGTGCTCGCCGTCAGCGGCGGCGGGCAGCGAGTGCGACGAGGTGGTCGATCGTCTCTCGCTCGGCGTCGTCGGGCAATGCATCGACCGGCCACCAGCGCAGATCCGTCGATTCCTCGCTGCGGACCGCTCGCGCGCCGTCCGGGGCCCGGACCAGGAATCTGAGGTCGAGGTGCCGCGTCGGTGCGCCGAGCGAGCACGTGATCGGGTGGGTGTGCGCCGAGAGCAGTATCGGATCGATGGTCAGATCGGCGATCCCGGATTCCTCGGTGGCCTCCCGCAGCGCGGCGTCGACCACGGTCTCGTCGGTCGGTTCGCAGTGGCCACCGAGTTGAATCCACCGACCGACCTTCGGATGAAGCGTCAGCAGCACATGGGCTCCCGATGCGTCGAGCACCAACGAGGACGCGGTGAAGTGTCCGGCCCGGTTGGCGCGCAGGCAGGCGTCGGGATTGCTGTCGAGAAACGCCAGCATGGTGTGCCGTAGCGATTCGTCTCCCGAGTCGGAGGGCGCCCATCCGTGCAGGGCCGTGCCGACCGAGTTCCACAGGGTCGAACGACGCGGCGTCGCCGCCGACACGCTTCAGACCTCCAGCAGCGAGGAGCCGGGCACCACTGGCTCCCGCACGGTCAGCGGCTCGGCGGAGTGCCCGATCGCGATGGCCCCCATGGCTTTCCAATCCGCTCGCAGGCCGAGTTCGGCGCGCACGGTGTCGGCCGCGAAGATCGTCGAGCCGATCCAACAGCTGCCCAGGTCACGAACCGCGAGAGCGACGAGCAGACCCTGTACGGCCGCGCCGACGGCGACGGTGAACATCGTGTCCTCCGCCGCCCGTCGCCGCTCGTCGGGGTAGGAGTGTGCGCCGTCGGGCACACAGAACGGGATCACGATCTCCGGAGCGTCGAACAGAATGTCGCCGCGGCTCAGTCGTGCTGCTGTTCGCTCCTCGCTCAGGCCGTCTGCGGTCAGGTCGGCTCGCCATTGCTCTCGCATCGCCTCGAGCAGCCGGCGGCGCAGCGCGGGTGTCCTGACCCAGACGAAGCGGACCGGACGGGTGTGGTGCGGAGCAGGGGCGGTGAGGGCATCGGACACGGCAGCACGAACGGAGTCGGGATCGACGGGTTCGTCGGTGAACGAGCGCACCGACCGTCGGAGCAGGAGGGCTTCGCGTCGACCACGATCGAGTGCCTCGGCGGTGCCGAGCCAGAACAGATCGTCCTCACCACCGCGCAGGAGGGCTGCGGCAGTGGAACCGTCGTCGACCGGAGTCAGTCCGCGCACCACGGCGATCGGAACCCCACCCAGCTTGCCTTTCACCAGATCGCCTGCGGCAGCGAGTTCGTCGGCGATCGCGACCTCGGTGACGACGAGCTCGTTCCCTTGGCCGTCCTCGGCTCCGGCGTATGCATGTACGACGCCGAGGCCCGCCGCTCCGATGGCGGCGTCGGTCTGGCCGATCCGCCACGCCCGCCCCATGGTGTCGGTGACGACCACGGCGACCGTCACCCCCAGTAGCGACCCGAGGGCAGTGCGGAGTGCTGCGGCACTGGCGTCGGGGTTCTCGGGCAGCAGCGCCAGTTCGCCGCCGTCGACGTTGGAGCCGTCGATTCCCGACGCGGCCTGCACGATGCCGAGTCGATTCTCGGTGATGAGGGTGCGGCCTTTGCGGGCGACGATGCGTACGGCTTCCTGTTCCACCAGGACTCTGCGGGCGGCATCTCGCTCGTCTGCATCGCGAGGTGCCTGTACGAGACGGCCCTCGACCTTGGAGAGAATCTTGCTGGTGACGATGAGGATGTCGCCGTCACGCAACCACGGCGCACGGTCCGCGACGGTCGCAGCGAGATCGTCGCCCGGCCGGAACTCGGGGAGCCCGGTCACCGGAAAAATTTCGATGGCCCCGCCGGGCGCGTGATCACTCGGTGCGGTGTGTGTGGTGTGGGAGTCGGTCACAGGTCGAGTCCGGCTGCGCGCAGTGCAGTGCGTGCCATCACCGCAGTGGTCTCGGGGTCGGTCATCAGCAACGGAACCGACTGCACGTCCACTCCGTCGACGACCGCCGTATCGGTGGTGTGCACCAGCCATGCGTCGAGAATGCCGGTACCGCTCCGGCTTCCGTAATGACGGCCCACCGCCTGCGCCGTGGTCTCGACTCCGATGACGGACAGGCACTCGTCGGCCATGCCGCGCAACGGCTTACCGTCGACGACGGGGGACAGGCCGACGACTTTGGCATCCGTCGTGCGAAGCGCACCGCGGATACCCGGCACTGCGAGGATCGCACCGACACTGACCACCGGGTTGGACGGCGCGAGGACGACGGCATCGGCCTCGGTGATCGCCTCGACGACTCCCGGTGCCGGAGTTGCCTGTTCGGCTCCGATGTTGGCGAAGCTGTGGGTCGGGATCTGTGCGCGATACCGAACCCACCACTCCTGGAAGTGAATTGCGCGCTGCTGCTCGCCGCTCGGGTCGTCGGGATCGGTGACGACGACATGGGTCTCGGAGCGATCGTCGGTGACGGGCAGCAGCCGGACTCCCGGTTGCCAACGGTTGCACAGAGCTTCGGTGACGGCGGACAGCGGAAAGCCGGTGCGCAACATACGACTGCGGATCAGGTGCGTGGCGATGTCGCGGTCGCCGAGTCCGAACCAGTCGGGATCGGCACCGTAGGCTGCCAACTCGTCCCGAGCGTTCCAGGTCTCCGCGATCCGACCCCAGCCTCGATCGGTGTCGATTCCGCCGCCGAGGGTGTACATGCAGGTGTCGAGATCCGGGCAGATGCGCAGTCCGTGCATCCACACGTCGTCGCCGACGTTGACCACGGCGGTGATCTCGTGCTCGGGCTCGTCGCCGAACAACGTTTTCAGGCCCTGCAGAAACCGAGCGCCACCGACACCGCCGACCAGAACAGTAACTTTCACAACACGCGAGCCTAATGGGGTTGCGCTGGCACGGGGTGAGCGCCCACCCCGTGCCGCAACGTCCGTGTGGACGGTTTGCGCGTGCCAGAACCGATGCGACACGCACGGGACGGGCTTCGATTCGGGGAGAGCGCCGATTTCGGGCATGTGATGGTATTGGATTTGCTCGATCGGCTTGACCGCGACACACCTGGACGTGTCTAATCACAGGTATGTCATTCAGTGTTCGCAGCACGAGTTCGATTGCGGCGAACCTGGTTTCGAACACTCGTTCCCTTCCTGTTCGTCCCTGACTGGACGTCGAGTAGAGGTCGAGAGTCGGATCCGGCACGTTGGACCAGCTCGATCGAATGACCGCGCGGGGCAAGGTATTCGAGAACACGAGGACCGAAAGTATCTGCGCTACCACAGGTGAGGAGGCGGAAGCGATGTATGACCAGCACGTGACACGTGATCAGCGGGGCGGACCCACTGCACATCTCAGCGCTGTCGACGACGCGCCGCAAACCGAGTCCGGCATCGGCGCAGATTCCAGCGTCTCGATCGATGCGGGTTCTGCGTACGTCGTCCCGACGGACGAGACCGACGAAGTCGACGTCATCGACGCCGACGCTGAACTCGATTCGGATTCCGACGTCGACTCGATGCCGTTCGTCGCCGAGTCGGTTCCACCGGCCAAGCCGTTCCTCAGTCTCGTCGCGGGTTTCGACGAGATGTTCGAGGAAATCGAGGACCAGTGGCAGGAACGCGCCCTGTGTGCGCAGACCGACCCCGAGGCCTTCTTCCCGGAGAAGGGCGGATCCACCCGCGAGGCGAAGCGCATCTGCCTCGGCTGCGAGGTCAAGGACGAGTGCCTCGAATACGCGCTCGCCAACGACGAGCGATTCGGCATCTGGGGCGGGCTGTCCGAGCGGGAGCGTCGCAGGCTCAAGCGCGGAATCGGCTGAGCAGTTCGGGTCGGTCTCCCGACGGGTCGATCACTCCCCGGCTGGGTCGACCTCGTCCGGGTCGATGCCGAGATACGTGGCCACCTGCTCGACCAGAACCTCGAACAACAGATCCTCCAAATCCTCCGGATGCTTGGCGCGTCGTTCCAACGGCCGCCGAAACAGCACCACTCTGGCGCGTGTCGTCTCCCCGCGCTTGTCGATCCCGGCGGGTACCAGGCGTGAGAGCGGTACCGGACCCTCCGCCACCACCTCGGGTGGCCACGTCACCGATTCCGGATCCAACGCCCTGATCTTGGGTACCTCGTCCACGGCGATGTCGAGCTTCGAGAGCTTCTCGTGCCACCGATGATCGATCCGCGCGAACGCCTCGAGCACCAGCCGGTCGAACTTCTCCGCCCGTGAGCGCCGCGCCGGGATGTCCTCGGGCAGAACCGGTCCGCGGACGCCGCGTCCGTGTCGGGCCACGGACCGAGAAGTGATCCGGCGCGCGGATGAGAAACGAGGCATACGGGGAGGTTATCGCGCTCGTCCGGTGTGTCGGTCGTTCGGTCGGTTGCACCCACCGGATACTCTGCACTCGTGAGATCACTGCGTGGCTGCTGCAGGCCTGGTTGCAACCGTTCTGCCGTTGCGACGCTCACATACGTCTACTCCGATTCCACCGCGGTCGTCGGACCGCTGGCCACAGTCGACGAACCGCATTCCTGGGATCTGTGCGAGGTGCACGCGTCGACCACCACCGCTCCCAAGGGCTGGGAACTGGTGCGCTACGAAGGCGGCTACTCGACGTCGAGCCCCGACGAGGACGATCTGACGGCCCTCGCCGAAGCCGTACGCGAAGCGGGTCGCGGCGATCGCGTCCGATCCGAGGATCGCGAGAGCTCCGATCGCTCGATCTCCCGGCCGTCCGAGACCGAACGCCGATCCGCTCCGGCCGTCCGAACGGGCAGGCGCGGCCACCTCCGAGTTCTTCCCGACCCCACGTCCTGAGCCGCCCGAGGACACCGAGTGTGGCGTCCGTCGGTCCGACTGGCCGGTCCGTCTGCCGTCTGGCAAGGTTCGGGGAGCAGGACAGAAACGGACCGCAAGGTTCAGCCGATACTTGGTGTGGATCGCACCGCTACCGACGCTCGATTTCCGACGCCGATGTGCGGCGTCGTCGACAACGATCACCAGGAGAATCTTCGTGGCCCGAACCGCAGAATCCGTGAACGCCGTCATCAAGGCCTACGACGTCCGAGGCGTCGTGGGTGAGCAGATCGACGAGGCGTTCGTGCGCGACGTCGGTGCGTCGTTCGCTCGATTGGTTCGTGACGAGGCGGGGGCCGCGCGTTCGGTGGTCATCGGGCACGACATGCGTGATTCGTCGCCCGCACTCTCTCGTGCGTTCGCCGACGGCGTCACCGCTCAGGGGCTCGACGTCGTGCACATCGGCCTGGCGTCGACCGATCAGCTCTACTTTGCCTCGGGCCTGCTCGAATGCCCGGGAGCGATGTTCACCGCCAGCCACAACCCGGCGAAGTACAACGGGATCAAGCTCTGCCGCGCCGGTGCGAAGCCCGTGGGCCAGGACACCGGTCTGGCCACGGTGAAGGCCGAATTGGTGGACGGGGTACCGGAGTTCGACGGCCCCGCCGGGACCGTGACGTCTCGTGACGTGCTGACCGAGTACGCGCAGTTCCTGCGCGAACTGGTCGATCTGTCGGGGATTCGCGCCATGAAGATCGCGGTGGATGCAGGCAACGGCATGGGCGGGCACACCGTGCCCGCCGTGTTCGCGCCGCTGCCGGTGACGATCGAACCGTTGTTCTTCGAACTCGACGGCAGCTTTCCCAATCATGAGGCCAATCCACTCGACCCGGCGAACCTGGTGGACCTGCAGCGATTCGTCGTCGAGACCGGCTCCGAGATCGGCCTTGCCTTCGACGGCGACGCCGATCGGTGCTTCGTCGTCGACGAGAAGGGCGACCCGGTGTCACCGTCGGCGGTGACCTGCCTGGTGGCCGAGCGCGAGCTGGCCAAGGAGCCGGGCGCGGTCGTCATCCACAATCTGATCACCTCCCGTGCGGTACCTGAGCTGGTCGAGAAGCTCGGTGGCACGCCGGTCCGCACCCGCGTCGGCCACTCTTTCATCAAGCAGCAGATGGCCGACACCGGAGCCGTTTTCGGTGGCGAGCACTCGGCGCACTACTACTTCCGTGATTTCTGGGGAGCGGACTCGGGCATGCTCGCTGCGCTGCACGTTCTCGCGGCTTTCGGTGCACAGGATCGCCCCTTGTCGGAGATGATGTCCACCTACGAGACCTACAGCGCGTCGGGAGAGATCAACTCGACGGTCGGTGACGCAGCCGAACGGACCGAGGCCGTGCTCGCGGCGTTCGCCGATCGGACCGCCGGAATCGACCGCCTCGACGGCGTGACGGTCGAGTTGGCCGACGGCGGCTGGTTCAACCTGCGGGCATCCAACACCGAACCCCTGCTTCGACTCAATGTGGAAGCGCGGACCCGCGAAGAAGTCGACGCACTTTCGACGGAGATCTTGAGCATCGTTCGCGCCGGACTGGAATAGTGGTTACCGAGGGCCCGTGAGTGGGTATGCAGACGTTTCGAGCGGGTGAGGTAAGGGGAGGTGTCGCAGCCATGACGGCAGTGTCGTCTCTGGTCGATCTCGACGATTCGGATGCTCTCATCGCAGCCGATCGCGAGGGCTCCTTGCGCAGCGCAGCGCTGGCGGGCGCTCAGGTTCGTGCCGTCGCGACCGCGGTCGACGAGTCGGTCCTCGCCCGGCTGGCCGATCTGCGTCCCCGGAGCGTGGTGATCGTGACCGGCGACGGGCGGAGCAGTCGGGCAGCGTCACTGCTGGTCGCTGCGCTCGGTGACCGCCTCGGCGTCCCCCTCGTGCGAAGCACCGGTACCCCGCCGTGGATCGGCCCACTCGACGTGGTGGTGGTGGCAGGCGACGACGCAGGGGATCCGCGGCTGGCAGAGTCGGTCGACGCGGCATCCCGGCGTGGCGCAGAGGTCGTGGTGGTTGCCCCCGAGGAGGGGCCGCTGCGTGCCGTCCGGGGAGCCAGGGTCATGTGGTTGCCGCCGCGAATCGCGGTTCGTGACCACAACGCACTGATGCGTTACCTCGCGGCGTTCGTCGCGGTACTCGGTGCGGTTGCCGGCGGATCGTGGAAGACGTTGCTGCCCAATTTGTCTCGTCTTGCTGACCTGCTCGACGCGGAGGCGGTGAGGAACAGCCCGTCCAACGAGATGTTCCACAATCCGGCCAAGGCCCTCGCCAGTGGGTTGAACGGTCGACGCGTCGTGCTGACCGGGGGCAGTCCTGCCGCGGTCGAGGTCGCTCGGCACGGCAGCGAGGTGCTGCTGCGCGTGGCGGGTGTCGTCGTCGGTGCGGGGGAATTGGGTGACGTCATTGCCGCATCCATTCGGGCGTCCGTCGTCGAATCATCCGGCACATCACAGACATTCGACTCGTTCTTTCACGACGAGCAGCTCGACGGACCACCGCCTGCGCTGCCGATGCGCGTCGTCGTGGTGGCCTCGGACGTCGATCGTGCGATGACCGAACGACGAATCGCAGGTGTACCGGAGTCGGAAATGTTACTCGCCGATTCCAGCGAGGCGCTGTTCGGTGGCGAGCACGCACGTTCCGAATTCGACGGCCCCCCACCGGTGCGGGATCCGGATAGACTCTCGGTGCTCGACACGATGTCCGTGTTGGCCACGCGGTTGGACACCACTGCCGCGTATCTGCTGTTGATGGGCGGTAGCTAGTGCAGCTCTTGCGAGGCGCGGTTCGGTCCTACGCATGGGGTTCGCGAACCGCTCTGGCTCGAATTCAGGGACGCCCGGTGCCGTCCGATCATCCCGAGGCAGAAATCTGGCTCGGCGCTCATCCGGCCGACTCCGCGCATGTGGTGCACGAGGGCGGCAGCACCCCGCTGCTCACGCTGATCGACGACGATCCGGGTACTCATCTCGGTGGCTCCGCGCAGCAGTACGAGTCACGCCTGCCGTACCTGCTGAAACTGCTTGCCGCGGAAGAGCCCTTGTCTCTGCAGGCGCATCCCAGCAGTGCTCAGGCACGTGAAGGCTTTGCACGCGAGAACGCCGCGGGTGTCCCGATCGACTCTCCGGTACGCAACTACCGGGATCCGAACCACAAGCCCGAACTGATCGTCGCGCTCACGGAATTCGAGGCGTTGGCAGGCTTCCGGCGTCCGACCGAGACCGTCGAACTGCTCGACGCGTTGGCCGTCCCCGCCCTGAGCGGGTATCGAACTCTGCTGGCCGCCCAGCCCGATGCCTCGGGGCTGCGCACCGTGTTCACCTCGTGGATCACGCTGCCCGGGCAGGCACTCGACGACATGTTGCCTGCCGTCGCCCAAGGATGCATCGACTATCTCTCCGGTCCCGCACGCACGGACGGTGGACGATTCGCCGCCGAGGCCAGAACTCTGCTCGAGCTCGGGGAGTCGTATCCCGGTGACGCCGGAGTGCTCGCGGCGCTGCTGCTCAATCGGGTGAACCTGACTCCCGGCCAGGGTCTGTACCTCGACGCCGGAAATCTGCACGCGTACCTGCGCGGCACCGGGGTCGAGATCATGGCGAACTCCGACAACGTGCTCCGCGGCGGACTGACCCCCAAACACGTCGACGTCCCGGAACTGTTGCGGGTGCTCGATTTCGAGCCTGCCGACATCTCGCCCATCACTCCGGGTGTCGACGATCGACCGACCTATCTGTATCCGACGCCTGCACCGGAATTCGCGCTGAGTCGGACTGCGGTTGCGGCGGGGGAGACGGTCGCCGTTCCCGGCTCCGGCCCGAGAATTCTGTTGTGCACGAGTGGCACCGTCGTCGCCGCTACCGCAGACCGACAGTTCGAGCTGACCGTGCCCCAGGGCAGCTCGGCATGGATACCCGCTGCAGACGAATCCGTCACCGTGACCGCCGATTCGGGCGAGGCCGAGGTGTTCGTGGCCTCCGTTGGCCGCCTGTAGATCGCGCGTTCACGGAGCGTCTGCCGATTCGAACCGTGAGATCGGTCCGATGGCGTGCCCGTAGGCAATAGTCTGATGCCACAGTGAATCGTAGTGACGGATGAGTTCGGTGATCCGTCGGTAGATGTGAAGTGGCGATACGGAGACCCGATGACCAGAGCAGACCGGCCCGCGAAGACCCCACGTACGACGGGTTGGTTCCGGACCAAATCGATCGAGCAGTCGATCGAGGACACCGACGAGCCGGACACGAAACTTCGGAAAGAACTCGGATCCTGGGATCTGACCGTGTTCGGCGTCGCCGTCGCCGTCGGTGCCGGCATCTTCACCCTGACCGCGCGGACCGCAGGAAACGTTGCGGGACCGGCTGTGTCGTTGGCCTTCGTGCTCGCGGCGATCGCCTGTGGCCTCGCGGCGCTGTGCTACGCGGAGTTCGCGTCGACGGTGCCCGTGGCGGGAAGTGCGTACACGTTCTCGTACGCGGCGTTCGGCGAGTTCATCGCATGGATCATCGGATGGGATCTGATCCTCGAGTTCGGCCTCGCAGCCGCCGTGGTGGCGAAGGCATGGTCGCTCTATCTGGGCGATCTGCTCGGTACGTCCGCTCCGGTGCTCGAGATCGGTTCTCTGAATTTCGACTGGGGCGCACTGCTGATCGTGGTGGTCCTGACGGTGCTGATCGCGTCGGGTACCAAGTTGTCCTCACGGGTGTCGCTGGTGATCACCGCGGTGAAGGTCATCGTCGTTCTCTTCGTCGTGGTCGTCGGCGCGTTCTACATCAAGGTCGCCAACTACGATCCCTACATTCCGCCGTCGGAGCCTGCGTCGACCGGTGAGGGGCTGCACCAGTCGCTGTTCTCGTTCGTCACCGGTGCCGGCGGCAGCACCTTCGGTTGGTACGGACTGTTGGCTGCGGCGTCACTGGTGTTCTTCGCGTTCATCGGTTTCGACGTGGTCGCCACGACCGCGGAGGAGACCAGGGAACCCCAGAAGGCACTGCCGCGCGGGATTCTCGGATCGCTCGCGATCGTGACCGTGCTCTACGTGGCCGTCACGTTGGTGCTGACCGGAATGGTCAAGTACACCGATCTGGCCGGCGACAGCTCCACGCTGGCGACGGCGTTCGAGCTGAACGGGTTGACCTGGGCCAAGAACATCATCTCGTTCGGTGCCCTCGCCGGTCTGACGACCGTGGTGATGGTGTTGATGTTGGGGCAGACCCGAGTGCTCTTCGCGATGTCGCGCGACGGACTGGTGCCGCGGGGACTGGCACACACCGGAAGCAAGGGCACGCCGGTTCGGACGACGATTCTGGTGGGTGTCATCGTCGGTCTCCTCGCTGCCTTCGTTCCGCTGGGAACGCTGGAGGAGATGGTGAACATCGGCACGCTGTTCGCGTTCGTGCTGGTGTCCGCGGGTGTGCTGGTTCTGCGCCGGACTCGACCCGACCTCGAGCGTGGCTTCCGGGTGCCGTGGGTTCCCTTGGTGCCGATTCTCGCCGTCCTGGCCTGCTTGTGGCTGATGCTCAACCTGTCGGTGGAGACGTGGTTGCGGTTCCTGGTCTGGATGGCCGCAGGCGTCGTGATCTACGTCCTGTACGGCAGGCGTCACTCGGTGATGGGGCTGCGAGAAGCAGGCAAGTCCAGGACCGAGAAGCCCGAGCGCTGACCCGTGCAGTGACAGCGCTGGGCGTTCATGACCGCTGACCAGCGATTGTGCGGCGAATTTAGATAGCGTCACATCAGACCGCGGGAATGTTATACCCTCGAAAACAGACTTGGAGGACTCAAAAAGTTCGATGAGAGGGTGTTGCAACAGTGAGTGTGGACGGCCGAATCACTTCTACGGAGGATTCGGGTGTCGCTTTCGGGGGGCGGGATTCGAAGGCCAGTGAACGGTCGGTTCGCTGGCAGGACAACAAACGTTATCTGTGGATGCTGGGGCTGTTGGCCCCGGCGTCGGCGCTACTGCCGTCGCAGTTGGTCTACTGGACGGGCATGCCGCTCTTCTGGTGGAGCGGCGTGCTGGTGTTCTTCGTGATCATTCCGGTGATCGATCTGATCGCGGGCGAGGACGGACACAATCCGGATGCGTCGGCCAGCGAAAAATTGCAGAACGATCGGTACTACCGATGGTGTACGTATCTGTTTCTGCCCGTGCAGTTCGTCGGACTCTTCGTCGCCTGCTGGATGTGGGCCTACGGCGATCTGAGCGTGGTGGACAAGATCGGCCTCGCGG
The DNA here is from genome assembly GCF_002259075.1 of Rhodococcus sp. 15-725-2-2b. NCBI lineage: Bacteria > Bacillati > Actinomycetota > Actinomycetes > Mycobacteriales > Nocardiaceae > Rhodococcus > Rhodococcus sp. 15-725-2-2b. The sequence goes on along the minus strand of NZ_NPFL01000020.1, from coordinate 442,293 downwards.
TCACGGTGGGCCTGGTGGCAGGCACGGGCATCAACGCCGCTCACGAGCTGGGCCATCGCATCGAGCAGCACGAGCGCTGGTTGGCCAAGGTCGCCCTGTCCCAGACGCTGTACGGACACTTCTTCGTCGAACACAATCGCGGTCACCACGTCCGGGTGGCGACGCCGGAGGATCCTGCGAGCGCACGACTGGGCGAGAGTGTGTGGACCTTCGTGCCGCGCAGCACGATCCGCGGCCTTGCCTCCGCCTGGAAACTCGAGGCGCAACGACTCCGGCGCAAGGGCCGCTCGGTCGCCAGCCCTTCCAACGCGCTGCTGCACACGTGGCTGCTCAGTGTCGTGCTGTTCGGTTCGTTGCTGATCGTGTTCGGCTGGTCCATCGCGCCGTATCTTCTGGTGCAGGCCGTCGTCGGATTCGTCCTGCTCGAGATGGTGAACTACGTGGAGCACTACGCCCTGCTCCGCGAAACGAACGATCGCGGGAAATACGTTCGGTGCTCGCCCCGCCACAGCTGGAACAGCGACAGAATCTGCACCAACATATTTCTGTACCACCTGCAGCGGCACAGCGACCACCATGCCAATCCGGGCAAGCGATATCAGACCCTGCTCTCCTGCGACGAGGCCCCGCAGTTGCCCGCCGGCTACGCGTCGATGGTGATCCTCGCCGCAATTCCGCCGCTGTGGCGTCGGGTGATGGATCCGCGGGTATCGGCGCACTACCAGGGAGATATCGCCCGCGCGAACATCCTGCCCCGAAAACGGGCTCGAATCCTGGCGCGAGCCGGACGAAACGGGTAGAGCGGGTTCTCGACGGTCGGTCGATTCGCCGGTTCCACTCCTGCTCGCTCGGGCAGCCGGTGGTGCCGCCGCGCGGACCCGATAGCCTGGGAACAGATACTCAGTCAACAGGAGAGGCAAGATGACGACCTCAGTTACGTCAGGATCGGCACTCACCGTGGATCGCCGCGGTGGAATCGACTTCAAGGTCGCAGACCTGTCGCTCGCGGAATTCGGCCGCAAGGAAATCCGACTCGCCGAGCACGAGATGCCCGGCTTGATCGCGCTGCGCCGCGAATACGCAGACGTGCAGCCGCTCAAGGGAGCGCGAGTCTCGGGATCGCTGCACATGACCGTGCAGACAGCCGTGCTGATCGAGACCCTGGTTGCACTCGGTGCCGAAGTTCGGTGGGCGTCGTGCAACATCTTCTCCACCCAGGACCACGCGGCAGCGGCCGTCGTCGTCGGGCCCTACGGCACCGTCGAGGAGCCCAAGGGCGTCCCGGTGTTCGCCTGGAAGGGTGAAAGCCTCGAAGAGTACTGGTGGGCGGCCGAGCAGATGCTCACCTGGCCCGAGCAGCCCGCCAACATGATTCTCGACGACGGTGGCGACGCCACGATGCTGGTACTGCGCGGCGCGCAGTTCGAGAAGGCAGGCGTCGTACCGCCGACCGACGACGATCACGATTCGGACGAGTACAAGGTGTTCCTCGGCCTGCTTCGTCGCTCGCTCGAGGCATCGAAGTCCAAGTGGACCGAGGTCGCCGAGTCAGTTCAGGGTGTCACCGAAGAGACCACGACCGGCGTGCTGCGGCTCTACCAGTTCGCGGCCGCCGGAGAGCTCACGTTCCCGGCCATCAACGTCAACGACTCCGTCACCAAGAGCAAGTTCGACAACAAGTACGGCACCCGGCATTCGCTGATCGACGGCATCAACCGCGGCACCGACGTCCTGATCGGCGGCAAGGCCGTGCTGGTCTGCGGCTACGGTGACGTGGGCAAGGGCTGCGCCGAGGCGCTCAAGGGCCAGGGTGCGCGTGTGACCGTCACCGAGGCCGATCCGATCAACGCGCTGCAGGCGCTGATGGACGGCTTCGACGTGCGCACGGTCGAGGAATTCATCGAGCAGGCCGACATCGTGATCACCTCGACGGGCAACCTGTCGATCATCACGTTCGAGCACATGCGCAAGATGAAGCACCAGGCGATCCTGGGCAACATCGGCCACTTCGACAACGAGATCGACATGGCCGGGCTGGAGAAGGCTCCCGATGTCACGCGGATCAACATCAAGCCGCAGGTCGACGAGTACCAGTTCAAGGACGGGCACTCGATCATCGTCCTGTCCGAGGGCCGCTTGCTCAATCTCGGCAACGCCACGGGACACCCGTCGTTCGTCATGAGCAACAGCTTCTCCAACCAGGTCATCGCTCAGATCGAACTGTGGACCAAGCCGGACGAGTACGACAACGAGGTCTACCGCCTGCCCAAGCACCTCGACGAGAAGGTCGCCCGCATCCACGTCGAAGCGCTCGGTGGTTCGATCACCAAGCTCACCAAGGAGCAGGCCGAGTACATCGGCGTCGACGTCGAGGGCCCGTACAAGCCCGAGCACTACCGCTACTGACCGACGGGGCCAGGTCCGGTAGTGGGAAAACTGTTCGTCATCGAAGGAGTCGACGGAGCGGGCAAGAACACGCTCGCCCGTCGGCTCGTTTCGGCGTGGGAACGTGACGGCCTGTCGGTCGAGCGCATCGGGTTTCCCCGGTACCACCGATCGATCCACGCCGATCTGGCTGCGGAGGCGTTGCACGGCGAACACGGCGACACCGCAGGCAGTGTGCACGCGATGGCCCTGTTGTTCGCTCTCGATCGCCGGGACGCGGGCGACGAGATCCGAAAGTTGCTCTCGGACAAAGACATCGTTCTTCTCGATCGGTACGTGGCATCCAACGCCGCCTACACCGCCGCTCGGCTCGAGCAGTCCGCCGACGGCGAGGCCGTCGAATGGATCAGGTCGCTCGAGTTCGACCGATTCGCGGTGCCCGTTCCCGATGTCCAGATTCTCCTCGACGTCCCGGTGGCGCTGGCCGCCGAGCGTGCTGCGGCCCGGGAGAGTGCGGACGCCGCTCGCACCCGGGATTCCTACGAGCGCGACAGCTCACTGCAGAGCCGAACCTCGGCTGCGTACAGCACCCTCGCTGCATCGCACTGGGTGTCGCCGTGGCGGGTCGTCACCGCCGACGTCGACCCCGATCGACTCGCCGCCGACATGTTCAATCAGCCATCAGGGGTTCGGAAAGTGACACCATAGGACCATGAAGCCTCGGATTCTGGTTGTGGACGACGATTCGGCTCTGGCGGAGATGCTCACCATCGTGTTGCGCGGTGAGGGATTCGAGCCCTTCGTGGTCGGCGACGGCACCCAAGCTCTGGCTGCCGTACGCGAGAATCGGCCGGACCTGGTGTTGCTCGACCTGATGCTTCCCGGAATGAACGGCATCGACGTCTGCCGCGTCCTTCGTGCCGATTCGGGCGTGCCGATCGTCATGCTGACGGCCAAGACCGACACCGTCGACGTCGTCCTGGGTCTCGAGTCCGGTGCGGACGACTACATCATGAAGCCCTTCAAGCCGAAGGAACTGGTCGCTCGGGTGCGTGCGCGCCTGCGTCGGACCGAGGACGAACCCGCCGAACTGCTGTCCATCGCAGACATCGTCATCGACGTGCCGGCCCACAAGGTCAGTCGCGGCGACGAACTCGTCTCCCTGACGCCCCTCGAGTTCGACCTGCTCGTGGCGCTTGCCCGCAAACCTCGCCAGGTGTTCACTCGAGAGGTGTTGCTCGAACAGGTCTGGGGTTACCGCCACGCGGCCGACACCCGACTGGTCAACGTGCACGTGCAGCGTCTGCGCGCCAAGGTGGAGAAGGACCCGGAGAACCCCGAGGTGGTGTTGACCGTGAGGGGGGTCGGCTACAAGGCCGGACCGCCGTGATCCGTTTCTCCCATTCTCGGCGGCGGATCAACGGCAAATTCTCACCGGTACTGCGTTGGTTTCGTTCGCTGAGTACGTCGCTCGGCCATGCCTGGCGACGGTCTCTGCAGCTGCGCGTCGTCGTGTCGACGCTCACGCTGTCCCTGGTGGTCATTCTCATCCTCGGTGTGGTGTTGACCAGCCAGATCACCGATCGACTGCTCGAAGCCAAGTTGTCCGCCGCGACCGAGGAGCTCGACCGTTCGCGGACCACCGTCGAGGGCAACCTCGCCGGAGCCGACGATTCGAGCGGGCTCGCGACACGACTCGAACGGGCCAGGGCGGCACTGACCAACCAGGATCTGGACGCGGCGTCGACCACCGGGTCGGCGGGATCGTTCGATCCGGTCCTGATCGTGGAGGGCGATGCCACCCGAGCGGAGGCGTCCGTCGGTCCGGTCGATCAGATCCCGAACAGTCTGCGCGACTTCGTCAAGAAGGGCCTGATCAGTTCGCAGTACGCCACGGTGACCGACAGCGACGGCGGGTATTCCGGATCGGCGCTGATCATGGGATCGCCCACCGGATCCGACATCTCGGCCCTGCAGCTCTACCTCATCTTTCCGCTGGCCAGCGAGGATCGCACGCTCTCGCTCGTTCGCGGCACGCTGTTCATCGGCGCGGTGGTGCTCCTGGTTCTGCTCGCGGCGATCGCGATGCTCGTCGCGCGGCAGGTGGTTCTGCCCATTCGTTCGGCGTCCAGGATCGCGGTGCGATTCGCCGACGGCAGGCTCAAGGAACGCATGCCGGTCCGCGGCGAGGACGACATGGCCAGACTCGCGATGTCGTTCAACGAGATGGCCGAGAGCCTGTCCAAACAGATCACCCAGCTCGAGGAATTCGGTAATCTCCAGCGCCGATTCACCTCCGACGTCAGCCACGAACTACGCACCCCGCTGACCACCGTTCGGATGGCCGCAGACCTCATTCACGACGCCAGCGACGACCTGGAGCCTGCACTCAAGCGATCGTCGGAGTTGCTGGTCAACGAGCTCGATCGGTTCGAGACCCTGCTCGGTGACCTGCTCGAGATCAGCCGCCACGACGCGGGCGTGGCCGAACTGGCCGCCGAACAGCTCGACCTGCGCATGTGCGCCCGAGCGGCGGTGTCGACCGTGCGGCATCTGGCCCGCGAGACCGGCACCGAAGTGATCGTCGACATGCCCGAGACCGCAGTGATCGCCGAGGTCGACCCCCGACGGGTGGAACGAATCCTGCGCAATCTGCTGGCGAACGCACTCGACCACGGCGAGGGCAAGCCGGTCCTGCTGCGGCTGCGCTCGGACGCCGACGCGGCAGCATTCGTGGTGCGCGATCAGGGAGTCGGGCTGCGACCGGGCGAAGAGAAGCTGGTGTTCAACCGGTTCTGGCGCTCGGATCCCTCCCGCGTTCGACGTTCCGGCGGCACCGGCCTGGGGCTGGCCATCAGCGTCGAGGACGCCCGCCTGCACGACGGTAAGCTCGAAGCGTGGGGAGCAGTGGGCGAAGGCGCATGTTTCCGACTCACCCTGCCGCTCGTGCGCGGGCACAAGGTGATCGGATCCCCACTGCCCCTCAAACCCAGCACCAGGAAATTCGCACAAGGACAACCGATTCCCGCGATCACCGCACCCAAGACATCCGCGTCGGAGCCCGCGACGTGATCTTCTCGTGTCGTCGCAGCACCCGGGTGCTGGCGATGTGCGCGCTCGTCGTCGCCCTCGTCGGCGGCTGCGCCAGCCTGCCTGAGTCGTCCAGCCCTCAGGCCATCGGCACCTTGACCGCCGGTGCCGTGCCGACCAGCGCCCCGGCCCCCGAGCCGGGACGCGAGCCCGATCGCCTGCTCGACGACTTCTTCGAGGCCAGCGCGGTCTCGGCCAACAGGCATCAGGCCGCCCGGCAGTTTCTCACCGAGGAGGCGTCGGGAACGTGGGACGACGGCGCACGGACGGTCGTAGCGGACCGGATCGACACCCTGTCCGGTCCACGAACTGCGGACACCGCGCAGTTCACCATCCGCTCGACGACGGCGGGAATGCTGGCCTCCGGCGGCGAGTACCAGGCCGGCTCGGACACGGTCGACGCCGCGATCGAGATGGCCCGAGTGGACGGTCAGTGGCGGATCTCGAAACTGCCGCCGGGCGTCGTCATCGATCGATCCGCATTTCTGAACACCTATCAGCAGCGATCGCTCTACTTCGTGGATCCGCTCGGTGGCGTACTCGTGCCCGACGTGCGGTGGACCAGCGGATCGCAGGACCAGCTCGCCAACCAGCTCGTGCAGCTGCTCATCGACGGCCCCAAGTCGGCGCTGGCGGCCGCGGTGAGCAACGAACTGTCCGACGATGTGAGTATTCGCGGGCCCATCACCAAGGCAGACGGCCAGACCTCGCAGGTGGGGGTGGGACTCGGCGGCATCAAGATCGACTTCGGTGGCCTGCAGAACAAGGGTGACCGCGATCGCGAACTGCTTGCCGCTCAAGTGATCTGGACTCTCGCCTCGGCGGAGGTGGCAGGGCCGTACGTGTTGCTCGCCGACGGTCAACCCATCGACACGACCAAGCCCGACGGGTGGACGACCGCGGGCGTCGACGCGTTCGATCCGCTGGGCGGTACCGACGACAGCATCGGGCTGCACGCACTCGCCTCCGGCACATTGCTCCGCGTCGACGAGGCGGAGACCACCCCCGCTCCCGGGTACTTCGGGCAGGCCCGCAACCTGCGTTCGGTGGCGCTGTCGAACGACGGCACCCTCGTGGCAGGTGTCGCGGACACCGGACGGCCCGCCCCTGCGCCGTCGAGCACGCTCATGGTCGGTAGCTACGACGGTGGCGCGTTCCCCGTGGCCGAGGGGCAATCGATCACGCGTCCCACCTGGGGAGCCGACGACAACGCGGCGTGGGCGGTGATCGACGGCACCAACGTCATCCGGGCCGCCCGCGATCCATCCACCGGTCAGGTGTCGGTGATCCCGGTCGAGGCCACCGCCGTCACGACACTCGGCAATCGGATCACCGAACTGCGACTGGCCCGCGACGGGGTGCGAGCGGCGCTCATCGTCGACGGCGTCGTGTACGTGGCGACGGTGGTGCGCGAGCCCTCGGGCGTGTACTCCCTGACCGAGCCGAGGGCCGTGGCCATCGGACTCGGTAGTGACGCCACGAGTCTGGACTGGAGTACGGGCGACACGATCGTGATCGCACGGGTCGCCACCGATACACCGGTGGTCGAGGTGACCGTCGACGGATCCCGGATGGATCCGCTGCCCTCACGCAACCTGACCACTCCGGTGTTGGCAGTGGACGCCTCACCGGAAACGGAGTACGTGGCCGACGCGCGGGCCGTGTTCGCGCTCAACAACACCGATCCGGTCGGCGACAGGTACTGGCGCGAGGTCACCGGATTGACCGGAGTCGAAGCGGTGCCGATTCTGCCCGGCTGACGGGGCCGCAGACGTCTGTCGGTGGGCCCGGGCAGACTCCCCGTCCATGCGATCGCTCCTCGATCTGATTCTGCCTCTCGAGTGTGCCGGGTGCGGTGTGCCGGGGGAGCACTGGTGCCCGGGGTGTTCCCTGGCCCTGTTCGTCCCGCCCATCGCCGTTCGTCCACGAGTCGATCCCGGCGTGCCGTGCTGGTCCCTCGGTACGTACACCGGGCCGCGTCGCAGTGGTGTGATCGCCTTGAAGGAGCGAGGTCGACGGTCGGTGGCCCGGCCCTTCGGGCGAGCGCTCGCCGGGGCCGTGGGACATCTGCGTGACGCAGGTGAGATCGATCCTCCCGAGCTCGGTTCGCTGATTCTGATCTGCGCGCCCTCTCGGGCTCGGGCGGCGCGCGTTCGCGGGGGTGATCCCGTTCTGCGATGCGCTCGGATCGCTGCCGAACAGTTGGCACCGGAGCGAGTGCTCGTTCCCGAGGTGCTCCGCATGAGCGGCGCGGTCCGCGACTCGGTCGGACTGTCGGCCGGGCAACGGCAGCACAACGTGGCGGGCCGGATCGAGGCCGTCGGGGTGACTCGCCCGCGAACCGGCCCACGTGGGACGGAGTCGGCGGACTTCACCGTTCTGCTCGTCGACGACGTCGTCACCACCGGCGCGACCTTGGCCGAATCGGCAAGAGTACTAACCGATTTCGGGGTCCCGGTGGCCGGCGCGCTGGTGGTGGCCAGTGCGTGACGGTGAGGTGGAGGGACACGCCGACAACCAATTCGGGGTGAACGGTGGCACACGAGTCGATGACCGACTAACGTCGCGGACACGCCCCAACTGGACCGGATGTGAGGTGATGCCCCGGACTCGAGATGCCGGAAGGTTCCCCATTCGGCATGCACACTTGCCACGTCCAACAGTGGGCGTGGCCGATATCGGGAGGTACGCGTGACGACCCCTTCACAAGCCTCGGTTTTCTTCGACGAGAAGCCCTCGGAAGAACCGGCCAAGAGCAATGCGGACGTTGTGGTCAAGGGCCGCAACGTCGAGATACCGGATCATTTCCGGATATACGTCTCCGAGAAATTGGCTCGCCTCGAGCGCTTCGATCCCTCCATCTACCTGTTCGACGTCGAACTGCAGCACGAACGAAATCGCCGCCAGGCCAAGGCATGTCAACGCGTGGAGATCACCGCGAAGGGCAAGGGCCCGGTCGTTCGAGCCGAAGCGTGTGCCGACAGTTTCTATGCCGCACTCGAAGCGGTGACGTCGAAACTCGAGAGCAGACTCCGGCGCACCAAGGACCGTCGCAAGGTCCACTACGGCGAGAAGAGACCCGTGTCCGTCGCCGAGGCCACTGCCGAACTCGCCGAGGACGACACGCTGGCTCTCGATCCCGAGATCAAACTCGACTCGTTCGAGGACGACCAGAGCGGTCCCGGGCACATCGTGCGAACCAAGATCCACTCGGCTGCACCGATGAGCGTCGACGACGCACTGTACGAGATGGAACTCGTCGGTCACGATTTCTTCCTGTTCCACGACAGCGCAACCGATCGTCCCTCGGTCGTGTACCGACGGCACGCCTTCGATTACGGCTTGATCAGACTCACCTGACCGGACCGCTCGAGGCGGCGCGACTCGTTCGCCGTCCGTGAAATCTTTTCACCGCTGCAGGCTCGACACCGGAGACTCGATCCCCACGTCGAGCCTGCAGTGCTGTGTCGGTGTTGTCCGAATGGTCGATCGACGATCTCCGACGACCGACAGTCGGGCTGCCGGGTTCGCAGCGACACCGCCTACCATGGACGCGTTCGGGTTACCCGTCACGCAGAAGTCGTGGTGACGAACCCGTGAGCTCGTGCAGTATGCAGTGTTGTTCGTACCAGTACCCGTGAACCGAGGATCGAGGACGAGAAAGCCCGTGCCGTCGCTGTCGTTTTCCAAGCTGCTCCGTGTCGGTGAAGGTCGCATGGTCAAGCGGCTCAAGAGCATCGCCGACCACGTCTCGACCCTGTCTCCGGACGTCGAGAGCCTCTCCGACGACGAACTGCGCGGCAAGACCGCGGAGTTCAAGGAGAGGTACTCCGCCGGCGAGACCCTGGATCAGCTCCTGCCCGAGGCCTTCGCCGTGGCCCGCGAGGCGTCCTGGCGGGTGCTGTCGCAGCGACACTTCGACGTTCAGGTCATGGGTGGAGCCGCCCTGCACTTCGGCAACATCGCCGAGATGAAGACCGGTGAGGGCAAGACCCTGACCTGTGTTCTGCCCGCTTACCTCAACGCCATCTCCGGCGACGGTGTGCACGTGGTGACGGTCAACGACTACCTCGCCAAGCGCGACTCGGAGTGGATGGGCCGCGTACACCGCTTCCTCGGTCTCTCGGTCGACGTGATTCTCTCCGGCATGACCCCGGTGGAACGCCGTGCCGCATACGCCGCGGACATCACCTACGGCACCAACAACGAGTTCGGTTTCGACTACCTGCGCGACAACATGACGCACTCGCTCGACGACCTCGTGCAGCGCGGTCACAACTTCGCCGTCGTCGACGAGGTCGACTCGATCCTCATCGACGAGGCCCGCACGCCGCTGATCATCTCCGGACCCGCCGACGCGTCGAGCAAGTGGTACGGAGAATTCGCCCGTATCGCGCCGATGCTCAAGGTCGACACCCACTACGAGGTCGACATCCGCAAGCGGACCATCGGTGTCCACGAGGCGGGCGTCGAACTGGTCGAGGATCAGCTCGGCATCGACAACCTGTACGAGGCCGCCAACTCCCCGCTGGTGAACTACCTCAACAACGCGATCAAGGCCAAAGAGCTCTACACCAAGGACAAGGACTACATCGTCCGCGACGGTGAGGTCATCATCGTCGACGAGTTCACCGGCCGCATCCTGGTGGGACGCCGCTACAACGAGGGCATGCACCAGGCGATCGAAGCCAAGGAGAAGGTGGAGATCAAGGCCGAGAACCAGACGCTGGCCACCATCACCCTGCAGAACTACTTCCGTCTCTACGACAAGCTCTCGGGCATGACGGGTACCGCCGAGACCGAGGCCGCGGAACTGCACCAGATCTACGGTCTCGGCGTCATTCCGATTCCGACGAACCGTCCGATGGTCCGCGTGGACAACGGCGATCTGATCTACAAGACGGAAGAAGCGAAGTTCGACGCCGTCGTCGACGACGTCGTCGAGCGGCACGAGAAGGGCCAGCCGGTCCTCATCGGCACCACGAGCGTCGAGCGCTCGGAGTACCTGTCGAAGCAGTTCACCAAGCGCGGCGTGGCGCACAACGTGCTGAACGCGAAGTTCCACGAGCAGGAAGCGACGATCATCGCCGAGGCGGGCAGGCAGGGCGCGGTGACCGTCGCGACCAACATGGCCGGCCGCGGCACCGACGTCGTGCTCGGTGGCAATCCGGACATTCTCGCCGACCTGAAACTGAGGAAGCAGGGTCTGGACCCGGTCGAGACCCCGGAAGAGTACGAGGCCGCGTGGGAGCCTGCGCTCGAAGAGGTCAAGGCGCAGGTCAAGGCCGATGCCGATACCGTGCGCGAGGCCGGTGGGCTGTACGTCCTCGGTACCGAGCGACACGACTCGCGCCGGATCGACAACCAGCTTCGAGGCCGCTCCGGTCGTCAGGGTGATCCGGGTGAATCGCGTTTCTACCTCTCGCTCGGCGACGAACTGATGCGTCGATTCAACGGTGGTGCACTCGAATCGATCATGACCCGGCTCAACCTGCCCGACGACGTCCCGATCGAAGCCAAGATGGTGTCCAAGGCCATCAAGAGCGCTCAGACGCAGGTCGAGCAGCAGAACTTCGAGATCCGCAAGAACGTTCTCAAGTACGACGAGGTGATGAACCAACAGCGCACCGTCATCTACGAGGAGCGTCGCCGGATCCTCGAAGGTGCCGACATGGAGGGCCAGGTCGAGGGCATGATCACCGACGTGATCACCGCCTACGTCGACGGTGCGACGGCCGAGGGCTACGTCGAGGACTGGGATCTCGAGCAGCTCTGGACCGCACTGAAGACTCTCTATCCGGTGGGAATCGACCACAAGGTGCTCGTCGGCGAGAACGAGGACGGCGAGAAGGACGACCTGAGCCGCGACGAATTGCGTGAGGCGCTGCTCGAGGACGCGCGATCGGCCTACGCCACCCGCGAGGCCGAGATCGACGGAATCGCCGGCGAGAACGGCATGCGTGAACTCGAGCGTCGAGTGCTGCTGTCGGTACTCGATCGCAAGTGGCGCGAGCACCTCTACGAGATGGACTACCTCAAGGAAGGCATCGGCCTGCGTGCGATGGCGCAGCGTGACCCGCTGGTCGAATACCAGCGCGAGGGCTACGACATGTTCCAGGGCATGCTCGACGGCCTGAAGGAGGAGTCGGTCGGCTTCCTGTTCAACCTTCAGGTCGAGGCGACACCGGCTCCGGCGGGGCCCGCGGCCTCGGCAGGTCTCGCCGTGGCTCCAGGACTGTCCTCGCCGGTGGGCTCCGGCCGACCGGCACCGACACCCGCCGCAGCACCGGCACCGACGGCACCCGCACCGACGGCTCCGGCACCCACTGCTCCGGCACCCGCCGCTCCCGCAGTGCCCTCGGCTCTGCGGGCGAAGGGTCTCGACGACCAGGACGAGCAGAGACTGACCTTCTCCGGTCCGGCCGAGGGCGGTGGCACTGCGGTTCGCCGTTCCGGTCCGTCCCCGTCCGGCAGCGAGTCCGCCGCCGAAGGCACCCGCCGCGAGCGTCGCGAAGCCGCGAGGACTCAGAGCAAGGCACCCAAGAAGGCAGCTCGCTCCAAGCGCAAGAGATAGTCCACGACGGTCGCGTCGCCTCCGGGCGAGGCGACCGTCACCCCACTCGTAGCGAGGTGACCGTCCACCCGGGCCGGCGCGGGTCGATCGCCAGCTCGATTCGGCCGGCGAAGGCGAACGTGCGTGGACCGCGGGTGTAAGAGCCGAAGATCTCCGCGGAGACGTCCGATCGATACGCCACGTGTACTCGACGCACGGCAGCGAATCCGAGTCGTCTGCCGGGCGGCGGGTTCCGCACGATGGTCCGCACCAGGTCGACCATCGAGGCGGTGAACAACGGTGACAGCTGGTCTGCGCTGCGTCGTCGATCGATGACCTCGATCATCATGCGCATGGCGCGGTCGGCACTCGACCGTGCATCGGCGGGTACCGGTGGCCGGCCGTAGGGCTCGACGCGCGGTCGAGAACGGTTGCTGCGCACGGAAGGTCGGTGCAGAGCCGGCGGCGGTTCGGTGGCCGACGCCGGATCCCACGTGTGTACGGCACCGGTGCAGAGCGGCGGTTCGAACGGAGCGGCACGCGAGAGAAAGCAATGATGTTCGGCGCGGACTCGGGGGCCGGGGGCCGAGGTGTCGGAGATGTCCGGCGGGTCGTTCGATTCGATGACGCTCACACCGTCATTGACGGTCCGAGAGCGCGTTCGGTTCCCGTCGGTACCCCGGATCGGCCCGCGATACGGTCCACGACCGACCCCGAGACCGACATCGGCCCGCCACGTACTCTATGTTCGAGCACACTGCGCGCTCGGCCACAGGAATCGGCGCGTACTTCACGCGAGGACGGGGACTGGAACACGCGATGGCGACCAGGCTGACAGCGCAGGATGCGTCGTTCTACTTTCTCGAGGCCAGTAGCAGCCCCATGCACCTCGGGTCGCTCGCCATCTTTCGGACTCCGCGCAGCGGATTCAGCTACGACCGACTGCTGTCGTTGGTCGAACAACGATTGGCCTTGGTTCCCCGGTATCGGCAGAAGGTGCGTGAGGTCGCCTTCGGTCTGGCCAGGCCGGTGTGGGTCGACGACGCGGATTTCGACATCACGTACCACATTCGCCGGTCGGCGCTCCCGAAGCCTGGTTCCGACGATCAGTTGCACGATCTGATCGCGCGACTGACCTCGCGCCCACTCGATCGCACTCGGCCGCTGTGGGAGATGTATCTGGTCGAGGGCCTGTCGAAGAATCGCTTCGCGATCTTCACCAAGTCACACTCGGCCTTGGTCGACGGCGAACACGCACTCGACATCGGTCAGGTCATTCTGGATGCGAGCAAGAATCCGCCGCCGATGGCCGAGGAACTCTGGATGCCTGCGCGCGAGCCCAAGGACTCGGCGTTGGTCATCGATGCTCTGACCGAGTTGGTGGTACGTCCTGGGGAGAGCGTCGAGGCTCTGCGCGGTGCGGTCCGCGGGGCTGCCGGTGTCGCGGGCGAGGCAGTGCGTGCCGCAGCGAAGGTCGCGGCGGTTCTGCGCACCGCGACCCAGAGCGCGCCGTCGAGTCCGCTGAACGCCCCGATCTCGCGAAACCGCAGATTCGCGGTGGCCAAGACCGAGCTCGCCGACTACCGGAGAATCCACAACAGGTTCGACTGCTCGATCAACGACGTGGTGCTCGCTGTCGTCACCGGGGCACTGCGCAATTGGCTGCTCTCTCGGGGAGAGCCCGTCACGGCCTCCTCGACGGTGCGGGCCATGGTGCCCATGTCGGTGTACGTCTCGGCCGATCGGGTCGGTTTCGGAGATGCGGCCGAGCGGCCGGTCGAGCCGGCCGAGGACGATCGCAGCGAGGTCTCGTCGTTTCTGGTGGACCTGCCCGTCGGTGAATCGAATGCCGTGGTGCGGCTCTCGCACATTGCGCACGCCACCGAGGCGCATGCCAAGCAGAGTCGCGGAGTCACCGCACAGACACTGATGCGCATCTCCGGGTTCGCGCCTGCGAGCCTGCACGCGATGGGCGCGCGGGCGGGCAGCAGGCTCTCTCAGCGGGTGTTCAATCTGATCGTCACCAACGCGCCAGGACCCCAGTTCCCGCTGTACGTGGGTGGTGCGCGCATGCTCGAGATGTATCCGGTGTCGCCGCTGTTCGAGAACCAGGCGATGAGCATCGGGTTGACGTCCTACGACGGCTACGTGTTCTTCGGGCTCAATGCCGATCGAGGTGCCATGCCCGACGTGGACGTCGTCACGGCGCTTCTGCACGAGGCATTGGAAGAGTTGGTCGATGCCAGCAACGAATCGAGAGTGTGAGGTCTTCTGCAATGCGTGTCTACGTTCCGGCGACGCTGGAGTTCTTGAAAGTGTTGTCGGCAGAGGGCGAGTTCAGCCCGGTCTCGCGCACGGCCTTCGCGGTGACACCGACGCTGCGTGAGGCGTACTCGTCCGGCGACGACGAGGAGCTTGCCGAGGTGGCGATGGGGGAGGCCGCGCGGGCCTCTCTGCGACTGATCGCCGCCGCCGTCGACGACGAGAGCGATACCGGTACGGTCGCCGAAGGGGTGGTGTACCGGCGGGCGGTGATCGCGGCCGATGTGGACGATCCCACTCTGCGCCCCGATCTCGACGATGCCGTCGTCCGGCTGACGGAACCGTTGCGGATGGATCAGGTCGCGTCGGTCCACGTCGATCTCGAAGGGGCCGAATCGGCGGTGGCCAAGGCCGTCGCTGCCGTCGATGCCGCGGACATGGGTGACGTGGACGCGGAGTTCGTGCTCGGCGACGCCGAGGATCACACGCTCGCGTGGTACGCCCCGCAAGAGTTGTCGTTTCTGCTCGAACTGCTGTGACTCGGCCGTGTTCGCTCGGGCACGATTCACATCGGCGCAGATGTTCCCTGACCCGAACCTACGGTAGCGTAACCTCGATGACCGCAAGCGGTTCAGTATCTCGATCGAGGGGATGGAACACCCGATGGATCTGAAGAAGTGGCTGGAGGCTCCGGCGGCCGGAGTATCGGCCCCCAAGCGTCCGAGACTGAACATGGTGCGTGGTGCTTTCACCCGCATCACCACTCCCTTGTTGCCCGATGACTACCTGCATCTGGCGAATCCTCTCTGGTCCGCACGCGAACTCCGCGGTCGCATCGTGCGAGTGGAGAAGGAAACCGCGACGGCGGTGACCCTGGTGATCCAGCCGGGTTGGGGCTTCAACTTCGATTACCGGCCCGGCCAGTACATCGGGATCGGGTTGCACCTCGGCGGGCGTTGGCACTGGCGGTCCTACTCGCTGACCTCTCCGCCGAACTGGGAGGACAAGCTGATCTCCATCACCGTCAAGGCGATGCCGGAAGGCTTCCTCTCGTCACACCTGGTCGGCGGTGTCCCGCAGGGAACCATCGTTCGGCTGGCCGCCCCGAAAGGCAATTTCGCGCTGCCCGTGCCGCCGCCGAACAAGATCTTGTTCGTCACGGCAGGCAGCGGCATCACCCCGATCATCTCGATGCTGCGGGCTTTGGATCGGCACGGCGACATGCCCGACACCGTGCACATCCACTCGGCACCCACCGAGGACGAAGTCATGTTCGCCGCCGAGATCGCCGCGCTGGAGAAGTCTCATCCCAACTTCACCTCGCACGTGCAACTGACGCGGTCGGACGGCAAGTTCGCACTCGCCTCGCTCGACGAGCTCTATCCCGACTGGCGCACGCGTGACACCTGGGCGTGCGGGCCTGCAGCTCTGCTCGAAGAGATCGAGAAGACTTGGAAACGCGAGGGGATCGAGGACCGGCTTCACCTGGAGCGGTTCGAGATCTCGCGCGCCGACACCTCCGGTGCAGGTGGCACCGTCACCTTCTCCAAATCGGACAAGAAGACCACCGTCGACGGCGCGACCAGCCTGCTCGAAGCCGGTGAGAACGTCGGCGTTCAGATGCCGTTCGGCTGCCGGATGGGTATCTGCCAGACGTGCGTTGTCCCGTTGACGGCAGGGCATGTGATCGACCTTCGTTCCGGTAAGGAACACAGTGAGGGCGACCGCGTCCAGACGTGCATTTCCGCTGCTGCGGGCGATTGCACACTGGAACTGTAGGTCTGTTTTTCGCACACCGCCTTCTCAGACTGTTCGGTTACGCTTACGTAGGTTGCCCACGTCGAAACCCGATATTTCGGGCACTGCACTCAACTGTTGGAGGACCCGGTGGCTATCACCGACATCAAAGAGTTCGCTCATCTCAGCGAAGCGGACATGGAAGCGTTCGGTCGTGAACTGGATGCGATTCGTCGAGACGTCGAAGACAGCCGCGGCGAGCGCGATGCCGCCTACATCCGTCGGACGATCAGACTGCAGCGGCTGCTCGAGCTCGGTGGCCGTGCGGTGCTGCTCGGCAGCAAGTATCGGCCGGCCTGGTTCGTGGGTACGGCGATGCTCAGTGTCGCCAAGATCGTCGAGAACATGGAACTCGGCCACAACGTGATGCACGGGCAGTGGGACTGGATGAACGATCCGGAGATTCACTCCACCTCGTGGGAGTGGGATCAGACCGGTCCGTCGGAGCAGTGGAAACGCGCCCACAATTACTCGCACCACACGTACACCAACATCGTCGGCATGGACGACGACATCGGCTTCGGCATCCTGCGGATGACCCGCGACGAGCCGTGGAAGCCGATCAACCTCGTTCAGCCGCTCGCCAACATCGTGCTGGCCACCACCTTCGAGTGGGGCATCGCGCTGCACGATTACGACGCGCAGAAGCAGTTGGACGGCGAGGACGAGAAGGGCCTGCTGAAGTCTCCGGCGACCCGCGCCTTCGCGCGCAAGATCGCCAAGCAGGTCGGCAAGGATTTCGTGCTGTTCCCGGCACTGTCCGGTCCGGCGTGGAAGTCGACGTTGACCGCCAACGCGACGGCCAACCTCGTCCGGAATTTGTGGGCGTACGCGGTGATCTTCTGTGGTCACTTCCCCGACGGGGCAGAGAAGTTCACGATCGGCCAGTTCGAGACCGAGACACGACCCGAGTGGTACCTGCGTCAGATGCTGGGCAGTGCGAACTTCGACGCCGGTCCGGTCATGGCGTTCATGAGCGGCAACCTCTGCTACCAGATCGAGCACCACATGTTCCCGGATCTGCCGAGCAACAGGTACTCGGAGATCGCCGAGAAGGTGCACGCTCTGTGCGAGAAGTACGACCTGCCGTACACCACGGGGTCGCTCGGCAAGCAGTACCTGCTGGCGCTGCGGACCATTCACAAGCTGTCGCTGCCCGACTCGTGGTTGCGTGCCACGTCCGACAACGCTCCCGAGACGTCCTCCGAGCGACGGTGGCGCGTAGGGGATTCGCCTGCCGTTCATGCTCTTCGGATCGATCCGCTGACCGGGCAGCGCCGCGGTCTGCGGTCGGCGATGCAGGAGGCGCGTGTGAGCCTGCGCAACGCCAAGAAGGAAGCCAGGCGTCAGGCCAAGGCCCTTCGTCGATCGGGCGACCGCGCGTCGTTGTGAATCGTCACACACATTCCCGGCGCTAACCTACGGAACCGTAAGTTACGATACGGTAGGTGATGGAATCACACATGGCCTGATACGCGAGCTGTGTGTTCACGACTGCCAGGAGGTTGTTTCCCATGGCGATTACGGACGTCAAAGAATACGCGCATCTGACCGATGCCGACATCGAGGCGTTGGGCCACGAGCTCGACGCCATCCGGCGTGACATCGAAGCGTCCCGCGGTGAACGCGACGCCCGGTACGTCAAGAACACGATCCGCCTGCAGCGATCCCTCGACATCGGTGGCCGGGCCGTGCTCTTCGCCAGCCGTCGTCGTCCGGCGTGGCTCGTCGGCACCGCCATGCTCGGTGTCGCGAAGATCATCGAGAACATGGAGCTCGGCCACAACGTCATGCACGGCCAGTGGGACTGGATGAACGACCCGGAAATCCACTCCACGTCGTGGGAGTGGGACAACACGGGGCCGTCCGCTCACTGGAAGCAGACGCACAACTACATTCACCACAAGTACACCAACGTGCTCGGCATGGACGACGACGTCGGCTACGGTCTGCTGCGCGTCACCCGCGATCAGCGGTGGAAGCCCTTCAACATCGGCAACCCCGTCTACAACCTGCTGCTGCAGCTGTTCTTCGAGTACGGAGTGGCGCTTCAGCACCTCGAACTGGGCAAGGTCGCCAAGGGTCGAGTGCCGCGTGAGGAATTCGAGCAGAAGCGGCGCGAGGTGCTCGAGAAGGTCGGCAAGCAGATCGGCAAGGACTACGTCCTGCATCCGTTGCTGACCGGTCCCGCCTGGAAGAGCACGTTGACGGCGAACATCGCCGCCAACATGATCCGCAACGTGTGGACCAACACCGTCATCTTCTGCGGCCACTTCCCCGACGGTGCGGAGAAGTTCACCAAGTCCGACATGGAGGGCGAAACTCAGGGTCAGTGGTACCTGCGTCAGATGCTCGGCAGTGCGAACTTCAACGCGGGCCCCGTCATGGAGTTCATGAGCGGCAACCTGTGCTACCAGATCGAGCACCACCTGTTCCCGGATCTGCCCAGTAACCGCCTGCGCGAGATCAAGGTTCGAGTGCTCGAACTGGCCGAGAAGTACGACCTGCCGTACACGACCGGCTCGATCGTCCACCAGTACTTCCTGTCGTGGCGAACCATCGCCAAGCTGTCGCTGCCGAACAAGTACCTGAAGGCGACCAGTGACGACGCTCCCGAGACTGCGTCCGAGCGCAAGTGGGCCGATGCTCCGGCCGGTTTGTTCACCGTCGATCCCGAAACGGGCAAGCGTCGCGGTCTCCGCACCGCCATCGCAGAGACGAAGAAGCGCAAGGGAATTCGCAGCCTGGTCCGCAAGGCCGCGTAAGTTCCGAACGGCGTGCAGCCTGGTGGCAACCGACCCCGAAAGGGGGGTTGCTACCAGGCTTCGTTCGTTCGAACGGCTTCGAGGAGCAGACGCACGGCCGCGACGCGTCGGGCTGCGTCTCCGGTCAAGGTGTCCAGAGCGCACTCGGGATCGGCGGGTGGGCCGAGGTGGGTGCATCCTCGGGGACAGTTCTCGATGGTGTCGGCCAAATCGGAGAACGCTGCGACGACGTTCTCGGGGGAGATGTGCGCCAGTCCGAACGACCGGATACCGGGAGTGTCGACCACCCAGCCGCCGCCGGGCAGAGGGAGCGCCACCGACTGCGTCGAGGTGTGACGGCCCTTCCCGACGCCCGAGACCACACCGGTGGCGCGATATGCGTCGGGCACGAGCCTGTTGACGAGCGTGGACTTTCCGACGCCCGAGTGTCCGATGAGCGCCGTCACCTTGTCGGTCAGCATCGCGGTCAGCTCGGTGAGGTCCTCGGACTGGCCTGCCAACACCACCGGGACGTCGAGATCGGCGAAGGCCGCGGTGAATTCCTCGGGGTCGGCCAGATCGCTCTTGGTCAGGCACAGGACCGGTTCGAGTCCGCCGACGTACGCAGCCACCAGCGCCCGCTCGACGAAACCGGTCCGAGGCGGCGGGTCCGCGAGCGCGGCCACGATGAGCAGCCGGTCGGCGTTGGCCACCACCACCCGCTCGAACGGATCGGTGTCGTCCGCCGTGCGCCGCAACACCGTGCGCCGCTCGGCGACGCGCACGATTCGGGCCAGAGTGTCGACCTTGCCCGACAGATCTCCGACGATGCCGACCTCGTCGCCCACCACGATCGGAGTACGGCCCAACTCGCGGGCACGCATCGTCACCACCGGCCGTGCCGGGTCACCGCCGAGCACACAACCCCATCGGCCGCGGTCGACGGACACCACCATGCCTGCTTCGGCGTCGTTGTGTTCGGGTCGAGTCTTGGTCCGTGGACGCGAACTCTTGCCCGGTCGGATACGAACGTCGGACTCGTCGTATCGGCGCGCGGTCAGGAGCCGACCCCGCTCGGTGTCGACGCGGACAGCATTGCGTCCCACAACATCTCGAAACCGGGCAGAGTTTTGGCTGTGGTACCGATGTCGTCCACCTCGACCCCGGGGACACGCAGTCCGACGATTGCGCCCGCGGTGGCCATCCGGTGGTCGGCGTACGAGTGCCAGACGCCTGCGTGCAGCGGAGCCGGATCGATGCGGATGCCGTCGTCCGTTTCCACGGCGCGCCCACCCAGTCGGACGATCTCGGTTGTCAGTGCGGCGAGTCGGTCGGTCTCGTGGCCCCGCAGGTGGGCGATGCCACGCAGAATCGACGGACCTTCGGCCAGTGCGGCGAGTGCCGCGACCGTCGGGGTCAGCTCGCCGACATCGTGAAGATCGAAATCGATGCCGCGCAACGTATCCGGGCCCTCGACGGTCAAGATGCCTGCGGTCAGGTCGACTCGAGCGCCCATCCGGGTGAGTATCTCGCGGAAGGCATCGCCGGGCTGGGTGGTCGATTCGGGCCAATTCGGCACGCGCACTCGGCCTTCGGTCACCACCGCTGCAGCGAGGAAAGGGGTGGCGTTGGACAGATCCGGCTCGATGATCCACTCGATCGGCGCGACCGGTCCGGGGTGCACCCGCCAGGTGTTCGCGTCACCACCGGACTCGGGGGAATCGACTCGGACGCCGGCGCGCCGCAACATGTCCACGGTCATGTCGATGTGCGGCATGGACGGAACAGGCTTGCCGATGTGGTGGATTTCGATTCCCTCGTCGAACGCCGCCGCGGAGAGCATCAGACCCGAGACGAACTGCGAGGAACCCGAGGCGTCGATGTCGACCGATCCGCCGCGCAGCGAACCGGTGCCGCGCATCGTGAACGGCAGAGCGCTGCCGTCGATCTCGGCCCCCACCGCACGCAGGGCGTCGAGGATGGTGTCGAGTGGACGAATGCGAGCCTGTTCGTCGCCGTCGAACGACACCTCGCCCGCGGCGAGGGCAGCCAGGGGCGGCACGAAGCGCATGACGGTACCCGCCAGACCACACTCCACGGCTCCTCCGTGCAACGGAGCGGGAGTCACGCGCAACGCCGTCCTGTCGTCGTCCGCGGCGATGATCTCGATCCCCAAGGTTGCCAGGGCGTCGATCATGAGATCGGTGTCACGGCTGCGCAGAGCACCGGTGATCGTCGACGAGCCGGAGGCGAGCGAGGCGATGATCAGTGCGCGATTGGTGATCGATTTCGATCCGGGCAGAGTGACTGTCGCGTCGACGGGTGCGACGGCGGCTGGGGCTGTCCAATTGCTCACCGGTCCATCTTCTCTCATTCGATGTCAGCGCGCGGCGATGGGCGCGGTTGTGGCACGGGTGAGCCCGATGAGATCGGCTGGCGCGAGTTCGATTTCCAGTCCCCGGCGACCTCCGCTGCACAGAATCGTCTCGAAGCCGAGAGCCGAGTCGTCGATCGCGGTGGGCAGGGATCTGCGTTGTCCGAGTGGTGAGATGCCGCCGAAGACGTACCCGGAGGACCGCTCGGCGGCAGCCCTGTCGGCCATCGCGATCTTCCTGGTGGACAGCGCAGCGGCCGCGGCCTTGAGAGAGAGCATCGCCGTCACCGGAACGATCGCCACCGCCAGCGAGCGATCTGCTCGTTCCACGACGAGCGTCTTGAAGACCTGTTCGGGTCGAACGCCGAGCCGTTCGACGAGTATCCGGGCTGCCTCCTCGCCGTAGGACTGCACCCGAGCATCGTGGTCGTACGAGTGCACGGTGTGCGCCACCTTTCGTGCGGTGAGCAGCGCGAGAGCGGGTGTGGACGCAGCCATTCACCGGACTCTAGCGACCGAGCGGGAACACGACGGGACGACGCCGTGTTGTGTAACGACAGATACGGATGCAGGCGGAAGGAATGACGAATGGCAGTGCTGACCGCGGGACGTCCCCTCGTGTTGAAGGGGGTGATCTCTTCGCAGAAGCCGACTACGGGCGCCGTAGCCTGGGCGGTGGAAGCTATCGAAGGGATCAGCGTGACAGAAGCCAGCAATCCCGTCGCTGACGTGGACGACGAAAAGGCGATCGCGGAGCGCAGGGCTGCCGAGACCGAGGCTCAGTTGACCGAGCGCTTCGAGCGCGACGCGTTGCCGATGCTCGATCAGCTCTACGGCGCAGCTCTGCGAATGACGCGTAACCCTGCCGACGCCGAGGATCTGGTTCAGGAGACGTTCGTCAAGGCCTACTCGGCGTTCCGATCGTTCCGTGAGGGCACGAACCTCAAGGCATGGCTGTACCGAATTCTCACCAACACCTACATCAATTCCTATCGCAAGAAGCAGCGTCAGCCCGCTCAGTACCCCACCGACGAGATCAGTGACTGGCAGCTCGCCGCCACCGCCGAACATACGTCGACAGGGTTGCGATCCGCCGAGGTGGAAGCTCTGGACGCGCTGCCGGACGACGACATCAAAGCCGCGCTGCAGTCTCTTCCCGAGGAATTCCGGATGGCTGTGTACTACGCCGACGTCGAGGGATTCCCGTACAAGGAGATCGCCGAGATCATGGGTACGCCCATCGGCACGGTGATGTCGCGTCTGCACCGCGGACGCAAGCAACTGCGAGGCCTGCTGGCCGGGGTTGCACGGGAGCGCGGATTCAACCGGGACGGCGCAGTCGACCGGCACGAGCAGGAGGTAGTCCAGTGACGGGCACCGGAAAGATCGACGGCGGGGACGAAGGCGACGCACAGTTCGAGCGTCTCGACTGCTCGGCGGTGATCGCGGACGTGTGGGTGATGCTCGACAACGAATGCGACGAAGCGAGCCGGACCCGTCTGCAGAAGCACATCGACGAATGCGGATCCTGCTTCGAGGCATACGGAATCGAAGAGAAGGTCAAGCGGCTCATCTCGCGCAAATGCGGGGGAGACCAGGCACCGGCCGGGTTGCGCGAGCGACTGAGCGTCGAGATCCGACGGACGGTGTTGATTCGTCAGACCGACTCCGAATAACCACAGCTCGTACGACGACGAGGGGCCGAGAAGCAGTAGCTTCTCGGCCCCTCGTCGCTTGTGGCAAATCGTCAGCTGTTCGGACGTTTGCCGTGGTTGGCCTTGTTGCCCTTACGAGCACGCTTCTTACGTCCACGCTTTCCCATGATGGGCTCCTCTCGTTTGTTCACTACAGTCTCCCACGTGTGATTGGCTTACTGTGACGGGCCTGGCCTCCGGTGGGTGGTCCGCGCAGTTCGTGGTGACGTGAGAGAGGGGTTCGCCGGTGTCCGAGGACGTTCGTGCGGAGATGGTGTCCACGGTGTTTCAGGTGGTCGTGGCCCGAGGCGACGCAGTCGAGGTCGGTGACACCCTCGTCATCCTGGAATCGATGAAGATGGAGATTCCCGTGCTGGCCGAGACGGCAGGGACGGTCACATCGGTTGACGTCGCGGTGGGCGACGTCATTCAGCAGGGCGACCTCATCGCCGTCGTGTCCTGAGCAGTGATCACGTGAGCTGTCGTGTCGACCCTCAGTGACCTTCTGGCCGAGCACACCGACCTCCCCGGTGTCGCGGTCGACCACTTGCAACGCGTCGTGGGGGAGTGGCAGCTGCTGGCCGACCTGTCGTTCGCCGACGTGCTGCTGTGGGTCGGCACCGACGACGTGGCCAGTGGGACTGCCGACGTGCTGTGTGTGGCTCAGTGCCGGCCGACCACTGCGCCCACGGTCTTCACGCACGACATCGTGGGAACGACGATCTCCGAGTCCGAGCACCCCGACGTGATGGTCGCGCTGCAGCAGCGGCAAATAGTGCACGGAGGGGTGGTGACCCGGACCGAGAGCATTCCGGTGCGCTGCGGGGAGCACGTCATCGCGGTGCTGACCCGAGACACCAATCCCGCGCAGCTTCGACCACCGAGTGCCCTCGAGGTCGCGTATCGGGAATGTGCCGACGACCTGTGTCTGATGATCAGCGAAGGGACGTTTCCCACCCCGGAGGAGCGGACCGATGTGAACTCGTCCCCGCGAGCGGGCGACGGATTCATTCGCGTCGACACCGAGGGGCGGGTGGACTACGCCAGTCCCAACGCCCTCTCGGCGTACCACCGGATGGGACTGACGACGGAGTTGTCCGGTCGAGATCTGGCGTCGGTCACGCGATCTCTGGTCACCGACCCGTTCGACTCACAGGAAGTGGCCGACCACATCAGATCGTCGCTCAGCGGCAACGTGGGACACCGGATGGAGGTCGATGCACGCGGTGCCACCGTTCTCGTGCGTACGTTGGCTCTGCAGCCCCGGGGGAGGTCGGCCGGTGCGGCTGTGTTGATCCGCGATGTCACCGAGGTGAAGCGACGCGATCGAGCCCTCCTCAGCAAGGACGCGACCATCCGAGAGATCCATCATCGGGTGAAGAACAACCTTCAGACGGTGGCGGCGCTGCTCCGGCTGCAGTCTCGTCGACTCGAGAACGAGGAAGCGCGGACGGCGTTGTCCGAGTCGGTTCGTCGGGTGACGTCCATTGCACTCGTGCACGAGATGCTGTCGATGTCGGTCGACGAGGAAGTGGATCTCGACGAGATCGTCGATCGTCTGGTGCCCATCATGTTGGACATAGCGACGGTCAACCCGAGAGTTCGAGTGGTGCGCGAGGGCAAACTCGGAGTCTTCTCGGCCGAACGGGCGACGCCGTTGGTGATGGTGCTCACGGAGCTGGTGCAGAACGCGATGGAGCATGGATTCGACGCCGGTTCTGCGGGTGTCGTCCGAATCGGAGCGGACCGGTCCGCGAAGTGGCTCGATGTTGTCATCCACGACGACGGGCGCGGGTTGCCCACGGGGTTCTCCCTGGAACGCTCGGACGGTCTCGGACTGCAGATCGTGCGCACGCTGGTATCGGTGGAGCTGAACGGATCGCTCGGTCTGCATCCGGCGGCGGGAGGGGGAACCGACGCGATGTTGAGAGTTCCTCTGGGACGGCGTGTGCCGAGGGCCTGATGCACGTTCGGTGAACAGTGTGTAACGAGCCCGCCGAGGATCCGTGGGACGCAGAAGGCCCGGTATCCGCTGAGCGGGTACCGAGCCTTGCCGATTGCTGCGTGTGCGTCCTAGACGGAGCTGCGTGCGCGCGTACGTGCGTTGCGTCGCTTGAGAGCACGGCGCTCGTCTTCACTCATTGCGCCCCATACTCCTGCGTCCTGGCCGGATTCGAGTGCCCAGGACAGGCATTCAGCGGTGACGGGGCACCGAGTACAGACGACTTTGGCATCGGCGATCTGCGCGAGCGCCGGACCACTGTTTCCCACCGGGAAAAATAGTTCCGGATCTTCATCGCGACAAATTGCCTTGTGGCGCCAGTCCATCCTCTGCTCCTTACCGGGCGCCGAAGCGCCGTTTCGTTTCTCTTCTGTTCACGAGTGGGTAACCAATGTTTCCGCACTGTTGCTTGTGAATGCTTTCACGAACTCAGGTGAAGTCAAGGGGTACGCGCGTGACCGTGGTCAAGCTCACTCTGTTAGGCTCGCTTTAGCCTTCTGCGCTCCTTTGTACCCCGAGTGAACGGATTTCGCTCGTGGTTTCTCCAGAACAGCGCTGTGTGTTGCCGCATATGCCCAGGACGGGCGGCCCTCACCTGCCCGGCGCGACCACTTCGAGCGCGTCGGGAGTGGAGAAGAACTCCGCTTCCGTGCGCTCGCCCAGATAGTCGCCATCCATCTGCAAACCGACCGGTTCCGCCGACGAAATTCGGACACTCGGCACATCATCGATCCGAATCAGCTTGCGCGACTTCGGTTCTGCGCCCTTGGCCAGCAACTGGCGAGACACCCGCAAGGTAGGGAGCAAGGCAGTCGAACGCATGCCGAACACTCCAAGACCCGAATCGAAACCGGTACCCGGATTGGTGTGCACCGGCCTCTCGTTCAAATACGTCCACGGACTCGAATTCGACACGAACGCATAGTGCACACCCTCGAACGGATCCTGACCCGGAACCTCCACCGTCAACCGAGCCGGCTGCCGCTTGTGCTTGAAGAACTCCTGCACCGCCGACCGCACATAACGCGTCGCAGACACCGGCTTGCCGTCCTTGCGCCCGGCATCGATAGCCCGACACACGTCCGCATCCAGACCCATACCCGCGTTGAACGTGAACCAACGGTTGTCGCAGTGCCCCAACCCGATCGTCCGCCGCGCCCGTGCATCGAGCAGGCCGATCAACTGATTCGTCGCCGCCACCGGATCCGCCTCGATACCCAGCGAGCGAGCGAACACATTCGCACTACCACCGGGAACGACCGCAATCGGCGGAATCGCACCGATCGTCACCGCCTGCATCGACGTCGGCAACGGCACCCCGAGCAACCCGTTGATCACCTCGTTGACCGTCCCGTCACCACCATGAACGATCACCAGACCCATCCCGTCCTCACGGGCACCCCGAGCAAGCTCCGACGCATGATCACGATGAGTCGTCTGCGCAACCGTCACCCGCACCCGACTCGACAACGCATGAGCCAACAGATCCCGAGCCGCAGCCGTCGTAGAAGTCGCATTGGGATTGACGATCAGCAGCGCACGCACGAGCACTGACACTAACGGGGTCGTTCCGCAGGCTCCACTCCGGTCACCTGCGTCGTTCCGCAAGCTCCACTCCCGTCACCTCGGGTCGTTCCGCAGGCTCCACTCCCGTCACCTCGGGTCGTTCCGCAGGCTCCACTCCCGGTTGCCTAGGCTGGTCGCGTGTCCACCTCACCCGAGAACCTCACCCCGCCGGCCACGTTCCGATCCGCCGGGGCGCTCGTCGCAGCGCAAGGCGTGGCGTCGCTGGTGGCCGCCGTCGTTCTTCTCGTCCGAGCGTTCTCCGGAGAAGGGGACAACGCCGTGGCCAACGGCTACGGCACCGCGGGATGGTTCGGTGTCCTCGGTATCGGAGTCGGGGCGGCGGGCATCGCCCTGGTACTCGGAAAACGCTGGGGAAGGTCCATCGCCACCGTCGTACAGCTGCTGCTGCTGCCCGTCGTGTGGTCACTGTTGACCGGATCGCATCAAACCGCCTACGGCATCGCTCTCGGAGTAGTTGTCGTCGGCGTGCTCGTGTTGCTGTTCAGCCCGCCGTCCTCTCGGTGGATGGCCGCCGAATACAGCGACGTCGACGACTGATTCCGCCGAGGTGGTCGTTCAACGCGCCCGGGTGGCCAGCTCTGCCAATGCCGTCTCGGTCAGGCGGAACGTGGTCCACTCGTCCTGCGGCTCTGCTCCGAGTGATCGGTAGAACCCGATCGACGGGGTGTTCCAATCCAGAACCGACCAGACCAAACGCGTGTACCGCCGATCGACGCATTCGGCAGCCAACGCCGCGAGCAGTGCCGTTCCGAGGCCTTCTCCGCGCGCGGCGGGCTGCACGTAGAGATCCTCCAGATAGATTCCGTTGACGCCGTCCCACGTGGAGAAGTTCAAGAACCACAGCGCGCACCCCACCACCATCCCCTCGTGCTCGGCGACGTGTGCGAACACCGACGGCTGCGCCCCGAACAGCGCAGAACGAAGCTGCTCGTCTCGAACGGTGCACAGCGAGGACGACCTCTCGTACGCGGCCAGTTCGTGCACGAGAGCAGTGACGGCGGGAACATCGGCCTCGGTGGCGCGGCGAATCATCCTGGGTTTCCTTTCGGTGCCGTGACAGCGGTGAGAATCGACGGGTGCACGTTGTGCGCAACGAGCTGGCGAAACGAATGCTCGAAACCGAGCAACGAATACGCGGCGGGTGAGAGTGCGAAGCGTTTGCCCTCGGTCATGGCGGCCTCTGTCCAGCCGGCGATCAGCGCGCGCGAGAAGTGGCCGTGGCCGACCAACACGACGTCGCGGCCGCTCAACAGTGGCAGCACCACCGAAAGCACCAGTTCGACGCGCACAGCGATGTCTCCGATGGACTCACCACCCGGGCACGGATGCGTCCAGACGGTCCAGTGCGGCACCGTCTCGTGGATCTGCGTCGAGGTGATGCCCTCGTAGTCGCCGTAGTCCCACTCCGACAACGCATCCCACGTCCGGTCGACCTCCAGGCCTGCGAGCTCGGCAGTTCGACGGGCGCGCTCTCGCGGACTCGTGATCACCAGGGGATCGCGCAGCTTCAGGAGTCGGAGGAGCGATCCGGCCTCGACGGCCTGTCGCTCGCCGGTACTCGTGAGAGGGACGTCGGTGTTCCCGGTGTGCTTGCCGGCAAGCGCCCATTCGGTCTCACCGTGCCGAAGTAGAACGACTCTGCCGGCCTCGACGCCGCCGTGTGTTGTCATGGAACGATCATGCCCGCTCTCGGGATGTGGCCCTTGTCATAGGTGGCCTGCGGATGTGTCCGATTTGTCGATTGAGTACGGACCTACCGGCCGGTTACTCTCGGGGCGAATCTTCGCTGCCTCGGGCAACACAGCTCTTCCCGTCGTGCCTCACACTTCCTTCTCATCTCCTGGAGAACCATGACCGACCTGCAGAAGCCCGCGTCGTCCGATGCTCCGGAGAAGCTCGACGGCGCGTTGCTGAAGATCGCCGGTGTCGTCGTGCTCGGGGCGATCATGTCGATTCTCGATGTCACCGTCGTCAGCGTCGCACTCCGGACGTTCACCGACGTGTTCGACACCACCTACGCCAACGCCGCGTGGACGATGACGGGCTACACGCTCGCTCTGGCGACCGTCATACCTCTGACCGGTTGGGCTGCCGATCGGTTCGGGACCAAGCGCCTCTACATCACCGCGCTGGTGCTGTTCGTCCTCGGTTCGGTGCTGTGCAGCTTCGCCTGGGACATCACCTCGCTCATCGCCTTCCGGGTGTTGCAGGGTCTCGGCGGCGGCATGCTGATGCCGCTGGGCATGACGATCATGACGCGCGCCGCCGGTCCCGAGCGAATCGGGCGGGTGATGGCCGTGTTGGGTGTTCCGATGCTCATCGGTCCCATCGCAGGGCCCATCCTCGGCGGCTGGCTGATCGAGGCAGCGAGCTGGCACTGGATCTTCCTCATCAACCTGCCGATCGGCATACTCGCTCTGATCGCGGCCGTGGTGATCTTTCCCAGGGACAACCCGACTCCGTCCGAATCCTTCGACTTCCGCGGCATGCTGATGCTCTCGCCCGGCCTCGCCCTGTTCCTCTACGGCGCGTCCTCGGTCGTCGAAACCGAAACCGTTCTCGCGGTGAAGGTACTGGTCCCGGTCATCGTCGGGCTCGTGCTGATCGTCCTGTTCGTTTTTCATGCCCTGCGTGTGCAGCATCCGCTGATCGATCTACGGCTGTTCGCGAACCGATCGCTCACCGTGGCCGTGATCACCACCACGCTGTTCATGGTCGCCTTCATGGGCGCGGGACTGCTGTTCCCGAGCTATTTCCTGCTTCGCGGCGAAACGACGTTGACTGCCGGGCTGCTGCTCGCACCGCAGGGCATCGGCGCGATGATCGCGATGCCGATCGCCGGAGTGATCGCCGACAAGTTCGGTCCCGGCAGGATCGTGCTGGCGGGAATGGTGCTCATCACCGCAGGGATGGCGGTGTTCACCCAGGTCGGCACCGACACGTCCTACACCCTGCTCATCGGCGCACTGTTCGTCATGGGTCTCGGCCTCGGTTCGACGATGATGCCCATCATGACGGCCGCGCTGCAGACACTGACCGACGACACGGTTGCCCGCGGCTCGACGTTGATGAACATCGTTCAGCAAGCGGCCGGTTCCATAGGCACTGCGCTGATGTCGGTGGTGTTGACCGCTCAGCAGAAGCCCGCATCGACGGCGACCAGCCAGGTCGAGGCCTTCGACATCTCGGCCAGGGCGTTCGGAACCACCTTCATGGTCGCGCTGATTCTGATCGTCGCCACGTTCGTCCCCGCCTTCTTCCTGCCCCGAACGAAGCACGTCACCGAGCGGTCCGCGGCACCGATCGCGATGCACTGACGCGCCCGAGAGATGCCGAACCCTCGCTCATCGGCTCGATGTAAGCAAGGATCAGGGCCGTGACGACAATTCTCGCGGTAGCGAATCAGAAGGGCGGCGTCGCCAAGACCACCACGGTGGCTTCGCTCGCGGCTGCGCTGCATGCTCTCGATCGACGCGTCCTGGTGGTCGACCTCGACCCGCAGGGCTGCCTGACGTTCTCGCTCGGGCACAACCCGGACAAGCTCGATTCCTCGGTCCACGAAGTGCTGACCGGGGATGCGAAGGTCGAGGACGTCCTGATCGAGACCGCGGAAGGAATCGTGCTGCTGCCTGCGACGATCGATCTCGCCGGCGCGGAAGCGTTGCTGCTGATGCGTGCGGGTCGCGAATTCGCCCTCAAGCGGGCCCTCGCACCGATCCTCGAGGATTTCGATGTCGTCGTCATCGATTGTCCGCCGTCGCTCGGGGTACTGACCCTCAACGGCCTCACCGCCGCGCAGTCGGTGTTGGTGCCCCTGCAGTGCGAGACCCTCGCGCATCGAGGGGTCGGTCAGTTGTTGCGAACGGTGTCCGAGGTGCAGCAGATCACCAACCCCGATCTGACGCTTCTGGGTGCCCTTCCCACACTGTTCGATGCTCGCACCACGCACAGCAGGGACGTGCTCGGCGATGTCTCGGATCGCTATTCGTTACCGGTGCTCGCGCCGCCGATTCCGCGGACCGTGCGCTTCGCGGAGGCCAGTGCATCCGGCGCGACGGTACTCTCGGGCCGAAAGAACAAGGGCGCGCAGGCCTATCGAGAACTTGCCGAGAATCTGCTGGCGCACTGGGACGGCAAAGCCGATCTGAAGACCTACGATCCGGCGGAGTAGTACGAAGCCCCTGAGATCGAGTCAGCCCAGAGCGACCACGTCGGAACCGCGTTGCTCGACGACCACGTCGCCGATCACCGAGATCTGTATCGGGCCGTCGTAATCGCCTCGGTCGACCGGAATGTCGGCCGTCGAAACACCGGTGGCGAGATCGACCACCGATATGCCGTCGGGTACGGGTACGAGGAGTCGTCCGGCCATGACCGCGCCGTTCCCGAGGGCTCCGGGGACGGTCCACAGAGGGCCGAGGTTGTCGGGATCGAACGCCTGGACTCCCGCGCCGGTGAACCAGGTGAGCACCGAACCTGCTTTCGTTGCAGGGAAGTTCGGGGTAGGGGAGGAGCCTCCGGGGAGAGCGAATTCGGAGGTTCTCGCGGCCGCGTCGTCGTACAGTCCCACCCGATCGGGCGCGCCGTTGTTCGCTGGGATCCACAGCGCGACAACGCTGCCCGTGATCGCGATGATCCGCCCGGCAGTCGGTGTGTCGGATTCGGGAACGAGTTCCGGTACCACCGCTGACCCGTACTCCTCGGGTTCACTGGCGTCCTTGGGGGCAGGATTGATGAGCGACAATCGCGCGGCGGGCTCTCCCGGGCACTGTTCGAGCACGGCCGTTCGTGAGTTCGTCGACGCCGAGGACAGCAATGTGCAGCCGGTTCTCGGCTGACTTCCCGGATTGACCGGGGCGTCCACTCGGCCGTATTCGAGGGTGCGCACCAGGTCCGACCGCCACAGCTCCATGCGGGTGTCGCCCCTCGATGTCACGTAGGTGCCGTCGGAGGACAGGCGGACCGCATCGTCGGCGTCGGACGTGCGCTGCGCCTTGCGGTCTCCGGTGGCCCCGTCGAGTTCGGTGACCTGAGAGCAGCCGCGGCCGTCGCGGTAGACCGCGACCGCGGTGTTCCACGACGCGACCACCGAGCAGAGCGGGAGATCGCGTGTGTACGACCAGGATTGCTCGCCCGACCGTGGATCGCGGCCGAGGACGGCACCCCCGTCGGCGGTGACCACCGTGGATCCGGTGACGACAGGAAACGGGGTTCGCGTCGAATCCGTCGCTGCGCTCGGTGCGCGCCACAGTTCGGTGAGCGTCGTGGGCACCGCGGCGGCGGGTTCGGCTCGAGGCAGTGGCTCCTCGGCCGGGATCGATGTGGTTCCGCGAGCATCACCGGTGAACCAGGCGATGCTCGCGGCAACGACCACCACCACTGCGATGACGGCGGCGACGACGAGGTCGGTTCTCGTCCGACGTTCTGGAGCCAGCACGGCGGGAGGTTACTCCGATGCGCTCGCAGTCGACGGTCCGGCATCGGCGGACGATCCACTGGGGCGACGACGCCTACGGCGGCGCGGGGCAGTCTTGGTGGCCGTGTCGGTGGTCGCTGTGTCGGTCGTATCCGACTGTCCGGCAACCGAATCCGAGGCGGAGGTGGATTCGTTCGTGGTGGTGGCAGAGCCTGCGGCGTTGTCGCCGTCCTGCCCTGCGCGGGTGCGCCTGCGACTGCGCGAGCGGCGCGGCTTCGTCGTCGACGACGCGTCGGCCGCAGGCGCTGCGGCATTCGTCTCGCCGTCGTCGTCCGTCTTCTCCGGGGCACGCGACGGTGCCTTGCGCACGGTGCCGGTGGCATCGGTGGGGATGTCGAGGTCGGAGAACAGGTGCGGCGAGCTCGAATACGTCTCGACCGGATCCGGCATACCCAGACCCAGAGCCTTGTCGATCAACTGCCAGCGCGGGATGTCGTCCCAGTCGACGAGGGTGACGGCGATACCGGTGCGCCCTGCACGGCCGGTGCGGCCGATGCGGTGGACGTAGGTCTTCTCGTCCTCGGGGCACTGGTAGTTGATGACGTGGGTGACGTCGTCGATGTCGATTCCTCGGGCCGCGACGTCGGTGGCGATCAGCACGTCGATCTTGCCGGTGCGGAAAGCCTTGAGAGCCTTCTCGCGCTGGACCTGGCCGAGGTCTCCGTGGACCGCGCCGACCGAGTAGCCGCGCTCGGCCAGCTCGTCGGAGACCTTCTGCGCGGTGCGCTTGGTGCGGGTGAACACCATCGTCGCGCCGCGACCTTCGGCCTTGAGGACCTTGGCGACCATCTCGACCTTGTCGAGGGCGTGGGCCCGGTAGACGTGCTGGGCGGTGCGATCGTGCACGGCCGAGGACTCCGCCTCTTCGGCGCGGATGTGCGTCGGCTGCGTCAGGAAGGTGCGGGCCAGAGTGATGATGGGGCCGGGCATCGTGGCGGAGAACAGCATCGTCTGACGCTTGTCGGGGACCATGCCGAGGATGCGCTCGATGTCGGGGAGGAACCCGAGGTCGAGCATCTCGTCGGCCTCGTCGAGAACCAGGACCCCGACCTTGCCGAGGATCAGGTGGTTCTGCTTGGCGAGGTCGAGCAGTCGGCCCGGGGTGCCGACGACGACGTCGACGCCGTTCTGCAATGCGCTGATCTGCGCCTCGTACGGACGGCCACCGTAGATGGAGAGCACCTTGACGGGGCCGTTCGCGCCGCTGAGGTACTTCGACGCGTTCTCGAGGTCGGAGCTGACCTGCACGCACAGTTCACGCGTCGGCACGATCACCAGGGCGCGGGGGGTGCCGTCCAGTGGGGAGGTGCCGGAGTTGTCGGTGGCGAGTCGGTGCAGCAGGGGCACACCGAAGCCGAACGTCTTGCCCATTCCGGTGCGTGCCTGACCGATGAGATCGTCGCCCGCGATGGCGAGCGGCAGCGTCAACTCCTGAATGGCGAACGTGCGCTCGATTCCCATCTCGGACAGCGCGCGAACGATGGTGGGGTCCACGTTCAGCTCGGCGAAAGTGGGAGGTACGTGCGTGTCGTCCACGTGCGCCGACACCGTGGTGTCGCCGGTGTCGGACTCTTGGTCGATGACTGTCTTGCTCAGGGGACTGGCCTTCCTCGTGTTCGAAAGTGCGCACGAGGAAGGGCATAGGCCTATTGCCGGCCGAAGTCGATGCCCTCGATCCGATGTGATGTCGCCGTCAGCCTCAGCGCGGCCGCGGACTGCGATGTCCGCTGCGGCGAAGCTGTCGAGGCGACCCGGATCAGGTGCGCACACATTATCGATGACCGTCGCGTGCTTCTTCGGTCCGTTTCATCGGTCCGCGAGCGACGATCGAGCACCATGGTAGCTTGCCGAACGGATTTCTCCATTGTCGGCAGGTCGCGGCAGGTCCGGCGCGCGCCGAGACGACGGGTCCGACACCGGACTACGATTGCCGCATGGGAGCCCATTCGTCGGAGCCGTCGTCCGCAGTTTCACCCACCACCGTCGTCGAGTCGCCGGAAACGGACCGGGTAGACCCGGCGATCGCGCACGATCACCCCGGCATTCCGGATCTGTTCGCGGTGCTCGCCTACGGCGAGATCTCGGCGTTCTATCGCCTGGCGGAGGACGCTCGAATGGCTCCGACCATGGAGGGTCGCGTCGCGCTGGCGAGCATGGCGGCTGCGGAGATGAGCCACTTCGAGACGTTGCAGAAAGCCCTGTCGGATCGCGGTCTCGATGTCTACGCCTCGATGGATCCGTTCGTTCGCGCTCTGGACGAGTACCACGAGTCGACGACGCCGTCGACGTGGTTGGAGTCGTTGGTCAAGGCCTACGTGGGTGACGGCATCGCGGCCGATTTCTACCGGCAGATCGCGCACAGTCTCGACCCGGCCGTGGCCGAGATCGTTCGAGACGTGCTCGCCGAGACCGGACACTCGGAGTTCGTGGTGCACGAGGTCTCCGACCGGGTTCGCGCCAGCTCGCAGGACAAAGCACGACTGATGCTGTGGGGTCGTCGTCTCCTCGGTGAGGCCATCACCCAGGCGCAGTTCGTGCTCGCTCGCCGCGAGTCGCTGACCGATCTCGTCATCACCGCGTCGGGAGACCTCAACGGTGTCGTCGCACTGTTCGATCGCATGCAGGAACAGCATGCGGAGCGGATGTCCTCACTCGGCCTGGACTGACCGCACTGGGCGCTGTTCGCTGACAGCACAGGGCGTCGGGCATCCGGGGCGACACCTCTGCACTAGCCTGGCGTGAGCAGAGTTGTCGAGAGTTCGGAGGTTGACCGTGGAGGTCAAGATCGGTGTTTCGGAGAGTTCCCGTGAGCTCGTCGTGAACAGCACGCAGTCCCCAGCCGAGGTCGAAGCGCTCGTATCGACCGCCTTCGCCGGTAAGGACGGAGTGCTGTCGTTGGAGGACGAGAAGGGACGCAAGTTCTTGATTCAGGCTTCCAAGGTGTCGTACGTCGAGATCGGTCCGTCCGATGCTCGCAAGGTCGGATTCGCGACCGCCTGAGACCGCGCGGAACGAAAAACACGCCCCTCACTCGGATCGAGTGAGGGGCGTGTTGCGTTCGTGGGTCCGTTCCCTACGGTGCCTGCAGGGGAACGTGTGACAGACCGCCCCAGGCCAGCGACACCGTGGTGTCGACGGCGTCTTCCTTGGAGATCGGCCGGTCGGCTTCGAGCCAGTACCGAGCGGTGAACTGACTGGCACCGACCAGGCCGACAGCCAGTACGCGGGCCCGGTACGGATCGAGTCCGGAGTCGTGAGCAACCAGGTCGAAGACGGCGTCGACGCAGGCTTCCGTCGCCTGCTCGACGCGCGCATTGACCTGCGGGTCGCCCATCAGATCGGACTCGAAGACCAAGCGGAAGCCCTGTGTGTCGGTGTCGACGAAGTCGTAGAACGCCAGCACTGCGGCGCGAACGCGCTGCCTGTTGTCCGTGGTCGAGCGCAGGGCCTGACGGACTCCCGCGATCAGGGTGTCCACGTAGCTCTGCAGCACCGCCAGATACAGCTCGAGTTTTCCCGGGAAGTGCTGGTACAGGACCGGCTTGCTGACACCGGCGCATTCGGCGATCTCGTCCATTCCGGATGCGTGATATCCGCGGGTCACGAATATTTCGCTCGCAGCAGCGAGCAGTTGCGCCCGACGGGCATCGCGCGGCAACCGTGCGCCGCGGCGATTGCCGGT
Organism: Rhodococcus sp. 15-725-2-2b; assembly: GCF_002259075.1. NCBI lineage: Bacteria > Bacillati > Actinomycetota > Actinomycetes > Mycobacteriales > Nocardiaceae > Rhodococcus > Rhodococcus sp. 15-725-2-2b. The sequence continues at coordinate 406,647 of NZ_NPFL01000020.1, read as the reverse complement.
GGTGGCCGGCCGGTCGGAAGACCGCCGGTCGTCGAGATCTGTCATCAATTATGTTCCCATCCGCGTCGACAGCTGCGCTCGTCTTGGTTCGACAACGAACGGTCCGGCATGAACTTCCGGCGGGTGGCCGTCGGTTCGGACCGTTCGTAGCGCAGATCACGGGCAACGATACTCGTGGCTGCCCACACTCACGGGATCCTGGGGGACCGTTGCGAAAAGTGGGCAATACCGGATCATGTCGAGCGGTTTGTTCGTACGATGTTTTCGTACCGAAAACCCGATAGTTCCGTTCCCGGTATCGGCGTGCCGAGCAGCGGGCGGTGAGGATTGTGAGATCGTGATCGAGTGACTGACCGAGGCGGGCCGCGTATCCGCGGTGGTGTGCAGTCGGGCGGCGTCGGCGAGAGCTACGACGATCGGTCGGACGACTTCCCACGCACCGTGGGAAGTCGTGGGTCGCATCAACCGCTCCGCGCGCAGTGGGACCCGACGCAACGCGAGGTCAAGCAACGCAGTCCCAGACCGGATCGCGATATCAGGAAACAGAGCAAGCTCGGAAAGTTCGCGTCCACATACGGCTGGCGGGCGTACGCGGTTCCGATTCTGATCGTGGTGACCGCGCTCGTCGTGTTCGATGCCGTGCGTACCGGTGACCCCGTCACCGGCACCGCCGCGCAGTCCACCAATGTCGATCCCGGATTCGGCACCCTGAGTGCGGACACGACCTCGGGCACCGGAGTCATCGGCGTGCCGCCGCAGGCCGACGGCAACTTCGCGGAATCGATCTCCTCGGGTGAACTACCCGACGGTGGTCCGTTCGCGGTGCAGGGGGCCGGAACGTGGCACACCGTGCCGGGCACCACCGAGCAGGTGGGTCAGGGGACCGAGCGGGTGTTCACCTACACGGTCGAGGTGGAGGACGGCGTGGACACGGTCGGGTTCGGCGGCGACGAGTCGTTCGGCCGATTGGTGGATCAGACCCTCGCCAACCCCAAGAGTTGGACGAACGATCCACGGTTCGGATTCCGTCGAATCGATCAGGGCGATCCCGACTTCAGGATCTCGCTGACGTCGCAATTGTCGATCCGCCAGGCCTGTGGCTACGACATCCAGCTCGAGGTCTCCTGTTACAACCCCGGCATCGAGCGAGTGGTGCTGAACGAGCCGAGGTGGGTGCGTGGAGCGATCTCGTTCCAGGGCGACATCGGCTCGTACCGCCAGTACCAGATCAATCACGAGGTCGGCCACGCGATCGGCTACCAACAGCACCAACCGTGCGAGACCGACGGCGGGCTGGCTCCGGTGATGATGCAGCAGACGTTCGGGACGTCCAACGACGACATCGCGCGACTGGACCCCGCGGGAGTCGTTCCGATGGACGGCAAGACGTGCCGATTCAATCCGTGGCCCTACCCCCGAGGCTGATCGGCTGGGTTCGGGACGGGCCGGGGGATTAGATTCGAACGTGGCGTGCCGGGTATTCGGTCGTCGTGTCGAGTCGAGGAGCGTCGCTGCGTCGTGGTCCATCTCCCCCCTCTGGTCGAACCCGCGGGCGAACTGACTCCCGAGGACGTCGCCCGGTACAGCAGGCACCTGATCATCCCCAATGTGGGAACGGACGGTCAGAAGCGACTGCGCAACGCACGCGTGCTCGTCGTCGGTGCCGGGGGGCTCGGTTCACCCGCGCTGCTCTACCTCGCAGCCGCCGGTGTCGGCACCCTGGGCATCGTGGAATTCGACGATGTCGAACTGTCGAATCTGCAACGGCAGATCATCCACGGCCGATCCGACGTGGGTCGTCCGAAGGCCGACAGCGCCAGGGACTCGATTCTCGAACTCAACGACGGCGTCGAGGTGGCGCTGCACCGTGTTCGACTCGACTCCTCGAACGCGCTCGAACTCTTTCGGCAGTACGACCTCGTCCTCGACGGGACCGACAATTTCGCCACCCGATATCTGGTCAACGACGCGGCCGCCCTGGTCGGCATCCCGTACGTGTGGGGTTCGATCTACCGGTTCGAGGGGCAGGTGTCGGTGTTCTGGGACGCCGCGCCCGGTGACGCAGGCATCAACTACCGCGACCTGTACCCCGAGGCTCCGCCGCCGGGCATGGTGCCCTCGTGCGCCGAAGGTGGGGTGCTGGGGGTGCTGTGTGCGTCGATCGGGTCGGTCATGGTGACCGAGGCCATCAAGCTGATCACCGGAATCGGCGAGACGTTACTGGGTCGATTGATGATCTACGACGCGCTGGCGATGAACTACCGAACCGTCGGCCTGACTCGGGATCCGCATCGAACGCCGATCACCGAGCTGATCGATTACGAGGCATTCTGCGGAGTGGTCCCGGCCACCGAATCCACCGGAGAATCGATCACCCCGGCGGAGCTGCACGCACTGATGCAGTCCGGACGCGAGATCGCCCTCATCGACGTGCGCGAGCCGGTGGAGTGGGACATCGTCCGCATCGACGGTGCGCGTTCGATTCCCAAGGATCGAATCCTGTCGGGCGCGGTGATGGCGGAGCTTCCGCAGCACATTCCCATCGTGCTCTACTGCAAAACCGGCATCAGGTCCGCGGAGGTGCTCTCGGCCCTCGTCGGTGCCGGTTTCTCCGATGCCGCCCATCTGCACGGCGGAATAGTGGAGTGGGCCAAGCAGATCGATCCCGGTTTGCCCATGTACTGATGCGGTCCGTGTGCGCGTCGTCCGCAGTGGTGCCGCGATCGACGGTAGCGTGACGTTCGTGAGCTCTGTCGAACCTCCTCAGCACGTGATCTCTACGTTCGGGCTGCGCGATGTCGAGCCTGCACCGCTCGGTGCGGACTGGGACGGTGGATGGCGTCTGGGTGACGTCGTCCTGTCTCCGGTGGCAGACCATGCCCGAGCCGCGTGGTCGGCCAAGGTACGCGAGACGTTGACCGTCGATGGGGTTCGTCTCGCCCGTCCCGTGCGTTCGACCGACGGCCGATACGTCGTGTCGGGCTGGCGCGCAGACACGTTCGTCGCCGGCGAGCCGGAGCCCCGCCACGACGAGGTGATCTCGTTGTCGATGCGGTTGCACGCGGCGACCGCTCAACTCGAGCGACCCCGATTTCTGGTTCAGCCTCCCGTGGCCCCGTGGGCCGACGTGGACGTGTTCGTGGCTGCCGACAGGGCTGCCTGGGAGGCGGTCCCGCTGCGCTCCGCCCGCGGTGCAGGCGCACCCGAGCCGTCGTCCAGTGACGGCAAGAGCAGTCTGGAATTGGTCAAACAGCTTGCGACACTACGCAAGCCCGTCGAATCACCCGACCAGTTGGTGCACGGCGATCTGTTCGGAACGGTTCTGTTCTCCGGAAGCGAGGCCCCCGGGATCAGCGACATCACCCCGTACTGGCGTCCCGCGCCCTGGGCTGCCGGGGTGGCCGTGGTGGACGCACTTTCCTGGGGTGACGCCGACGACGGTCTGGTCGGCCGCTGGGACGATCTTCCGGAATGGCCGCAGATGCTGTTGCGTGCGTTGATGTTTCGTCTCGCAGTCCACGCGCTTCACCCGCGATCGACGTCGGAGGCCTTCCCGGGCTTGGCGCGAACAGCAGATCTGGTGCGCCTCATTCTGTGAGATCCGCTGCGCGAGCTGATAGTTCCACCGCACGAGCCGGCGATTCGGAGAGTTCGTGGAACAGTGACCTGGCGGCCTGCATCGCACGGGCTGCGTCGCCGTCGATGACCGCCGCCACGAGTGCGGTGTGTTCGTCGATGTAATCGTCGTCGTGCTCGATCGCGTGATGTCGCATGGCGTCGTGGATCACCGGCAGCAGCGAATCGTAGAACTCCAGATAGATGGCGTTGTGGCTGGCCGCGACGATGGCGCGATGCAGCCGTGCGTCGATCCGAACGGCATCGGCCAGCGGGGTGTCGTCGGACCACGCGGCGTTGCGATCGGCCAGCGCACCCAGCATGGCGCGGATGTCGGCGTCGTCGCGTCGGTCGGCTGCGAGTGCCGCCGCAGTGACCTCCAGGGTTTCGCGCAGCTCGGTGACGTCGCGGTGCCGGGCGTCCGAGAAGTACTTACCCAGTGTCCCGCCGAGGTCGGAGCACGTCATGACGAAGGTGCCCGAACCTTGTCTGCGTTCGACCATGCCTGCATGGACGAGTGCCTGCACTGCTTCGCGCACGGTGTTGCGCCCGGTACCGGTCATCTCGCACAGTTCGGGTTCGGTGGGAATCCGGGTACCCACCGGCCATCGCTGCGACGTGATCTCCTCGCGCAGTGCAGCTGTCACCTGGGATATCAGGCTCGATCGCTGGACCTGCCGCACGTGGGCTCCTCATGCCGGGGACATTGCAGCGTCGATAGTAGTACTTTGCACCCAATGATCCGGTCATCCTATGATTGCGCGGTGAGTGCGCCCACCGTCCCCGCCGGCCGAATCGTCGGTACCTCCCTCCTGCGCGGGCGAATTCTGGTCTTCTCCGCGATCATTCTGTCCGCATTGACTCTGCGCGCCGCCGTGACCTCGATCAGCCCGCTGTTCGGCAGAATCGGTACCGACCTCGAGTTCGGTGCCACGGTGATCGGCATCGTGGGCATGTTGCCTCCCGCGATGTTCGCAGTGTTCGGTTTGGCAACGCCGTTTCTCGCCAAGCGCACGGGGCTCGAGCGGGCCGCTCTGCTGGCCATGGCACTGACCACCATCGGTATGGCCACCCGCGCGTTCGCGCCGAACACCGCGTCGTTGTTGGCGCTGTCCGCGATCGCCCTCGCAGGCATGGGCATCGGCAATGTCGTCATCCCGCCGCTGGTCAAACGCTACTTCTCCGACCGGCTCGCCGTGGTGAGCACCATCTACATCTGCGCCCTGCAGGTCAGCACCATGGTGCCGCCTCTGCTGGCGGTCCCCGTCGCCGACGCCCACGGGTGGCGGCTGTCCATCGGAATCTGGGCGGTCGTCGGCCTGGCCGCAGCACTGCCGTGGCTCGGTGTCGTGGTGGCCCGACGCGGCCACGACGAGAAGGATGTGACGGCCGAGGCCGGATCGGACGCGGTGCACGTGGAGCCGAGCGGCCGAATCCACCGGTCCTCGCTGGCGTGGGGGATGGTCCTGATGTTCGCGATGACGTCCACGATCACCTATGCGATGCTGACGTGGCTGCCGACGCTGTTGATCGATGCGGGTATCGGCGAAGCCCTTGCGGGTGCGTCGGTGGCCGCATTCGGGGCGATGGGCCTGATCACGTCGCTGGCCGCACCCACTCTCTGCGCGCGGGTGCGCAACCCTTACGGCATCGTGGTGGTCGCAGCGGCGTGTTATCTCGGCGGCTTCGCGGGTCTGCACTGGTCGCCGACGGCCGGTACGGTCCTGTGGGTGTGTCTGGTCGGGCTGGGCACGATGACCTTCCCGATGTCGCTGACGCTGATCAACCTCAGGACGCGCACTGCGGTGGGCTCGTCCTCGCTGTCGGGATTCACCCAGGGGTTGGGCTACGTGGTGTCGTCGACCGGTCCGATTCTGTTCGGGCTGTTGCACACGCGGTCCGGTGGATGGGGACTTCCGTTGATACTGCTCACCGGATGCGTGGCAGTTCTGCTGGTCGGAGGGTTCCTGTGCTGCCGACCGAGGATGCTCGAAGACACCTGGTGACGCACGTCGACGTCGACGCGTCATCTCACGACGGTGCCGGTGGGCGCGTGAGACCGAGTTAATCAGCGAGTCACCGCACGCAGCGCCGCTGCAACATGGCTTTCCTATGTTCGGTTCACACACCGATCAGGAGGCCACACGTGACCAGCCTTTCTCGCAGCGCTTCGGCAGATGCCGGCTCAGCCACCACGGCGACAGTTCCACCCGGAACAGTTCCCGTCTCCGTGAACCATCACATCGCGCACTGGAATTCCGAGGACGTCGAGGCCTGGGAGGCAGGTGGCAAGCAGATCGCCAAGCGCAATCTGATCTGGTCGGTCATCGCCGAGCACGTCGGATTCTCGATCTGGTCGATCTGGTCGGTGATGGTGCTGTTCATGCCGATGTCGGTCTACGGCATCGACGCGGCGGGCAAGTTCTTCCTGGTGGCCGTCCCCACACTCGTGGGCGCGATCCTGCGGATTCCCTACACCTTCGCCACGGCCAAGTTCGGCGGGCGTAACTGGACCATCTTCAGTGCTCTGGTGCTCCTGATCCCCACCGTGCTGACGATGTACTTCATGCTCAACCCGGCGTCGTACACCACGTACATCATCGTCGCGGCGTTCGCCGGACTCGGCGGCGGAAACTTCGCATCCTCGATGACGAACATCAACGCGTTCTATCCTCAACGCGAGAAGGGATGGGCGCTCGGCCTGAACGCGGGCGGCGGCAACATCGGTGTGCCTGTCATCCAGCTCATCGGCTTGCTGGTCATCGCCACCATCGGCAACGCCGCTCCCGAGATCGTGTGCGCCGTCTATCTCGTCTTCATCGCGGTGGCCGCCGTCGGTGCCGCGTTGTTCATGGACAACCTCGACAACCAGAAGACCAACGGCCGCTCCATGATCGACGTGTTGAAGTTCTCGGACTCGTGGTGGATCGCCTTCCTGTACATCGGCACGTTCGGATCGTTCATCGGCTTCAGCTTCGCGTTCGGCCAGGTACTGCAGATCAACTTCCTCGCCGGACTCACCGACGGCGGCCCCTCGACTCCCGCTCTGCAGGCGCAGGCATCGCTGCAGGCCGCTCAGATCGCCTTCATCGGACCGTTGCTGGGATCGCTGTCGCGTCCGTTCGGCGGCAAGCTCGCCGACAAGATCGGTGGCGGCAAGATCACCCTGTACACGTTCGTGGCCATGACGTTCGCCACCGGAATTCTGGTCGCGGCCAGTACCTGGGACGATTCGACTCCCGGGGCGGCCAGCGGCACGGTGATGGTGCTCTTCGTCGTCGGATTCATCGCACTCTTCCTGCTCTCCGGCATCGGAAACGGATCGGTCTACAAGATGATCCCGGCGATTTTCGCAGCCAAATCGGTTGCACTGCAGGGTATGACGGCCGACGAACAGCAGCACTGGTCGCGCAAGATGTCCGGCGCACTCATCGGCATCGCCGGTGCTATCGGCGCTCTCGGCGGCGTCGGAATCAACCTGGTGCTGCGGGCGTCGTACTCGGGTACCGCGAAGTCCGCCACGACGGCGTTCTGGGTGTTCCTCGGCTTCTACGTCGTGTGCGCGATCGTCACCTGGGCGATCTACCTCCGCAAGACCGACTCCGCCGATGCGAACGCTCCGGTAGCCGTCTGAGGTTCCGGCACCGGCAAGAACGAAACGCACTGCACGGCAACGAAGATCGGAAGGACCCGCAATGAAGAACGCGGTAGTGGTAGGTCACGGGATGGTCGGACACCGATTCGTCGAAGCGCTGCGTGCGCGCGACGAGGCGGCCGAGTGGAAGGTGACGGTCCTGTGCGAGGAGGCACTGGCGGCATACGACAGGGTGGGACTGTCGTCCTACGTCGGTGCGTGGGACCACAAGGAACTCGCGCTGGCGGGCAACGACTATCCCGGTGACGCACTCGTCGAGATGCGCACCGGAGTACGTGCAGAGCGCATCGACCGTGACCATCGCACTGTCGTGACCTCGGCCGGGGACACCGTCGACTACGACGCTCTCGTCCTCGCCACCGGGTCCTACCCGTTCGTCCCGCCGATCGCCGGTCACGACCTGCCCGCGTGCTTCGTCTACCGCACCCTCGACGATCTGGACAGGATTCGTGCTCGCGCCGACGCCGCGGGCCCCGGAGCCGTCGGTGTGGTGGTCGGCGGTGGCCTCCTCGGTCTCGAAGCGGCGAATGCGTTGAAGAAGATGGGGATGACCCCGCACGTCATCGAGTTCGCTCCACGGCTGATGCCGTTGCAGGTGGACGAGGGCGGCGGCGCGCTGTTGGCTCGCCTCGTCACCGAACTCGGGTTGAACGTACATGTGGGAGTGGGCACGTCGTCGATCTCCGAGAACGACAGCGCCGGTCTGACGGTCGAACTTAGCGACGGCAGCAGCATCGACGCCGCGCTGCTGGTCTTCTCCGCCGGTGTTCGTCCGCAGGACCGACTGGCACGCGAGAGCGGCCTCGAGGTCGGTGAGCGCGGCGGCATCATGGTCGACATCGGTTGCAGTACATCCGATCCGGCCGTCTACGCGATCGGTGAATGTGCCGCCGTCGAGGGCCGGTGCTACGGCCTGGTCGCTCCCGGATATTCGACGGCGGAGGTGGTGGCCGACCGATTGCTCGGTGGCGCAGCGCAATTCCCGGGTGCCGACATGTCCACCAAGCTCAAGCTGATGGGCGTCGACGTCGCGAGTTTCGGCGACGCCATGGCGGCCACTCCCGGTGCGCTCGAGGTGGTGTTCAGCGATGCACCCAAGGGCACGTACGCCAAACTCGTCGTGACCGACGACGCGAAGACTCTCCTCGGGGGCATCCTCGTCGGCGATGCCTCCGCCTACTCGCTGCTCCGTCCGCTCGTCGGACGGGAACTGCCCGGCGACCCGGGTGCCCTGATCTCACCGGCAGCCGAACAGGTCGGTATCGGTGCGCTGCCCGACGACGCCGAGATCTGCTCGTGCAACGGTGTGAGCAAGGGGGCGATCTGCTCGGCGATCGCCGACGGGGCCTGCGATCTGGCGGCCGTGAAGAGCTGCACCACTGCGGGCACTACCTGCGGTGGATGCCTGCCGTCCATCAAGTCGTTGCTGGCAGCATCCGGGGTGGTGCTCTCGAAGTCGTTGTGCGAGCACTTCGCTCAGTCCAGGGCCGAGCTGTTCGAGATCGTTCGGGCCACGAACACCCGCACCTTCTCGTCGCTGATTACCAAGTACGGCACCGGAACCGGCTGCGACATCTGCAAGCCCGTCGTGGCATCGATTCTGGCGTCGACGTCCTCGGATCACATTCTCGACGGCGAGCAGGCGTCACTGCAGGACACCAACGACCACTTCCTGGCCAACATTCAGAAGAACGGCACGTACTCGGTGGTGCCCCGGATGCCAGGAGGCGAGTGCACGCCCGAGCAGCTCATCGTCATCGGTGAGGTGGCCCGCGATTTCGGGCTGTACACCAAGGTGACCGGAGGCCAGCGCATCGACATGTTCGGTGCCCGCGTCGAGCAGCTACCGGCGATCTGGAAGCGCCTCGTCGACGCCGGTATGGAATCGGGCCAGGCGTACGGAAAGTCGCTGCGGACGGTCAAGAGCTGCGTCGGCTCCAGTTGGTGCCGCTACGGCGTCCAGGACTCGGTGGGAATGGCCGTCGATCTCGAGAACCGCTACCGGGGTCTGCGATCGCCGCACAAGATCAAGTTCGGTGTCTCGGGCTGCGCGCGCGAATGCGCCGAAGCTCGGGGCAAGGACGTCGGGATCATCGCGACGGAAGGCGGCTGGAATCTGTACGTGGGCGGGAACGGCGGTCAGTCACCCAAGCACGCTCAGCTGCTGGCCTCGAACCTCGACGATGCCACCCTGGTCAGCTACATCGACCGCTACCTCATGTTCTACGTGCGTACGGCCGATCGGTTGCAGCGCACAGCGCCGTGGCTCGAGTCGCTCGATGGAGGCCTCGACCACCTCAGAGCAGTCGTGTGCGACGACAGCCTCGGCATCGGTGCGGAGCTGGAGGCCGACATGGAACGCCACGTCGCCGGGTACAAGGACGAGTGGGCGGGTGTGCTCGAAGACGACGAGAAACTCGGTCGATTCGTCTCCTTCGTCAACGCCCCGGACGAGGCGGACCCAACCATCGCGTTCGACGAGTCCGGGGCACGCAAGGTACCCGTGCTGATGGGAATGCCGCGCATCGGCGCGTGAACCGCCGAAGGAGCTGACAACCGGCAGGTCACGAGACTGAGTGCATGTGCACAGACGAGTAATCGCGACTTAACGGGCCAGAAACACAAGCAACGTGGAATAGCTGATCAGGAGGTGCGCCATGACTGTCATCGATTCATCAACAGTGAAGTCACCAACAGCGGTACCGAACGGCATCGCTCGTGATTGGACCCCGGCCTGCACACTCGACGCACTGATTCCGGGGCGCGGAGTGGCGGTGCTCCTGCGAGGTGGCACCCAGGCGGCGCTGTTCCTGCTCGACGACGGACGACTGTTCGCGGTGGGCAACATCGATCCGTACGGACACGCAGCAGTGATGTCACGCGGACTGGTGGGAGACCGCGGAGGCGAACCCACCGTCGCGTCGCCGTTGCTCAAGCAGGTCTTCTCCCTGGCCGACGGGCGCTGCCTCGACGACCCGCAGGTCACCCTCGGATCCTTCGAGGTCTCCTGTGTCGAAGGCGTCGTGCTCGTCCGCGGCGGATCTACGTGAGCGAAATCGCCGGGGCAGCACTGCCTCTGGCCGGGTTCACGGTCGGAATCACGGCGTCGCGTCGGGCCGAGGAGTTCGCGACTCTGCTCGAGCGGCGCGGTGCCACCGTGATGCATGCACCTGCAATCCGCATCATCCCTTTGGCCGACGACGCCGAACTCGAACGCGTCACCGCCGCCGTCATCGCTGATCCGCCCGAGATCACCGTTGCCACAACAGGAATCGGCTTTCGTGGCTGGATCGAGGCAGCGGACGGGTGGGGGCAGGCCGAAGAACTGGGGCGCGCACTCGGCGCGTCACGCCTGCTGGCTCGTGGGCCGAAGGCGAAGGGTGCCATTCGAGCGGCCGATCTGCGCGAGGAATGGTCGCCCGCCTCGGAGTCCTCGGCGGAGGTACTCGAACATCTGCTCGCCGAAGGGGTGGAGGGTAAACGCGTCGCGGTGCAGCTGCACGGCGCGACCACCGAATGGGAGCCGGTCCCCGACTTCTGCGAGGTGTTGCGCTGCGCAGGGGCCGAAGTGGTTCCGGTGCCGGTGTACCGCTGGACGGCGCCCGACGACCAGAGCCCGATGGACCGGATGATCGAAGCCGTCGTCGTCGGCGAGCTCGATGCCCTCAGCTTCACCTCGGCACCGGCGGTGGCGTCGATGCTGATGCGCGCCGACGAGAACGGCGTGCTCGAACCCCTGCTGCAATCGATGAGATCGAGGGTGCTGGCGGCCTGTGTCGGGCCGGTCACGGCCGCGCCCCTGGAACAACTGAACGTGGCCACCACCCAGCCCGCACGGGCGCGTCTGGGGGCACTCGCGCGGCACATCGCCGAGGAGCTGCCGAGGCGAACCGGCCGGCTGCACGCTGGCGGACACGTGGTCAGCGTCCGCGGTAAGTGCGTGGTGGTCGACGGCGAAGTTCGACCGGTGTCGCCGGCAGGCATGGCGCTGATGAAGACGTTGGCCCGCAATCCCGGACGCGTCGTCTCCCGCGAGGACCTGTTGGCGTCACTGCCCGGCGGAGGCGGCGACACCCATGCGGTGGAAACCGCGATGACCAGACTCAGATCCTCGCTGGGCGCGCCGAAGGCGATCCAGACCGTGGTCAAGCGTGGCTATCGCATCGCACTCGATCACATCGAGACCGAAACGGACTGCGACTCCGACGAATCGGCCTCGCGTTCGGCCGTCGTCGAAGGAGGGAAGTACTGATGACACCCACTCTGGTGTTGGTTGCACACGGCACCCGAAACCCCCGTGGTGTCGAGATGATCGCCGCACTCGCCGATGCCGTGTCGACGCAGATCGGTACCACGCGCGTGGCGTTCGTCGACGTTCTCGGGCCGTCTCCGGCCGAGGTGCTGCGCGACACCGCCGAGTCGGCGGTGGTGGTTCCGGCTTTCCTTGCGTCCGGCTACCACGTGCACACCGATGTGCCGCGAGAGATCGCCGACAGCGCTCACACCTCGGTCGCGGTCACCCGCGCTCTCGGACCCGACCACGTGCTGGCCGAGGTCATGGTCGACCGACTGCGTGATGCAGGTTGGCAGGCGGGTGACAGTATCGTGCTCGCTGCCGCAGGATCGTCGGACGCTCGTGCGTTGGAGGAACATCGGCGCGCGGCAGCGATGCTGACCGACGTCGCCCGGGTTCCGGTCCGCATCGGCTACGTCGCCACCAGTACCCCCACCGTGTCCGACGCGGTGTCGACTCTGCGTGACGACGGGCATGCGCGGGTGTTCGTGGCGTCGTATCTGTTGGCGCGCGGGCTCTTTCACACCCGTTTGGCCGACGTCGGTGCCGACGGCGTCGGTGAACCGCTCGGAGTGCATGCCGCGATCGTCGATCTCGTGGTCGCGCGCTACCGCGAGGGTGTTCGCTCTCTCGGTGAATCTAGTGGTGCGGTAACGGAAGAATTGTCACCGGCTCGTCGGCGCTGACCTCGGCCGGGATCACCGCCAGTGCGTCGCGGCCGACGAGGTGAGCCAGATGTGCCGTGCGGACCTGGGTATCTGCTCGCCACCGCGTGCCGTCCGCGGTGACCGGGACGATGCGAGGAGTCGAGGACCGAACCTCGGCGGCATTGGTCAACAGGCCGATCCGCGATGGGCGCACCGTCCTCCCGGTCAGGGCGTCGACGATGGCGGGTGCGGTGAGCATCGCGGTGCCGACGGCGGCGAGCGGGTTGCCGGGTAGGCCGAGCACCACCGTGCCGTCGGGCAGAGCCGCGGTGATCTGAGAACCCCCGGGACGCATCCGCATTCGCCCGACGACGGTCTCCGCATCGAGGCCGACGAGGGTCGTGCGGAGCTGATCGGCGGCCCCGCCTCCGGTTGCCCCGACGACGATGATCACGTCCACGTCCTCGGTGCGGGTCAGCACGTCTCGAAACCCCGTCGCGGTATCGTCGAGCAGCGTCACATCGACGACGGTGATACCGCAGTGTGCCAGGTACTCCGGCAGTACCGATCCGAGAACGTCCCTCGTCTCGCCGGGGGCGAGTGGTCCGATGGATCGAATCTCGTTGCCGCTGATGACAACTCGCCCGCGGGCCGGGCCTCGAACCGCCATCTCGAACACCTCGGCGCTGGCGGCGAGCGACCGTACCGCGGCATCGATCGGGGTGCCTGCTGCGGCGAGTTCTGTGCCGGGCAGCCAGTCCTCGCCGCGTCGACGCGTGTCGTCGGACTGCGGGGCCGTCGGCATTCGCCGAGCGGACCCGTCGGGCTCGCGGATCACGTGTTCGTCGCGAACCACCGACGTCGCTCCGGGCGGAAGCGCGGCTCCGGTCGCTATGCGCACCGCCGTACCGTCGGTGAGTTCGGCGATGTTCGAGCTTCCGGCGTACGCGATGTCGGACCGCAGCGTCCAGGGTTCGGTGCCGCAGACGGCGTAGCCGTCCATCGCGGAGATGTCGACTGCTGGCAATGCGGTCCGGGACACGAGTGGTTCCGCGAGAACGGTTCCGACACTGTCCCGCACCGTGACTCGATGGACCGGCAGGGGAGCGAGTCGACGCCGAATTCGCTCGAGCGCGTCGCCGACCTCCAACGTCTCGGGCAGCTGCGCGGCGCGGCGGGCCGCGAGCAGATCGGAACGGGTATCGCAGTCCTCGATGCCGGACATCGGGATGACCGTGTGTTCCGCGGGAACGATTCTGCGCATCGGTGCGCCGTCCACCGAATCGAGCTGTGCCACAGCAGAGCGCAAGGCAGACAGTTGCCAGATGCCGAGCAGGAACTGGGTGCGGCCGTGATCGTCGCGGGCGAAGACGGCGTCGGTGCGCGAGTGGGATATGGAACCGATCAGCGATTCGACCGCCGCGGCGTCGAGAAAGGGCAGATCCGACGCGAGAACCACCACCAGATCTGCGGTGCCCTCCGACTCTGCGGAGTCGAGTGACTTCAGTCCGGCGGCGAGGGCGGCGACGGGCCCACCGCCTGCGGGCGACTCGCGAGTCTGCACCACGTGCTCGGGCACTCCGGTTCGGAGCGGACCCACGAGAACCGTTCTGCGACAGCTCGATACCGCGTCCACGGCGATGTCGACCATGCGACGTCCGCCGACGGTCAGGGCAGGCTTGTCGACGCCCTCCGACGCAGCGGGGTGCTCGGGATCTGCCATCCTCGACCCTCGGCCGCCGGCGAGAACGATCGCGTCGCAGACCGGCCGTGTCACGGTGCGAGCTCGGTCATGTCGGCAGCGGCACGTTCTGCAGGCGAACCTGCCCTCGCGCAATGGTCTTGCCGCTGTCCGAGGCCGTGATCGTGACCAGCCACAGTTGCTGAACGCGGCCCTGCTGCAACGGTTCTGCGACAACGTCGACGCGACCGCCCTTGCTGGCGCGCAGAAAGTCGGTGCCGTTGTGTACGCCGACTGCGAATTCACCGCGATCCTTGACCGCCTCGCTGGCACCGATGCTGGCGGCGCTCTCGACGGCAGTGGTGTAGACGCCGCCGTGGACGACGCCCCACGGCGTGAAGTGCTCGTCCGTCAAATCGATGTGCCCCGCAACCCTGGTGCCCGAGACCTCGTCGACGACGAGACCGGCGGACGCGACGAAGCTGCTGGCCTTCGACAGAGCGAACTTCGCCGTGGGGCGTGGATCGAACTGCTCGAACGCGTCCCTGATGTTCATTCTCCGAGATTAGTGGTCGGCGCAGTCGGGGGTGGGAGCGCCCCGAAGTCGAACCGAATCGAGGTCAACGGCACGCGCCCGTCCTGACTCGGCACGCCTTCGTCGGCCAGGGCGGCGAGCTGTCTCGCGGCAAGGTGCGGGGCCGGCTTTCCGCTCGCGCCGAGGACTCGATGCCAAGGCAGGTCCGCTGAATCGGTGCGCATGATCCAGCCGACGATGCGGGGGCTGGAGAGGTCCGCGGCAGCCGCGATGTCTCCGTAGGTGGCAACGAATCCCGGGGGGATCGACGCGACCAGCGCGCGAACCCTTTCGACCTGGGCTTCGGTGATCGGGGCCATCTACAGCACAGATCGCACCAGTTCGGCGACCTCGACCGGCTTGGCCTGGCCGACCATGTGATCGCAGTCCAGCTCGACGGTACGCAGGTTCTCACCGAGTTTCTCTCGCAGTGCAGCAAGGAATTCGTCGGTGACATAAGGGGGTTCGACGCGCATCGCCCGAACCACGATGGTCGGGACGCTCTCGGCGGGTACCACGATCGGACGAGCGAGCTCGCCCCACGTCGCGACGATCGCCGGAATCGACATTCGCCACGCCACCTTTCCGCCTTCTGCGGGGACCAGGTGGTCGGCGACCTCGCGGTCGAGCAATTCGGTGGGCACGTCAGCCCACGCCCCGTGGATCTTCTCCGATCGCGCCTCGTCGGCGTCGGTGTAGTCAGGGGACTTCGCTGTGGCCTCGGCCACCTCGAGCAGCTCGTCCGGCGGCAGAGCGATCGCGGGATCGAGCAGAACCAGCGCCCGCACCGCGTCCGGGAACCTCTGTGCGAGGTGCACGGCCAACGCGCCGCCGTACGAATGCCCGAGCACCACGACCGGACCGCGCGCGTGGGCGTCCAATACGGCCTTCAGCGCCGTGACCTGTGCGTCGATGTCCCAGGGCGGCGTGGCCGGAGAATAGCCGTGGCCGATCAGATCAGGAGCCAGAATTCGGGCCTCGGGCAGGTGATTCTCGGCGAGATCCCACCAGCGGGCACCGTGGCCGGTCACACCGTGGACGGCAAGGATTTCGGGACCGTCTGCGGGTCCGAACGTATGCAGATTCAACTCGGGCACGTCGACCACTATGCCGCATCGCGCTAGGACCAGCGAAACAACCGGATCGCGCACGCGGTTCCGGCAATGACCGCGATCGCGAGCCCGATGGGTCCGCCGATGTCGACAGGCGTTCCGGCCCAGGCAGATCCAAGCGCAGTGACGGTGGCACCGAAAGGAAGTAACTCGCCGACCACCGCAACAGGCCCAGGTAGATCCGCGACCGGTCCGAACAGTCCGCCGGTGGCACCGAGAGCCAAGAACAGAGTCAGACCGATCGCGACGGCCGAGTTCGCAGTGGGTGCGACGGCAGCCACCACGATCCCCAGCGAGTACATCGCCGCGGCACCGAGCACCACGATGGCCGCAACCAGGATCGGGTTGTGCGGTGGCGTGATGCCGAAGAGCAGGGTGCCGGTGGACAGAGCGATACCGATTCCGAGTGTCGCTTGGACGGCGCTGGTGATCACCTGCGCAGCCAACACCTGCGCCGGTCGGATCGGTGCCGTCGACAGTCGCTTCAGCACGCCGGACTTGCGATACAGCGCTAGAAAGCTCGGCATGTTCACGATCCCGACGACGGCGACGATCATGGTCAGGGTAAGCGGCAGCACGAACCGATCGAACGCGGTGATCGCGCCCGGACCGACGATCTCCGCCGAAGCACCCGAGCCGTTCATGACCAGTACGAGCACGGGGAGGGCGATGGGGACGATCAGGCCGGCCGTGTCCCGGATGACCATGCGCATTTCGGCCCCGACCAGTGCGCCGGTGGCGCGCAGGCCCGGACGAGGTGCAGCGTGGATGTCGTACGCGGTCATGCCGAATGCCGTTCCATCAGCGTCAGGAATGCGTCCTCCAGTGTGGCTCGGTGGTCGCCTCCGAGGCCGGCGTCGGCGATCAGAGATTCCGGTGTGCCGGTGGCCACGACGGCCCCGCGATCGAGGACGGTGATGCGATCGCACAGGCGGTGTACCTCGTCCATATGATGGCTGACCAACAGGATGGTGACACCGTCTGCGCGGAGGTCCTCGATCAGTCGCCACACGGTGCGTCGGGCGTCCGGATCGAGTCCGGTGGTGAGCTCGTCGAGCACGACGACCCGAGGAGAACCGATCAGGGCGAGGACCACTGACAACCGCTGTTGCTGGCCTCCGGACAAGTGCTCGTACCGAACCCGCCGGTGCTCGTGCAGGCCCACCGCACGGACGAGAGCGCCTCGATCGGCAGGTCGACGGTAGAAGGAGGCGAACAGATCAACCAGTTCGGCGACGGTGAGCGAGGCGTGAAGATCGTTGGACTGCAGCTGCACCCCCAGAACGGCTCGCACACGATCGCGATCGGCGACGGAGTCGAGTCCCAGAACTCGCACGGAACCCGAGCTCGGCTTACGAAGGCCCGCAACGATTTCGACCAGGGTTGTCTTGCCGGCTCCGTTGCGCCCGAGCAGGCCGTGCGTCTCGCCTTCGGCGATCGCGAGGCTGACGCCTTTCACGGCGGTGCGCCCCCGATAGCGCTGGGTGATGTCTCGAACGTCGATCGCTGCCATCCGATGTTCCCTTCTCGATGGTGTCGATCTCGACGCTAGATCCGCCCTGGCCTGCGCACAGGTGCCGATGGTCACCGATGGCGATCGTGACTTTCGGCAGGGGTGTGAGGGCGGACCTGACGATAGGGTCGACAGAATGACACGCCTCGGACCCGACGTTCTGGCCGGTGCGTTCGTGTCCGCGCTCGCGGTCGCGATGGGCGCTCTCGTCGTCTTCGATCGCTCGATCGCCGACGAGCTCTCGGTTCCACGTTCGGTTTGGGCGGCACTGTTCGCGGCCTTCCTGCTCGCGCAGACCGCGGGCATGTGGTGGGAAGACCGGCTGCCGGATCGTCCCGTGCGCGCATGCTTCGGCTCCCAGGTGGTGCTGGCACCGATTCTGGTGCTGACCGCCCCGACTGCAGGCTGGTTGCCCATTCTGCTGGTCTTCACCTCGACGTTCGCCGTGTATCGGGTGTCCGCCTCGGCGGTGGCGGTCATCGTTGCGATCTACACCTGCTGTGTGGGGGTGTCGGTCGCGATCCGGGGTGGACGGATCTCGGAGATCGTCCTGATCGCGTCGATCTACGGAGCGCTGCAGGTGGCCAGTGCGTTGTCGGTGACCGCGCAGCTGCGGCAGTCTCGGTTGCGTCGGGAACTCGCGGCCGCGCACGCCGAACTGCGCACCGCCAGTGCGTTGTTGGACGATTCCTCCCGGGCCGACGAGCGATTGAGAATCGCGCGAGAGTTGCACGACGTGCTCGGTCACCAACTCACAGCACTGAGCCTGGAACTAGAGGTAGCCTCCCATCAGGTCGCCGAGCCCGCGCGCGAGCATGTCGTTCGGGCTCGAACCATCGCACGTGACCTCCTCGCCGACGTCCGTGCGACCGTCGGCGAGGTGCGCAGCAGGACTCCGGTGCTG
Organism: Rhodococcus sp. 15-725-2-2b; assembly: GCF_002259075.1. NCBI lineage: Bacteria > Bacillati > Actinomycetota > Actinomycetes > Mycobacteriales > Nocardiaceae > Rhodococcus > Rhodococcus sp. 15-725-2-2b. The sequence goes on along the minus strand of NZ_NPFL01000020.1, from coordinate 388,652 downwards.
GGGGAGTCACTCGATCGTCTGGTTGCGCAGCTGCCCCAACCCGTTGTGCATCTGACGGTCGATCCCGAGATGCGGGTCGACGAAGCTCGCGGCTTGGCGGTGGTGCGCTGTGTGCAGGAGATGATCACCAACACAATTCGCCATGCGAACGCCGACGAGATGTGGATAGAGGTGACGTCGGATCCGACCGGTGCGCTGTCGGTCTCGGTGCGCGACGACGGCCGGGTGTCGCCCGATTTCGAGCCGGGGCACGGTCTGAAAGGAATCCGAGAACGCATCGAAGGACTGGGCGGCACGGTCACGTTTTCGGTCCAACGCGGGTTCGCGGTCCATGCAACGGTGCCGGCACCGTGATCTCGGTCTTGATCGTCGACGACCACACTCTGGTTCGGCAGGGTATCCGCAGCCTTCTCGAACTGGACCCCGACATCGAGGTGACCGGTGAGGCGGACGACGGCGCTGCTGCGGTCGCGTCTATGGAACTCGATCCTCCCGATGTGGTGTTGCTCGATCTACGCATGCCGCGGTTCGACGGACTGTGGACGCTGCGGGCATTGCAGGACAGAGGAATCAGGGTTCCGGTCCTGGTGCTGACGACGTTCGACGACGACGAGTTGGTCCTCGGGGCACTGCGTGCGGGTGCGAAGGGTTATTTGCTCAAGGATGTGACCTTCGAGCGGCTCGGCGGTGCCGTACGTGAACTCGCGGCAGGGCGCACCTTGGCACAACCTGCCATTACTCAAAGATTGCTGAACGCTCTTCGGACCGGAAAACACGGCGCGAGCGACGTCGGAGTCGCCGAAACCCTCACGGCCCGCGAGATCGACGTCCTACGGCTCGTCGCAAGCGGGTACACCAACAGATCGATTGCCGACGCACTGCATCTGGCCGAGGGAACCGTCAAGAACCACATGTCTTCGGCCATTCTCAAACTCGGTGCGAACGACAGGACCAGCGCAGTTCTGCGTGCGCTGCGCGACGGGCTGCTCGACTGAACGTGTCCAAGGCTCCGTCCGGGCGACGGTCGGTCTGTCGGTGGCTCGTGATTGCATCTGTGTCATGAGCTCGGACGGCAGACACGGCGCGACGGTCACTCTCGTCCGTGCACCCAAGATGGCTCGCCCGGCACGGGAGTGGACCGGCCCGGCAGCTCGGCTGCTGTCGTCGACTCCCGACGCGGCAGCAGCGGCCGCGTCGGGTGCGCCGCGATGGAATCCATGGCAGATCCTGGGTGGTCCCGGCACGGGTAAGACTTCGCTCGTCGCCGATTACGCGGTCTCGCGCATCGTCACCGGTGATCCGGAGTCGGTTCTGGTACTGACCCAGTCCAAACGGGCGGCAACCGCGGTGCGCGAGGTCATCACCTCGGGTCTGTTCAGCGGCGATCACGCACTGCGGGCGACGCGTGAACCGTTGGTGCGCACGGTGCACTCCTACGCCTTCGCGGTGCTGCGGCTGCAGGCCTCGCTGTACGGCAATCCGCCACCGCGATTGCTGACCGGTGCCGAGCAGGACGCCGTGGTGCGCGAGATGCTGCGCGGCGATCTGGAGGACGGGGCGGTCGACTGGCCGGAGCGGCTGCGTCCGGCCCTCGGCACCGCGGGATTCGTCACTGCGGTGCGAGACATGATGCTCAGGTCCGCCGAACGCGGCATCGGACCGGAAGACCTGATCAAACTCGGCCGCAAGCACGGCAAGCCCGAGTGGGTCGCCGTCGGGAGGTTCGCTGCCCGATACGAGCAGGCCATGTTGCTGCGCGGTGCTGTGGGAGTGGAGGCGGCGGGAGCCACGGCTCCTGGTCTGGACGCCGCCGAGCTGATCGGTGCCGCGCTCATGGCGTTCGCCACCGATCCCGAACTGTTGCGCAGCGAACGCGCGCGTATTCGGCACCTCGTCGTCGACGACGCGCAGCACCTCGATCCGCAAACGGCGCAGCTGGTTCGGTTGATCGGCACCGACACCGAATCGACAGTCGTCGCCGGGGATCCCGATCAATCCGTGTTCACTTTCCGTGGTGCCGATCCCGCTTTCGTGGCCGATCTGGTCGAGGCGGGCTCGCCGCGCCGCGTTGTGCTCACACGCAACTACCGCTCCGTGCCCGAGGTCGCCGAGCTGACCGACATCGTGGCGAGAAGATTGCCGGGCCTCGGTCGCCACCGCTGCCCCGAACCGGTGGGCAGGGCCCGATTCGGAGCGCCGGCAGCGCGGGTGCACGTCGTGTCCTCGCCTGCGAAGGAGGCGGCGATCATCGCCGACGCAATGCGTCGGGCCCACCTGATCGACGGCATGCCCTGGTCGGAGATGGCGATCGTGGTGCGGTCGGTACCGCGCACCCTCGCACCGTTGCGTAGGGCGCTGCACGGGGCAGGGGTTCCGATGATCACCCCGACCTCGGAGCTACCGTTGCACCGCCAGCACGGGGCCGTGGGTCTCCTGCTGGTACTGCGGGCGATCTCCGACCCGAGCTTCGACGGTGAAGATGCACTCGCGTTGCTCTCCGGGCCGATCGGCGGAGCCGACCCGGTGGGTCTGCGGCGACTTCGCCGGGGCGTGCGCAGGCTCGAGCTCGCATCGGGCGGCGAGCGCGACTCGGCGGAGCTGCTCAGAGTCGTACTCACCGACGACGCTCGGGGGAGTGCCGGGTGGACGAACGGACTGTCGGACGTCGAGTCCGCCCCGTTGCGCAGAGCCCTCGGTGTCATCCGGAAGGCGCGGGCTCTCGCCCGCACGGGCCGCGGGGTCGAGGACGTGTTGTGGGCGGCGTGGCAGGCTTCGGGACTCGAGCGGCGGTGGGCCGCGGCGTCCGCCTGGGGTGGCTCGGCCGGTGCTCAGGCCGACCGCGACCTGGATGCGGTGGTGGCGTTGTTCGACGCGGCGGCGGCATACGTGGACAGGTTGCCCCGGGCGCAGATCGGTGGATTTCTCGATTACATTGCGCAGCAGGAGATCCCCACTCTCAACTCACACCGTGCCACGGTTCGGGCCGACGCGGTGACGCTGCTGAGCGCGCATTCTGCCGCGGGTCGGGAATGGGAGCTCGTCGCGGTTGCCGGGGTGCAGGAAGGGCTGTGGCCGGGTCTGCGGTCACGCGGCAGTCTCCTGGGCACCGACACCCTGGTCGACCTCGCGTCCGGCAAGGTCGACGCGGCCGCGGCGCTCGACGGGCGACTGTCGAAGTCGGCACCGTTGCTGGCCGAGGAGCGCACCCTGTTTCTGGTGGCGTGCAGTCGCGCTCGATCGACCTTGCTCGTCACCGCCGTCGATTCCAGTACCGGAGATGCCGATCTGGTCCGGTCGCGATTCGTGGACGAACTCCGCGGCGTCGACGCGGGAGGTGAGTCGGATCTCGTACCCGAGCTCCCCGGGCCCGAGACCGCACACCGAGTGTTGGCGCTGCCGATGCTGGTGGCCGAACTGCGGAGTGTGGTGTGCGATCCGGTTGTCGCCGAGCAGGATCCGGACAAGCGAGCTCGAGCGGCCCGGCATCTGGCCACTCTCGCCCACGCCGGTGTCCGAGGTGCCCATCCCGACGAGTGGTTCGGGGTGGCAGGGCCCAGTACCGACGCGCCGTTGTGGCAGCTCGGCGACGGTCCGGTGCCGCTGTCGCCGTCCACGGTGGAACAACTCACCACCTGTCCGCTGCGGTGGATGCTCGAACGTCACGGCGGCAACGACGGCACCAACACCCATGCGGTCACCGGCACGCTCGTGCACACTCTCGTCCAGGCAGTGGCCGGTCGGATACCACCGGAGCAACTCCGTCGTGCCCTCGAAACAGCTTGGGATGCAGTCGATCTCGGATCGCAGTGGTACTCGCGGCACGAGCTCGACCGAACCGGGGCGATGCTCGAGACCTTCGAGACCTGGCTGCAGGGCAGTCGAGGCGAGCTCACCGAGGCCGGAGTCGAAGTGCGCGTCGACGGCATACTCGACGCTCGGTCGGAGGACGAACCGGCGGTGGCGTTGCGTGGCCGCATCGACCGACTCGAGCACGACCCGGACGGCCGGCCGGTGATCATCGACGTCAAGACGGCCAAGACCGTGATGTCCAAGGAGGATGCCCAGGGCCACCATCAGCTGGCCACCTACCAGGTCGCCGCAGCAGCCGGTGCGATCGAGGGCGAGCCTGCGGGCGAGCCCGGCGGAGCGCGGCTGGTGTTCGTGGCCAAGCCTCACAACAAGGACGGGGCGACGCAGCGCGTCCAGGACGTGCCGACACCGGAGAAGCTCGAGGAGTGGCGAGACACCGTGCACCAGGCCGCATCGGCGACGCAGGGACCGACGTTCGAGGCGCGTGTCAACGACGGGTGCAGGCACTGCCCGGTCAAGTCCAGTTGTCCGGCACACGAGACGGGTAGGCAGGTGACCGAGCAATGACGACATCGACGAAGACACGGACCGGTTCGGTACTGGTGTCGCCGGTCGAGCTCGCCCGGGCGCTCGGGCAGAAGCATCCACCGACCGACGAACAGGCCGCCGTGATCGCCGCCCCGCCCGGCCCGACGCTCGTCGTCGCGGGAGCAGGTGCGGGCAAGACCGAGACCATGGCGGCCCGTGTGGTGTGGATGGTGGCCAACGGTTTCGTCGACCCCGACCAGGTTCTGGGTCTGACCTTCACTCGAAAAGCCGCACAGCAGTTGACCTCTCGGATCAGAGCTCGGCTGGCTCGGCTGGCCGGATCCGATCTGGTGCGTGCACTCGATCCGAGTCTGGCGCTGCGCGAGCGAATCCTCGGTGCCGAGCCGGAAGTGAGCACTTACCACTCCTATGCAGGCCGCCTGCTCACCGAGCACGGCTTGCTGTTGCCGATCGAACCGTCCGCGACACTGCTCTCGGAAACCGAACTGTGGCAGCTGGCACACCGTGTCGTCAGTACCTGGGACGGCGACCTGGACACCGACCGCAACCCCACGTCGGTGACCGAGGCCGTACTCGCGCTTTCCGGTCAATTGGCCGAGCATCTGGTCGATCCCGAGGATCTGCGCCACGCGCACGTGGAACTGGAGAAACTGGTGCACACTCTCGGGCCGGGGCCACGACAACGCGGCGGGCCCACCAAGGAGTTGCTGAACATTCTCGACGCGCAGCATCAACGAATCGGGTTGCTGCCGTTGGTGGAACGGCTTGCGCAGACTCTGCGTCGCGAGGGCGCACTGGATTTCGGCTCGCAGATGTCGATGGCGGCGCGGGTCGCCGCCGAGCATGCCGAGGTGGGAATCGCCGAGAGGCAACGGTTCCGGCTCGTGTTGCTCGACGAGTACCAGGACACCGGACACGCTCAGCGTGTGCTGCTGTCGTCCCTGTTCGGTTCCGGCAGCGACCCGCAGTTGGCCCTGACCGCCGTCGGCGACCCGATGCAGTCGATCTACGGGTGGCGCGGCGCATCGGCAGCGAATCTGCCGCGGTTCGCCACCGATTTTCCGAATGCCGACGGAAGCCCCGCACCTCGGCTCGAGCTGCTCACCAGCTGGCGAAATCCGCCCGAGGCATTGACGCTGGCCAACCTGATCACCGACCCACTGCGTCGCGTCGGCGTGCCGGTGCCGACTCTGCGGGCTCGCCCCGGTGCGGTTCCCGGTGATGTTCGCCTGGCCGTCACCGACACCGTGCTGGACGAACGAGAGTGGATCGCGGACCGGATCGCGGGGGAGTACCGCTCCGCTCTCGAGCAGGATCGCATGCCGCCCACCGCCGCGGTTCTGGTGCGCCGCAACGCCGACGCCGAGCCGATCGCGGAGGTGCTGCGCAGTCGCGGACTACCGGTGGAGGTCGTCGGGCTCGGTGGATTGCTGCACGTTCCCGAGGTGGCCGACATCATCGCGATGCTGCGACTGGTGGCCGACCCCACTGCCGGTAGCTCGGCGATGCGCATCCTCACCGGCTCTCGGTGGCAGATCGGGCCGACGGATCTGCGGGCACTCTCCCAGCGCGCCCGAGAGCTCGAGATCCGCGGCGGCTACGGCACCACCGGACGCGTCGACGACCCACAGGCGCTCGAGGCGGCGCTCGGTAGCGCTCTGCCCGGCGAGCAGTCGGAGCAGGCCGGTCTGGCCGACGCGATAGCCGATCCCGGTCCGGCCGAGCGGTACTCGGAGGTGGGGCACCGCCGGATCGTCGCCCTGGCAGGTGAGCTCCACCTGCTACGCGACCGAATCGGTCAACCTCTGACGGAGTTGGTCGGCGACATCGAGCGGATCATGGGTATCGGTGTCGAGGCTCAGGCTCGCACGCCGTTCGGCACCGACGGCGCGGTCGGTCGTGAACATCTCGACGAATTCGCCCATGTGGTGGCCGATTACGCCGACAATCCGACCGCCACGGTCACCGGATTCCTGTCGTTCCTCGCCGCCGCGGAGACGGTCGAGGACGGCCTCGCCCCCGGTGAGGTCGAGGTCGCTCCCCATCGCGTGCAGGTGCTCACCGTTCATTCCGCGAAAGGCCTCGAATGGGAGGTGGTGGCGGTCCCGCACGTGGCCAAGGGTGTGTTCCCCTCCTCGAACGCCTCCTCGACCTGGCTCGGGGCGATGGCCGAGCTGCCGCCGTCTCTGCGCGGTGACCGCGCGCTCGACGGCGAAGGCTCGGAAGGGGTTCCGGTCCTCGAACTCGACGGGCTCCACAATCGCAAGGACCTGGAGGACGCAGTCAAGAGTCACAAGGATGCGTTGGCGAGGCGTCGGCTCGCCGAGGATCGCCGACTGTTCTACGTGGCACTCACCCGAACCGAACGGGTGCTGCTGGTATCCGCGCATCACTGGGACGAGAGCGCCACGAAGCCGCGTGGGCCGTCGGAATTTCTCGACGAGTTGCACACGCACGTCGAGGAGTTCGCCGACATCGCGGTGATCGAGCAGTGGGCCTCGGCCCCGGAGGACGGGGCGTCGAACCCACTCGGGGCCGTGCCGCACACCGCGTCCTGGCCGCGCGATCCACTCGGTCCACGACGAGGAGCGATCGAGAGCGGCGTGCAGGAAGTACTGCGCGCGTTGGCAGACATCTCGGCCGCACCGAGCGAAGACGACGGCACCGATGATCGAATTCGGGAGGACCCCGAGAACTGGGCCGCGGACGTCGACACTCTGCTGGCCGAGCGGGCCGCGAGATCGGTCGCAGGAGTCGACGTGGCTCTGCCCGGCAACCTGTCGGTGACACAGCTGGTGGACCTCGCGGCCGACCCCGACGCGTTGGCGTCGCGCCTACGCAGGCCGCTGCCGTTCCCGCCGAACCCGTTGGCCCGCAGGGGAACTGCGTTCCACGCCTGGATCGAGCGGCGCTTCGGTGCGACCCGACTGCTCGACCTGGACGAACTGCCGGGGTCGGCCGACACCGGAGCCTCGGCCGACGTGGACCTGGAAACCCTCCAGCAGGCGTTTCTCGACTCGGAGTGGTCGCTCCGCAGCCCCGTCGAAGTGGAGGTGCCGTTCGAGACGTCCGTGGCGGGAACGGTGCTGCGAGGACGTATCGACGCCGTGTTCGCAGACCCCGACGGCGGCTGGACCGTCGTCGACTGGAAAACCGGTGCCGAGCCGACGGCGTCGGAGCAGCGGGCGGTGGCGATGCAGCTCGCGGCCTATCGGCTGGCGTGGGCCGAGCTGATGTCGATCGGGCGCAGCGAACCGGTACCGCTCGACCGAGTGCGCGCGGCGTTCCACTACGTACGCAGTGGTCACACCATTTCGCCCGAAAACCTTCCGGACGCAACAGAATTGGCCCAACTCCTGGAAGGCCCGGCCGGGCCCGAGCAACCGGGGGTCAGGGTGCGTTCCGACGAGCCTTCAGAGCCTCGGTGACCAGTGGAATCTGCATCGGCAGTCGGGCGATCATCGCTGCTTTGAGAGCCGGCGAGGTCTTCGGGCTCTGCACGTACTTCCACGCCAGGTTGAGGTTGGCGGGGAAGACCACGACGAACAGCGCGGCCGCGAGTGCACCGCCCAGTCGACGGGTCCGCGGTGCGGCAAGCGTTGCGGCCACGGCGAGTTCGGCAACGCCGGAGACCTGCGTGTAGGTCCGCGCCGAGCCGGGCAGGGCCGTCGGTACCTGGGCATCGAAGAACTTCGGGGTGGCGAAGTGCAGAACTCCGGCTCCGGCGAGCAGTCCGGCGAGGCGCAGTGCGGCCGCCTGACTCGATCTCTGTGTCATGCCCATACCGTGCCACACCCGGCGTCGTCGGCACAGAAGCCTGGCATGGGGTTACGCTGCGTGCCGTGAATGATCTCGACTTCGGTGAGCCCCTCGGCGGACGACGTGGCAGGTAGGTTGCGAGCGCGCCTGAGTGACAGTGGCGCGCTGACCGACAAGCCCGACTTCGCGCTCGTCGGAGTGCTGCGGGTTCCGGAACTGGAGTCGAGTCCGTGGCGCGCCATCTACAAGCGGGTGCTGATGGCGCTCGGAATCCTGTTCCTCGCGGCGTTCGTCGTCTATCTCGATCGAGACGGCTACAGCGACAACCAGAACGGCGAACTGTCCTTCCTGGACGCGTTCTACTATGCGACGGTGTCGTTGTCGACGACGGGATACGGTGACATCGCACCGATGAGTCCGTCGGCGCGCCTGGTCAACATCCTGGTCATCACACCCCTTCGGGTCCTGTTCCTCATTCTGTTGGTCGGTACAACGCTGTCGGTTCTCACCGAGCGGTCCCGGCAGGCATTCAAAATTCAGCGATGGAGACGCAGCGTGCGCAATCACACCGTGGTCATCGGTTTCGGCACCAAGGGCCGTACCGCAGTCGACGCGATGCTCGGAGACGGTGTTTCGGCGTCCGACATCGTCGTCGTCGACACCGATCAGACGGTACTCGACGCCGCATCGGCCCTGGGCTTGGTCACCGTGCACGGGTCGGCGACCAAGTCCGACGTGCTCCGGCTCACCGGAGCCCAGCATGCGGCGGCCATCATCGTGGCGACCAACCGGGACGACACCGCGGTGCTGGTGACTCTGACCGCACGCGAGATCGCTCCGAAAGCAAAGATCGTCGCGGCCATCAGGGAAGCGGAGAACACGCACCTGCTGCGTCAGTCCGGTGCCGATTCGGTCGTCGTGTCCTCGGAGACCGCGGGACGTCTGCTCGGCATCGCCACGTCGACCCCGTCCGTGGTGGAGATGATCGAAGATTTGTTGACCCCGGAGGCGGGCTTCGCCATCGCCGAACGCGAAGTCGAGCGTGACGAGGTGGGCGGTTCTCCGCGGCACCTCACCGACATCGTCCTCGGAGTGGTGCGGGGCGGCAAACTGTTCCGAGTCGGCACCCCGGAAGTCGATGCGGTCGAGGCATCCGATCGATTGCTGTACATCCGTCGCGTGGGCGACTAGTCCCGGCCAAGTAGGGTCGTGCGCGTGCCGAAATTCCACCTCGCTCACCCACCTCGACTGTCCCGATCGCCACTGAACAGGGCAGAGGAACTGCGCCGAGACACCGCAACATTGACAGCGGGTTGGCCGACAGCTCGAATCCTGAACGTGGACGGCAGAGGCCGATTCCCTGTGGACGAGCACGGCCTGGTGCTCGGCTCCGCCGCGGACGTCGCCGCCGAGCCGACGGCCGATGCGGTCTTTCTCGGAATTCACGGCGATCGACACCTGTGGGCCAGGCGGGTCGAGGTGGTTGCAGGCACCCTCGGCGACCTGCGCACCGACGGTGATCGCCTCGACAGCGACGCGTTGTCGATGGTGACCGGAGCCCTGGCGATCCTGAACTGGCATGCGAGCGCACAGTTCAGTTCCCTCGACGGTGCGCCGTCAGTTCCGTCGAGCGCGGGGTGGTCGAGGACGAGCACGTCGACCGGTCACGAGGAGTTCCCTCGTACCGATCCGGCGGTGATCTGTCTGGTTCACGACGGTGGCGATCGAGTGCTGCTGGCCCGAGCACCTGCGTGGCCCGAGCGTCGATTCTCGGTGCTGGCGGGTTTCGTCGAGGCCGGTGAGTCGCTGGAAACCTGTGTGACTCGGGAGATCAGGGAAGAAGTGGGCCTCGACGTCTCCGACATCGAATATCTGGGCAGTCAGCCCTGGCCGTTTCCGCGTTCGGTGATGATCGGATTCTCCGCCGTCGCCGACCCGCAGCAACCGTTGCACTTTCAGGACGGCGAGATCGCCGAGGCCCACTGGTTCGACCGAGCAGAGGTGGTCGCAGCGCTCGAACTGGGTGACTGGGGATCGGATTCGACGTCACGGTTGCTGCTCCCAGGTTCGATCTCCATCGCGCGCGGAATGCTCGAGGCCTGGGCGGCGTCGGCCTGACGGTCGGTCAGAGCGACAGCGCGCGCTTGACCTCGGCCAGAGTGGGGTTCGTGGCCGTCGACCCATCGGCGAACAGCACGGTCGGCACCACATGGTTGCCGTTGTTCACGCTGCCGACGAAGTCGGCCGACTCCGGGTTCTGCTCGATGTCGATCTCGGCGTACTCGATTCCGGCCTGGTCGAGCTGGGTCTTGAGCCTGCGGCAGTAACCGCACCACGTGGTGGAGTAGACGGTCAGCGCGGCCGGGGTCTGTGGGGTGTTCTCGGTAGTGGTCACGCCAACAGTCAACAGGAGCGCCGACGCGATTGTTCCGGCCGACACCCGCATCGGCCGTCGGACACCCGGTTCGGCCCCGGGTGGAGCTGTCGGTAGGCACTGACACAATGGACCTCATGGCTGACGACGCGATGACCGCCGGACTCGATCCGGAGCAATCCGCGGCAGTGTTGGCTCCCCGCGGCCCGGTCTGCGTCCTGGCGGGTGCGGGCACGGGAAAGACTCGCACGATCACCCGACGCATCGCCCACCTCGTCTCGGCGGGGCACGTGTCCTCGGGGCAGGTGCTCGCAGTGACGTTCACTGCGCGCGCGGCCGGCGAGATGCGCGGTCGCTTGCGTGAGCTCGGTGTCGGGGGAGACGGCCCTCCGGTGCAGGCTCGGACGTTCCACGCCGCGGCCATGCGTCAGCTCAAGTATTTCTGGCCGCAGGTGGTCGGCGACACCGGATGGCAGCTTCTCGATCGCAAGTTCACCGTCGTCTCGCAGGCGGCCAACCGCGCCGGGGTGTCCACGTCGACCGACGCCATCCGGGATCTCGCGGGAGAGATCGAATGGGCCAAGGGATCGTTGATCGCACCCGAGGACTATCCGCGCATCGCGGCGAGCAATCGCCGTGACGTTCCGATGGACGCGACCAAGGTCGCCGCCGTGTACGCCGGCTACGAGGAACTCAAGTCACGCGGCGGCGACGGGATGTTGCTCGACTTCGACGACCTTCTGCTGCACACGGCCGCCGCGCTCGAAGAACATTCGTCGGTGGCCGACGAGTTCCGCGAGCGCTACCGCTGCTTCGTCGTCGACGAGTACCAGGACGTGACGCCGTTGCAGCAGCGGGTGCTCGACGCCTGGGTGGGTGAGCGTGACGATCTCACCGTCGTCGGTGACGCGAACCAGACCATCTATTCCTTCACCGGTGCATCTCCGCGGTATCTCCTCGACTTCTCACGGAAGTACCCCGAGGCCACCGTGGTTCGGCTCGAGCGCGACTACCGTTCGACGCCCGAGGTGGTGTCGCTGGCGAACCGCGTCATCGGAGCCGCCCGCGGTCGCATCGCAGGCACCCGACTGCAGTTGATCGGTCAGCGCGAGCCGGGTCCGGAACCGGAGTTCTTCGAGTACGACGACGAGCCGGCGGAAGCGGACGGCGTGGCGCGAGCGATCAAGAGGTTGATCTCGAAGGGCGTGGAACCGGCCGAGATCGCGATCCTCTACCGCATCAACGCTCAGTCCGAGGCACACGAGCAGGCGTTGACCGAGCTCAAGATCCCCTACCAGGTGCGCGGCGGTGAAGGGTTCTTCACCCGACCCGAGGTGCGGCAGGGTGTCAACGCGTTGCGGCAGGCAGGCGGTCGCGACGATCTGCCCGACGGCGCGCAGGCGGGCGAGGGGCTACCGGCTCTGGTGCGAGCGGTGTTGGCTCCGCTCGGCCTGACTGCCACCGAGCCGACGGGTGCGCAGGCCCGCGAGAAGTGGGCATCGTTGGGTGGTCTGGTGCAGCTCACCGAGGAGCTGCTGGTGCACGAGCCCGACCTGACTCTCGACAAATTGCTGGGCGAGCTCGCAGCACGCGCCGAGGCTCGGCATCCACCGACGGTGCAGGGCGTCACGCTCGCCTCGCTGCACGCGGCGAAGGGACTCGAGTGGGACGCGGTGTTCATCGTCGGTCTCGCCGACGGCACTCTGCCGATCTCGCACGCGATCGGCAACGACCCCAGCGCCAACAACGAGGCAGCCGTCGAGGAGGAGCGCAGGCTGCTCTACGTCGGTGTCACGCGCGCCCGTGTCCACTTGCATCTGTCCTGGGCACTCGCCCGCAACGAGGGCGGACGCAAATCACGGCGACGGTCGAGGTTTCTCAACGGTCTGATTCCCGAGGACTCACCCGCGTCGCGTATCGCCGCGCCTGCTGCCAAGAAGTCCGGTCCCAAGTGCCGGTTGTGCGGCAAGCCGTTGATCGGCACGTCCGCGACCATGCTCGGTCGGTGCGACAGTTGTCCGTCGAACGTCGACATCGCCCTGCTCGATGCGCTGAAGTCGTGGCGATTGGACAAGTCCCGCGAACTGAAGGTGCCCGCGTACGTGGTCTTCAGCGACAACACGCTGACGGCCATCGCGGAGCAGCAACCGCAGGACGAGCGTGGGCTGGTGGCGATTCCGGGAATCGGGGCCAAGAAACTGGAGCGGTTCGGCGAAGAGGTCCTCACCGTCGTGCGGGCCTCGGACACGTGACGCAGAGGGTGAGAATTTCCGCGAAACCGCAGGTAGAAAATAACTTGTGCAGATATCGGCGGGGGGCTTAGTCTGTTTCACGTGCCGCGGGAGATCGCGCACTGTCCCATCCGCCGACGAGACCAGAACAGGAGCTGAAGAAAATGATCAACACATTGCACGCCGCCGTTGCCCACGCAACCGTCGCGTTCAGCCCTGTCCTCGGCACGGCACCCTTCGGAGTTGCCCCCCTCGGCACTCATGCCGCCGCCGCAGGCTCTGTTGCGCAGACGTGGATTCGTTCCTCCGCTTTCGGCCCCATCGACGAGTCCGCATACGCGGCCTCGGGTTCGAATTCCGCCCAGGTCGCCCTGGCACCAGGAGCGAAAGCCGTTGCTCAGGCAGCCCGACGTCACCGCGCACCACGTGCGTCCGTGCTCGACAGCAGACACCGACTTCACTGTCGGTAGACGCTTCGACAAGCCCCACCAGGCCACGGACCCGCACTCGCGGACCGTGGCCTTTCTCGTTCAGGTAGTTCCTCTATCCGAGCGTGAGGCCGACAGGTTCGCATCACCCCTCGAACCGATAACGACGCCGCACGAAAAGTAGAGGAGACCGACGTGTCAACCGCCACGATCCGGACGACATGCCGACCAGAGTCCGAGAGTGCCTACGCTGCACAGTATTCGACCGAATCGGTCGAGCTGGCACTGTCGGTGCCCTGCCGAGCGGCGAACCCCGACATGTGGTTCGCCGACACCCCTGCCGAACTCGAGCAGGCGAAGGCGCTGTGCGCCGAGTGCCCCATCCGGCGTACCTGCCTGAGCGCGGCCCTCGACCGAGCCGAGCCGTGGGGCGTGTGGGGCGGTGAGATCCTCGAGCAGGGTGTCGTCATCGCCCGCAAGCGTCCCCGAGGACGGCCGCGGAAGAACGCAGCATGATGTCCGAGACCGGTGCCCGGTTTCGCCGAACGATCAGTCGGCGAAGCCGGGCAGCCACTCGGTGAGAATGGCCATGTACGGCGCGTAGGCGTCCAATTGCGCGCAGATACCGACCAGCCCACCGAGCACTCGGAAGATCATCACGTACTCGGCAGGCATGTTCAACGCACGAACGGTGCGGAACTGCGCACTGTTGAAATCCGCGGCGGTGCCCGCAGCCTTCTGCAACCAGGCCCTGGTGAAATGGAACGATTCGGTGTGAATCGGATCGGTGAACGGACGTAGATAGTCCTCGATCTCCTTCTGCGTCACCGTTCGGCCCGGCACCACGAAGCCGCTCTCGGTGAACAACACCACGAGTTCGTCGAACTTCTCGTCACGCGCGAGCGAGACCATTCTGCCGAGAACCGGAGGGAGGCCGTCGGGCATCGGAGCGCAGGCACCGAAATCGATGACGCCCATGCGTCCGTCCTCGAGCATCATGAAATTGCCCGGATGGGGATCGGCGTGCAACAACTTCGCCCGCGCCGGAGAGACGAATGCGAACAGTGCGAGCAGTTCGCCCGCCCGATTGCGTTCCTCGGCCGTTCCGTTCGCGATCACATCGGCCAGCGGCCGACCCGTCATCCATTCGCTGACAACCACTTTGGGTGCACTGGCGACGATCTTGGGAATGGCGAACTGTGGATCGCCCGCAAATTCCTTGCTGAAGGCACGTTGATTCGCCGCCTCGATGCGGTAGTCGAGCTCGTCCTCGGTACGAGCCGTCAATTCCTCGAGCACCGGCTTGACGTCCGTGCCCGCGAGCACCGTGCTGAACAGGTTTGCGAACCTGTTCAGCGTCTTGAGATCGGAGCGCAATGCGTCGTCCGCGCCGGGGTACTGGATCTTCACCGCGACATCGCGTCCATCCGACCACGTAGCTCGGTGCACCTGTCCGATGCTGGCCGAGGCGATCGCAGTGTCGTCGAAATCGAGAAAACGCGACCGCCACGCAGTTCCGAGCTGTTGGTCCAACACCCGATGCACGGTCTTCGCGGGCATGGGCGGTCCCTGCGCCTGCAGCTTGGTCAGCGCCTCGCGGTACGGCTCCGAGAACTCCTCCGGAACGGCCGCTTCCATCACCGAGAGCATCTGCCCGAGCTTCATGGCACCGCCCTTGAGTTCCCCGAGGACGGAGAAGAGCTGTTCTGCTGCTTTGGCGGCCATGTCCGCGTCGATTTCGTCGCGATTGCCGCCGGCGAGCTTCTTGCCGAACCCGACGGCAGCACGACCGGCCATTCCGAGGGGAATGCTGGCCAGTTTTGCAGTACGAGTCGATCCACGGCGCGGTATGTCAGACACAGCTCCATCATGGCTGAACCTTCCGACAATTGCTCGGACCGCCCCGCACCGACCGCTGTCGGTCGAGGTGAACTCGCGTTCGGTGAGTTTCGTCAGTGCCAGCAATCGCAGTGCGGATGCTTGGACCACAGCCGTTTGTGCACGGTGGTTCCGGCTGCCGCGAAGTCCAGCTCCATGGTGCAGTCGGCGGTCTCGGGGAGCGCGGCGTCGGAACGGCCGATGAGGTTCTCCAACTGAGCGAACGCGAACGCTGCCGTGGCCAACACCGTCGCGCTGCTGGCTTGGCCGACCGTGCCGAGCAGTTGAGCGGACAGATGTGGCCACTCGGGCTCGAAGTCGCAGCGCGTCAGATCGGCACACCGCAGGCAACTGGTCCGACCGGGCACCACGAAAGGACCGACTATCCCCTTGCCGTCTCGTAGCCGCACCTGCAGATGTGGGGTGCGCAGGCGCACCAGATCGGTCACCAATCGAGGTTCGGCAACCAGATCGTCGGCCAACACCACGACGTCGTAGTTCCAGGACTTCACCACCGAGTGCGGGTAGCGCGTCGGAGTCAGACTCGTCCGACTCACCGTCACTCCGGTACGACTCAGACCGGAGGCCAACGCGTCGGAGATCGGGCCTCGCCCCACCAGGTGGACGGTCTTCACCGCCCCCGATCCGGCCTGCGAGGCACCCGGTGAGGCGTCGGACACGACCGGTTCGCTCGTGCCGTGCAGCAGCAACCCGGAATCCTCCAGTTCGCCGAGCATCGCCGATGTCCGATTGGCGGACATTCCCAATGTCATTGCGTGACAGACGATGTGCGGTCTGGAGTGGCCTGCGGCGAGGAGTCGGAGAATGTCGAGTATCGAGCCCGGCTCGGTGCCGGGAGGTGGAGTGACGACGACGCTGGTCTCGGGATTCCAACCCAACTGAACTGTGCCGTCTCGCCGCGGCAGAATTGCCACCGCAGGATCGAGTCGAACTGTCGGTGTGATCATGAAACACACTCTGGCAGCCCAAACCGCGAAGAACGCCCACTCGGAGCGCGTTATCCACAGGGTGGAAGGGCCTCCGAGCAGGCGTTCGACGAGCTGGATCGAAGCGGTGCGACACCGCCCGGGTCAGGTTGTGGATGAACCTCTGTCGGGACCGTCGTCGGTGCCCTTGTCGTCGTTCTCCGCAGCGCGCTCGGCGCGCTCTTCGGCCTCCTTGGCCTCCATTGCTTCGAGCTGCGCGATCGGGTCGTCGAAGTTCGATGTTCCACCACCGACCACTCGGTCGATGAACGCCGCGGGATTGTCGAGATCCGACGAGTCGGGCAGCAGATCGGGGTGTGCCCACACGCCGTCACGCCCCTCGATGTCGGCGGCGGCGAGGAGCTGACGCCACAGATCGGCTGCTTCGCGGACCTTGCGGGGGCGCAGTTCGAGGCCGACCAGCGTCGCGAAGGTCTGTTCGGCCGGGCCTCCCGACGCCCGGCGGCGACGGATGGTTTCGCCGAGTGCGACGGCACCGGGCAGACGATCGCCGAGAGCGGCCGCCACCACCGTTTCGACCCATCCTTCGACCAGGGCGAGCAGTGTCTCCAGACGCTCGAGTGCGTGCTTCTGCTCCGGCGTCGTCTGGGGCTCGAAGGCACCCTGCTGCAGAATCGCCTCGATCTTCGACGGATCGGTCAACGCGGACGGGTCGAGTCCTGCGGCGGCCTCCTCGATGGCCGAGAAGTCCATCCTGATGCCGCGGGCGTACTCCTCGACGGTGGCCAGAACCCGCTGCCGCAACCACGGGACGTGGCTGTAGAGCCGCTGATGGGCGGCTTCACGAGCGGCGAGGAACACCAACACCTCACGGTCGGGCTGCTCGAGCCCTTCACTGAACGACGCGATGGCCGACGGCAACAACGCCGCCGTCCCCGACGGTCCGAGGGGCAGGCCGATGTCGGTGGACGTCAGCACCTCCTTGGACAGCTGGCCGAGAGCTTGGCCGAGCTGCGAGCCGAACGCCATCCCGCCCATCTGCGTCAGCATGCCCATCATCGGCCCGGCCATCTGCTGGGCCTCGGCGGGCAGTCCGGATGTCCACATCCCCGAAATCTGCTCGGCGACGGGGTCGCACAGGCGCTTCCAGGTGTCGATCGTGTTGTCGAGCCAGTCGACCGGTGTCCAGGCAACGGTCTTCGTGGCACCGGCAGGCAGCGTCGTCGCCCCGTCCAGCCACAGCTCGGCGAGGTGCGCGGCGTCGGTGACGGCCTCCCGTTCGCCCGCCGAGACCGGGCTGAAATCGCCCATCTGCTGGCGTGCCAGCTGCTTGGCCAGGTCGTAGTTCACCGGCCCCGAACCGGTTCCGCCCGCAGCTCCCATTCCGCTGAGCATCTGGCCGAACTGGGTGAGCATCTGGCCCAGCTGTGCGGGGTCGAAGCCCTCCGCACCGAACCCGAAGCCGGCAGGGTTGCCGGAGTCGTCCGGATCCTTCTTCTTGTCCGAGTCGTCGTCGGGGGCACCGAAACCAAAATTGCTCATGACTCAACGGTACAAGCCCGGAGAACGGAGAGAGTGGTGGATCGTCACGCTGACGGCGAACAGTCGGACCCGTGCGAAGTCGGCACCGACGCACTCGGTAGGGGCGGTCTGCACCGTGGACTTCGTTCGGATCTAGTGTCTACGGAGTGAACCGAAGGATCGCCACTCTCGTCGCTGCGCTGGTGCCCGTGGTGGTGCTGGGCGTCACCGGCTCGGTCGTCACCGTTCCCTTCGCCGCACTCGGCCCCGGACCGACGTACAACACTCTCGGCGACGTCGACGGGGTGCCCGTGGTGCAGATCGACGGAACCGAGGTCGACCCGACGGCGGGTCACTTGAACATGACGACCGTGGCCGTGCGTGATCAGCTCAATCTGTTCGAGGCTCTCGGCTTCTGGGCGAGCGGACGCCAAGGCCTGGTCCCGCGTGAAGAGGTCTATCCGCCGGACATGACGAAAGAAGAAGTGCAGGAGGGCAATCAGGCGGATTTCGAGCAGTCCGAATCCAGCGCCGAACTGGCTGCTCTGCACCATCTCGATCTCCCCGTGTCACTGGCGGTGGCCAGTGTGGCCGAGGACGGCCCCGCTGCAGGCGTGCTGAATGTGGGGGACACGCTGGTGTCGGTCGGCGGCACGCCCGTCGCGACTGCATCGGCCGTTCGTGAGGCCGTCAGTTCGAGAGCGCCGGGCGATTCTCTCGACATCGAGTACGTGCGAGACGGGTCGACGCAGACCAGCGCAGTGGTGCTCGGTGCTCGGCCCGACGATGCATCCCTCGGATACCTCGGAGTCACGCCCGAGGAGCAGCCGGACGTGCCGTTCGACGTGAAGTTCAACCTCGCCGACGTCGGCGGTCCATCGGCCGGACTGATGTTCAGCCTCGCCGTGGTCGACAAGCTCAGTCCCGGTGAGCTGAGCAACGGTGAGTTCGTCGCGGGCACCGGAACGATCGACGCCGACGGTACCGTCGGGCCGATCGGCGGCATTCCCTACAAGCTGATCGCGGCTCGCGAAGCGGGTGCGACCACGTTCCTGGTGCCGGACGCCAACTGTGGTGAAGCCGAACAGAACGTTCCCGACGGACTGCGTCTGGTGCGCGTCGAATCGTTGGACAGTGCTGTCGACGCTCTGCAGGCGATCGGCTCCGGCGGCGACGCGCCGTCCTGCAGCTGACCGGGCCCTGCCGCTAGTCGTCGTCGACGACGTCGAACGTTGCGTAGAGGCCGTGCACGACGTTGGGGGCCAGATCCTCGGCGATGCGAAGGTCGATGGGCGCGAAGGGATCGGCGTCCTCGTCCGGGTGCAACTGCAGCAACGTCAGGGACGGGCCGTCCTTGAGCACCGCGACGATCAACCGAGCATCCCGTTTCTCGGGATGGTTCTCGGCGGCCGAGCGTGCGGCTTCGTCGGCTGCATCGGGATCTGCGAGCAACGGCATCAAGGCATCGTCGAGGGTCGATTCGGCAGTCGGTGGAAGCACGACAATCTCCTGAACCAGGGCACATCCGACCACACCCTCGGGCCACGTGGAGGTGGCGAGGAACTCGTCCAGGGCGGGGGAGCCGCCGGTGATGTCCTCGGGCAGCGAGTGCTGCTGGATCGGCGTCAGTGCGGCACCGTCGGCGAGATCGTCGAGCAGGCCGGGCTCGGCCGCGGCGAGCGCTGCGGTCGGCACCAACGCGAACATCTGCGGGGCCTGGTGCCATCCGCCCGCGTCGACGAAATCCGCCACCTCGCGGGCACATCGAGCCAGAGCCTCCGCCACGTCCTGCCCACCCGACTCCGGGTCGAACTCGCTTCCGAAATCGTCTCTGCCGGGCAGTCCGTTGCTGTCGTTGCTCACCGCACTATCCTCGCATTCCGATGGTTCTGTTCGACGCGACGCTCCTGACCTGGGTTCGGCAGTGGCCGCAGTACGGTTGTCGCAGCCGTAGGATCAACGTACGTACAGTAGGGCGAAACGGACATGCGGTGCACACTGAGTGCATCGCCGAAGTCATCTGCGGTGCCGATCGGCGCCGCCCGAAGTTGGAGTGTGGCACGTGGGCATGAGGCCCCCCACCGGTATGCCGTCCTTGTCGCGGCGAAGCCGGATCTTGCTCGTATTGGCCTTGGTGGCAGCAGGTTTGCTACTCATCGGTCCCCGTCTGATCGACGTGTACACAAATTGGCTGTGGTTCGGCGAAGTCGACTTCCGTGGCGTGTACACCACCACTCTGCTGACGCGGTTGGTGATCTTCCTCGTCGTTTCCCTGGTCGTCGGACTCATCGTCTTCGCGGCACTGCTGTTGGCGTACCGCAATCGGCCGGTGTTCGTTCCGGTCGCCGGTCCCAACGATCCGATTGCGCGGTACCGCACCACGGTGATGAGCCGTCTGCGCCTGTTCGGCATCGGAATTCCGGTGGTGTTCGGTTTCCTCTCCGGCATGATCGCCCAGACCAACTGGGTGACGGTCCAGCTGTTCCTGCACGGCGGGGACTTCGGGATGACCGATCCACAGTTCAATCTCGACGTCGGGTTCTACTCGTTCGATCTGCCGTTCTACCGATTCATCCTCAACTGGCTCTTCGTCGCCGTCCTGGTCGCGTTCTTCGCGAACTTGGTGACGCAGTACGTATTCGGCGGAATCCGGCTCGCCGGACGTGAGGGAGCCCTCACTCGCGCAGCGCGGATCCAGCTCGCCGTCCTGGCGGGCAGCTTCGTTCTGCTCAAGGCCGTGGCGTACTGGTTCGACCGCTACACCCTGCTGTCGAGCAGTCGGAAAGAACCGACGTTCACCGGTGCCAGCTTCACCGACATCAATGCGGTGTTGCCGGCCAAACTGATCCTGCTCGCGATCGCCGTGATCTGTGCCATCGCGTTCTTCGCAGCGATCTTCCTGCGTGATCTTCGAATTCCGGCGTTGGCCACTGCGCTGCTGGTGCTCTCGTCGATCCTGATCGGTGCCGTCTGGCCGATGGTGATGGAGCAGTTCTCGGTGCGCCCGAACGCGGCGGACAAGGAGAGCACGTACATCGAGCGGAACATCGCGGCCACCAGAGCCGCGTACGGACTGACCGACGACGTGGTCACCTATCGGAACTACTCCGGTGAGGCGGCGTTGAGCCCCGGCGAGGTGGCGTCGGAGTCGGCCACGATGTCCAACATCCGTCTGCTCGACCCGAACATCCTCGCGCCCACGTTCACCCAGCAGCGTCAGATCCGTAACTTCTACGGATTCCCCGACACTCTGGCCGTCGACCGGTATCCCGATGCCGACGGCAACCTGCGGGACTACGTCGTTGCTGCTCGTGAGATCTCACCGCAGACCCTCGACGCGAACCAGCGAGACTGGATCAACCGCCACACCGTGTTCACGCACGGCAACGGTTTCGTCGCAGCGCCGGCCAACTCCGTCGACGAGGCCGTCGCCGACGAATCCAGCGGCGGGCGCGGCGGTTACCCGAACTACCAGGTCAACTGGATCGAGAACGACTCCGAGGGCACCATCCGAAAGGACGGGCCCGGCGACCTGGACCAGCCGCGCATCTACTTCGGCCCGGTCATCGCGAACTCCGACGCGGACTACTCGATCGTCGGTTCCACCGGCGAGCCTCGCGAGTACGACACCGACAGCAAGAGCTACACCTACACCGGTGCAGCAGGTGTCGACGTCGGCAACTTCTTCAACCGGCTCGTCTTCGCCAGCAAGTACGCCGAGCGCAACATCCTGTTCTCCAGCGTGATCGGCGACGAGTCGAAGATTCTGTTCAACCGTGACCCCCGTGACCGCGTTCAGAAGGTCGCACCGTGGTTGACCACCGACGGATCGACCTACCCGGCGATCGTCGAGGGCAAGCTCGTCTGGATCATCGACGGGTACACCACGCTGGACAACTTCCCGTACGCCCAGCGGATGTCGCTCGAGGACGCCACGGCCGACAGCATCGAGTCGACGACGACACGAGCGCTGCCGAGCCGAGAGGTGTCGTACATCCGAAACTCGGTGAAGGCCACCGTCGATGCCTACGACGGCACCGTCAAGCTCTACGAGCAGGACGAGAACGATCCCGTGCTCAAGGCATGGGAAGGCGTGTTCCCGGGAACCGTCATCCCCAAGGACCAGGTGTCCGACGAGCTTCGTGATCACTTCCGTTACCCGGAAGATCTGTTCAAGGTTCAGCGTGAACTGCTGACCAAGTACCACGTCAACGATCCGCGAGAGTTCTTCACCAACAACGCGTTCTGGGAAGTTCCGACCGATCCGACCGCAGAGAACACCGCGGCCAAGCAGCCTCCGTACTACGTCGTCGCATCCGACATCTCCAACGAGGAGAATCAGGCGTCGTTCCAGCTGACCAGTGCGCTGGTCGGATATCGCCGAGAGGTGCTGGGCGCGTACGTCAGTGCGGATTCGGACCCGGAGAACTACGGCAAGATCACCGTGTTGCGATTGCCGACCGATACGTCGACGCAGGGTCCCAATCAGGTGCAGAACCAGATGACGACCACGACGGACGTATCCGAGAGTCTCGGCATCGTGCGCCGTGAGAACACCGTGGAGTTCGGCAACCTGCTGACACTTCCGGTCGGCAACGGTGGATTGATCTACGTGGAGCCGGTGTACGCCTCTCGAACCAACGAGGCGTCCGCTTATCCGCAGTTGATTCGAGTACTCGTCTCGTACGAGGGCCGCGTCGGGTATGCCGCGACACTGCCCGAGGCCATCGAGCAGGTGTTCGGAGCGGGTGCCGGACGCACGGTCACCGCACCCGGTGAGACCGACGGAAATACGCAGCCCGGCGCTGTTCCCGAAACCGCGCCGTCCGACGGTGGCACGCCTGCGGCAACTCCTGCCCCCGCCACCGGCGGTTCGGCAACGAGGGATGCTGCCGTTTCCGGTTTGAACGCTGCACTCTCCGCTGTGCGCTCTGCGCAGCAGAGCGGAAATCTGGCGGAACTCGGCACTGCGCTCGAGAACCTGCAGACCGCGGTCGACACGTACAACCGGGCCGGCAACTGATCGGGTCGGGTCAGGTCTGCTGACCCGAACCGGTCGATACGAGCGAAAGGGCCGCCTCACCGAATGGTGAGGCGGCCCTTCCGTCGTTCGTCACCTGCTCGCGCGTGAGATACGAGGCAACGTGAGAGGCAGTTCGACGAACTGTTGGGTGATCAGCGTCCGATGGGCGCGAGCACCGGGGCGTTCGCTGCAACGAGGTGCTGGAACTGAGTGCTCAGGCCGTACTGGTCGGCGAGCTTGGACGCCGCGTCGAACACGCCCTGTGCAGCCTGCGTGGCTGCTGCGGCCTCGGGGGCCACGACCGGTGCCGGTGCCGGTGCGGGAGCTGGCTGCGGAGCCGGTGCGGGAGCTGCCTCGGGCTCGGGAGTGGAGGCACCCTTGGTCAGCTGCTGACCGCACACGGGCCATGCGCCCGGTCCCTGACTCTGCAGGGTGTTCTCCGCGACGCGGATCTGCTCGGCCTTGGATGCGTTGGCCGGCGATCCGGTTCCGCCGTTGGCCGTCCAGGTGCTCTGCGAGAACTGCAGGCCACCGTAGTAGCCGTTTCCGGTGTTGATGCTCCAGTTGCCACCGCTCTCGCACTGTGCGACTGCGTCCCAGTTGTTCGAGGCTGCGTTGGCGGTTCCGGCTGAAACGCCGAGGGGGATCGCTACGGCGGCACCTGCGATGGCGACCAATCCGAGAGCGCGCTTGCCGAAATTGTTCTGTGTGGTCATGCGGGGTGAATCCTCTCCGCGCTCGACTGGCGCGACTGGCCTGCAATCACCTCGCCGGGATGTACGGCGTTCGTGACCAGGCACTTCGTATCGTCGCGGCTCTGCCCCCGTACGTATTGGGGACCACACCCGCGGGGCAGAGCGAAGGAAGCGGCGGGGTGGTGCAGGCCCAGCGGTTTAGGGCCGCCCGTGAAGGTAGTCGAGGATCTGCTCACCGTCACTGAGCAGGAATGGGACAGCAGATGTCCACATACTGGGACTCCAAGGGGTATTTCGCCAGCTCAGGCCCGGTCGTGGCGCTAATGTTTCTACTTCGTAACCCGACCGTTATGTGACTCGAAACACGCACGAAAAGAGACGCGGAGCACTATTTCGAGCCGCCTGAACCGTGATAAGCGCGAGCCACAACCTGCCGCGGTGCACTTCGTCGAGCGGGTGACAGCGCTCGGAAGTCACGTGATTTGCATTGGCCGTACGCACGGTAGTAACTTCGTAGTTGCAACGCGGGGTGGAGCAGCTCGGTAGCTCGCTGGGCTCATAACCCAGAGGTCGCAGGTTCAAATCCTGTCCCCGCTACCACTGACGAAGACCCAGGACCTATGTCCTGGGTCTTTTTCGTATTCTCGTATGTGCAGAAACGGCCCGTTCGGCCCGAGGGCGAACGCGATACCGTCGAAAGGACGACTCGTGTGATTCTTCCCGCCGTCCGAGACCCTCGCCTCATCACCGTGCAGCGCGGCGGACTTCTGTCCGAAGACGACCATCGGAGCCTCGCGCTCTGGGCGGCCGAGTGTGCGGAACACGTCCTCCACTTGTTCGAGACGGTCCGACCCGTCGACCCGCGACCACGCGAGGCGATCGAGGCCACCCGTGCGTGGGTGCGCGGCGAACTCGCGATGATGGCCACCCGCGCCCTCGGTGGCCACGCCATGGGAGCAGCACGGCCGCTCGTCGGTTGCTCTCGCTTCGCCGCGTACGCCGCGGGCCAGGCAGCCTGCGTGGCTCACGTACCCGAACACGACCTCGGAGCAGCCGCCTACGCCATCAAGGCAGCGCGGGCGGCTGCACCTGCAGGCCGAGAGACGAGTGCAGGCAGGAAAGAGCTCGAGTGGCAGCGTGACCGGCTTCCGAAAAGCGTGCGCCGGCTGGTGTTGGAAGACCAGAAGAGAAGAAACAGCATCTGTTGGTCCGTGTTCGACTGATCCCGGCTACCGGTCGGTGTGTTCGAGCATTTCGGACAGTGCCGCGACGGTGGACATCCCGCGTCGGGTGCGTAGTCGCCGAGGCGAAACCTGGTGTGCGACAGATGATTCCGATCGACGTCCACCGACCGATCGTGTGTCGTCGTGGTCCGGCCGTGACGACTGGGTACCGTCGGTTCAGTCCGAAACCTGCTCGCGGGCATCGTCACTGGTGACCGTGTCGGAATCCTCGCCGTCCTCGGAGGCGTCGGCGGTGAGGTCGACCGTGTCCACGCCCTCGAGTGCCGTCAACTCCTGTTCGGCCTCGGCGATGAGACCCTTCGCGTTCTCTTCGATCTTCTTGACCCACTCGGCCATGACGGTCACACCCTTCACTCGATTCCGTACCACCGGTCTACCAGATTTCCTCCCCGTAGGATCCGGCGTGTGCGAATACGAACCTCGCGTCTCGACCTCGACGAGCCGGCCGTCGCCGATCTCGATGAGTTGTACGCGATCTGCAGCGACCCGCAGTCGTGGACCCACTTTCCGAGCCTGCGGCACACCGATCCCGGCGTGACCGAACGAATGGTGCAGGGCTGGTCGGAGCAGTGGCGGCGGGATGGATTGTCCACCTGGATGATTCGTGAGCGCGGCAGCCACACGCTCAGTGGCTACGGCGGATGTTCGAAGCGCCGCAACGCCTTCTGGAATCTCGGCTATCGCCTCCATCCCGACGCGCAGGGCAACGGGTATGCCGCGGAGATGTGTGAGATCGCAGTCGAGTGCGCGCACCGAACCGAGCCCGAACTGCCGATCGTGGCATACCTGCTCGAACACAATGTCGCGTCGGCGCGGGTGGCCGAACGCGCAGGCCTGGAGTTGATCACCCGCGGACCCGACGTCGGCAATCCGGATGTCGACGCAATTCGCGTGGTGTACGCGGACCGTGCGTTGACGGCAGATCAGGTGGGCGCGGTTCTGTCGGCCTGACCGCGGCAGGTGCTCACTTCCGTGAGCCGACGTCGGAGCAGGCGTTTCTCCGGTGCGGTTCGGGCGAAATCCAACGCACGGCGATACTGCACCGCCGCCTCCTCGAACCTGTCGAGTCGTTGCAGCAGATCGGCTCTCGCCATGGGATGCGGATGATATCGGCGCAACGACGCCTCGTCGGCAAGCCGGTCGAGCTCGCGCAGACCGGGCTCGGGACCGTCGCGCATCGCCAGTGCGACAGCCCTGTTCATCGCGACAATCGCATTCGGTGTCCGTGTCATGAGCACGTCGTACAGCGCAACGATCTGGGGCCAGTCCGTGTTGTCGGTGTCGGGTGATTCTGCATGCAGCGCAGCGATGGCCGCCTGCACGGCGTACGGACCGCCCCGGCCGCCGCTGAGGGCCTCGACCACGAGTTCCGTCCCTTCGGCGATGATCTCGGCGTTCCAGAGTCCACGGTCCTGATCTGCCAACAGCACGATGTCACCATCCGAGTCGGTGCGAGCGTCGCGTCTGGCGTCGATGAGCAGCATCAACGCCAGCAGGCCTGCCACCTCGGGCTCGGTCGGCAGTGCGGTGTGGAGAAGTCGTCCCATACCGATGGCTTCGGAGACGAGATCGACTCGCCCGACACTCTCACCCGAGGTCGCCGAATAGCCCTCGGTGAAGATCGAATAGACCACCTCGAGCACCATCGGCACCCTGCCTGCCAGCTCGTCCGGGCCCGGGAGGCGAAACGGAATCCGTGCGGCCCGAATCTTGTTCTTGGCCCGCACAATTCGCTGCGCCGCCGTGGCCGGAGGGATGAGCAACGCACGGGCCACCTCGCCGGTACCGAGACCGGCCAGGCATCGAAGCGTCAACGCGAGTCGGTCACCGGCCGCAAGCGCCGGGTGTGCACACGTGAAGAACAACTGCAGCCGGTCGTCGGGCAGAGCATCGTCGAGCGAATTCGGGCTGCTCGGTTCGCTGCGATCCGTATCCGCCTGCAACACTCCGACCTTGGCGGCCAGGCTCTGATCGCGGCGCAGCCGATCGACCGCCTTCCGGCGGGCAGTGGTGAGTAGCCACGCCCCCGGCCGTGACGGGACGCCATCGACCGGCCAGTGTTTGAGGGCCGACTCGATGGCGTCCGAGGTCACTTCCTCGGCGAGGTCGAGGTCGCGGTACCGCTGTACCAACGAGGCGAGCAGAATCGAGCGCTCGGCTCGGAAAACCGATTCGAGCGCTCGATGAACCCCCGACTCGTTCACCGAGGAATCCTGCATGGCGGGACTGCGCCGGTCAGAATTCTGCAAGGGGCCGCACGATCACCGCGCCGCCGTCCTTGGAGCCCGGGCATCGGGCCGCCCACTCGAGTGCCGCGTCCAGGTCGGGGACGTCGATCACGTCGTAGCCGCCGAGAACCTCGTGCGACTCGGCGTACGGGCCGTCGGTGACGGTCCGTACCTCGGTGCGCGGATCGACGCGCACCGCGGTGGCGGTCGTCAGATCGGCCATGGCGTACCCGGAGACGAAGACGCCGGCTTCCTTCATCTCTTTCTCGTAGGTCATCCAGTCCTCGACACTGCTGCAGCCCGGTGCTGCTCCGGGCGTGGTGTCGGCGTTGATCAAGAGGATGTACTTCATGGTGCGCTCCTGGGTTCGGTACCTCGTTGTCGCGGCGCGAGTCGCCGTTCACGATGACGACGTCCGGCAGACCACGATATCGACACCCTCCCGGAATTTTTCTTTCCGACGCACGAAAAACGGCATCGGACGCGGGGTCCGATGCCGTTTCGCGGCGACATCTCGGCTCGACGACGAGCCAGGTATCACTTCAGTTCTGCGGACGACTTCCCGAGTACTCGACGAGCAACGATCAGCTGCTGGATCTGCTGAGTTCCCTCGAAGATGTCGAGAATCTTGGAGTCGCGGCTCCACTTCTCGAGCAGCGGGCGCTCGGAGTAGCCGTAGGTACCGGCGAGTTCCACTGCCTTGAGGGTGATGTCGACTGCCGAGCGGCCCGCCTTGGCCTTCGACATCGACGCCTGCAGCGAGTTGGGCTCCTTGTTGTCGGCCATCCACGCTGCCCGCAGTGCGAGCAGATGCGCTGCTTCCCAGTCCGCTTCGAGGCGGAGGAACTCTGCGGCCGCCGCGTGCTGGTTGTAGGCGGGTGTCTCGTACGAGATGTCGACTCCGGCATCGACCAGGATCGATCGCAGCTCTTCGAGCGCCGCCCGCGCCACACCGATGGCCATACCGGCCACCAGGGGGCGGGTGTTGTCGAAGGTCTGCATGACGCCTGCGAAGCCCTTTTCGACGTTCACCTCGGCGGTGCCGAGCAAATTGTCCTTCGGGATGCGGCAATCCTCGAGCAGCAGCGCAGCGGTGTCGGACGCCTTGATGCCCAACTTGTGCTCGAGACGTGCAACCGACAGGCCCGGTGCGTCACGCGGAACGACGAACGACTTGATGGCCGCGCGGCCGAGCGACTTGTCGACCGTCGCCCATACGACGATGTGGGTGGAACGCTCACCGGCGGTGACGTAGATCTTCTCGCCGTTGAGTACCCACTCGTCACCGTCGAGGACGGCGGTGGTGGTCACCGCTGCGGAGTCCGAGCCGAAGCTGGGCTCGGTGATGGCCATCGAGGCCCACACCTTGCCGAAGCGCTCGAGCTGCTCGTCGGTGGACACGGCTGCGATGGCCGAGTTGCCCAGGCCCTGGTAGGGGATCGACAGCGTCAGGCCGACGTCGCCCCAGCAGGTCTCGATCACGTTCACCAGGGCAGACATGTTGCCGCCGTTGGCGTTCGCGGTTTTGCTGGGCTTGGCCGACTCGCTGTCCTTCTCGCGGCCACCGGCGGCTCCGCCGATTTCGCCACCGGCGTCGGACATGCCTTCGACCATCGACGCCATGGTGTCGAGCTCGACCGGGTACTCGTGCTCGGCGAGGTCGTACTTTCGGGAAATCGGGCGGAAGATCTCGGCAGCGACCTGGTGAGCCTGATTCGCCTGCGCCCGAAGCTTCTTGGGAAGTTCAAGATTGATCATGGTGTGTGTCCTTGGGTGAGTGCCATGGAATTCGGGGGCGGACGGCTAGATGAGAACGATGCCTTCGGCGACGCCGACGGATCGCAGATCGCGGTACCAACGCTCCACCGGGTGCTCCTTGGTGAAGCCGTGACCGCCGAGCAACTGAACGCCATCGGAACCGATCTGCATGCCCTTCTCGGAGGCGAGTCGACGCGCGAGCGCCGATTCGCGGGCGAACGACAGTCCCTGCTCGGCCCGCGAAGCGCCGCGCAGCGTCACCAACCGCATGCCGTCGAGCTCGATGGCGATGTTGGCGACCATGAAGGCCACGGCCTGGCGGTTGCTGATCGGCTCGCCGAAGGCCACACGCTCGTTCACGTAGGGGA
The DNA here is from genome assembly GCF_002259075.1 of Rhodococcus sp. 15-725-2-2b. Lineage (NCBI taxonomy): Bacteria > Bacillati > Actinomycetota > Actinomycetes > Mycobacteriales > Nocardiaceae > Rhodococcus > Rhodococcus sp. 15-725-2-2b. Next base: position 359,839 of record NZ_NPFL01000020.1, on the reverse strand, counting down.
CGACGTAGTCCAGCACGGCCTGGCTCGTACCGACGGCCAGCGACGCCCAGCCCAGTCGTGCGAGACCGATGGCAGCGCTGTATTCGGCGGCCCGCTGGTCCGCGTCACCGTCACCGAGCAATGCCGACTCGGGAACTGCGACGTCGGTCAGGATCAGGCGACCGAGTCCGGCAGCACGCAGCCCCATGCTCGGATCGGCCTCGACGACGAGACCCTTCGAGTCGGACTCGACGATGAAGAATGCCGGGCGGCCTTCGAGTTCTGCGGCGATGACGAACAGCTCGGAGCTGCCTGCAGCAGGCACCAGGCTCTTGACGCCGTTGAGCTTGTAGCCGCTGGGGGAGCGAGCGGCCTTGGTCTGCAACGCATACGGATCGAAGAGCGCGCGGGGCTCGTTGACGACCACCGCAGCGTTCGGAACCTTCTCGCCCACGAACGCGGGCAGGTAGGTCTTCTGCTGTGCGTCCGTTCCCCATTGGGTCAGCGCGACGGCGACGCCGGAGGGGGCGAGGATGGGCAGGGCCAGGCCCATGTCGCCGTGCGCCAGCGCCTCGGCGACGAGCGAGTTGGTGACGGCCCCGCGCTCGGTGGCAGCGCCGTCGAGCTCCTCGGGAACGTTGATGAGGGTGATGCCGAGTTCGGCGGAGCGACGCACGAGGTCCTCGGGCGAGGACGCGTTGTGGTCTGCATCGAATGCGGCAGGCCGGAGGATTTCCTCGGCGAACTCCTTGACCGTCTCGACGATCATGCGCTGCTCGTCGTCGGGCGTCAGGTCGAAGTAGCTCAGGTTCTTGGCGGCACCGTCGTCGAGACGCTTGGGCTTACCGCCACCGGTGACCTTGGCGAACGTGCGATTTGCCGCGCCGAGAGTCTTGAACCCGGTCTTGGTGCTCTCGTACGTCACCCGGTCGATCGTCTGACGAAGGTTGTACTTCTCCGCCAGTTCGGATCCGGTGATGGCGGTCAGAACGCGCATCGCGGTTCCGATCGCATCCCTCTTGAACGGGTTGAGGCCAACCGCAGAAGTATCGCGGGGCACCTTGGGGGCCTTCGCGTCGACCACACTGTCTTGCTTGCTCATGATCACCAGTTCCTCGGCGTCGGTCACGGACTCCACAGATCTTACTCCCGAGTAAGATAGCTGTCTACTATCGAGTAAGTTCACGCACCGAGCCGAGTCGTTGCCGAGTGCATCACGCCAGGCCGGGCTGGATGTGGCACGCTGATCCGGTGCATCCGATCGCCCAGGTTTTCGCCGGCCTCGCCGCGGCCCTCCACGTCGTCATCTTCGTCATGGAGAGCGTGGCCTGGTCCAGGCCCGCAGTATGGTCGCGTTTCGGCGTCGCCAGTCAGCACGACGCCGACGTCGTCAAACCGATGGCCTTCAACCAGGGCTTCTACAACCTGTTCCTGGCCATCGGCATCGTGGTCGGCCTCGTCGTGGGCGGCTCCGCGGGCGACGCCGTCGTGTACTTCGCCTGCGCGAGTATCGTCGGCGCGGCACTCGTGCTCGCGACCGGTGGCGCGAAGTACTTTCGAGCGGCGTTCGTTCAGGGCATCACACCGCTGATCGCGCTGGTTGTGGCTGCAGTTCTCTAAGCGAGTGTCAGGCCCGAGGGGACAGGTGCTCGAGGACCGCGTGCTGCAGTAGGCCGTTGGTGGCCACGGCACTGCCACCGTGTGGGCCCGCGGTGCCGTCGAGCGCGGTGAACTCGCCGCCTGCCTCGCGCACCAGGACATCGAGCGCGGCCAGGTCCCACAGTGAGACCTCGGGTTCGGCGGCGATGTCGACTGCCCCCTCGGCGACCAGGCAGTACGAGAAGAAGTCGCCGTAGCCGCGCACCCGCCACACGGCGTCGGTCAGATCGAGGAACCGATCCCTGGTACCCAGATCCGCCCAGCCGGACAGGCTGGAGAAGCTCAGACTCGACGACGCCAACGAATCGACCTTCGAGACCTCGATCGGGCGCGGGGTGCCGCCGTCGGACGCCGTCCATGCTCCGAGATCGCTCGCGGCCCACCAGCGTCGGTTCAGGGCAGGCGCGCTGACGACTCCGACTCGCGGTACGCCGTCGTCGAGCAACGCGATGAGGGTCGCCCAGACGGGCACGCCGCGGACGAAGTTCTTGGTGCCGTCGATGGGATCCACCACCCACTGGCGTCCGCTGAAGGTTGCAGTACCGCCGAACTCCTCGCCCAGCAATGCGTCGGTGGGGCGCTGCGCACCCAGCGAGTTGCGGATTGCCGTCTCGACAGCCAGATCCGCGTCGGACACCGGGGTGAGATCCGGCTTGGAATCGACCGACAGGTCCATGGCGAGAAATCGTCGGCGTGTGATGGCGTCCGCCTCGTCGGCGAGAGTGAGGGCGAGAACAAGATCGGAGGAGTAATCGGTCACCGGAGAAGACTATCGCCGCGCACGGGCTGCTCGTACGCGGCGACATGGGTGGTCGGGCCTATTCGGTGACTTCGTTCAGCTTTCCGGTTGCGACGTCGAAGACGAAGCCTCGAACGGATTCGTGCTTCGTGACGAACGGGCTCTGCTCGATGCGAGCGAGCGACTGGCGAACATCGCGGTCCAAGTCGGTGAACGACTCGGCAGCCCAGTGTGGCTTGATGCCCGTCTCGTCCTGTAGGTCTTTCTTGAACTCGTCGTCGGTGAAGGTGAGCATGCCGCAGTCGGTGTGATGGATCAGGATGATCTCCTTCGTGCCGAGCAGGCGCTGACTGATGGCCAGTGAGCGAATCTCGTCATCGGTGATGACACCGCCCGCATTGCGGATCACGTGTGCTTCGCCGTCGTGGAGACCGAGGATGCGGTAGACGTCGAGTCGGGCGTCCATGCACGCCACCACTGCCACGTGCTTCGACGGCGGCAACGGCAGGGGACCGTCGAACGTCGCGGCGTACGCCTTGTTGTTCTCGAGGTACTGGTCGGTGACGGTCATGCGACGCTCCTGTGTACTGCGGGTGTGGCCGGCACCGGGCGGTGGCAGGCATGTCGAGATGCGAATATGTCGATGAGCCGAAAGCTAGCAGTCCACCGATGGCCTGACGAGAGTTGAAATCTGCGCGGTTCGAACCCTCGACGTCGGTGTCCGTTCGGCTCGTGGGGGCCGGGGGAATCGGGGGCGGTCGGGTTCGGGTTCGCGTGCCGGTAACCTTGACTCTCGTGCATCCCGACGTTTCTGCAGACCTGGCCGAGCTCGACACCACTCTGTCCACCGTCGAGTCGGTGCTCGACGTCGAGGAACTGCGGCGACGCATCGACGAACTCGAGCATCAGGCGGCGTCGCCGGACCTGTGGAACGACCAGGAACACGCGCAGCAGGTGACCAGCCAGCTGTCCCATGCGCAGGCCGAGCTTCGCCGCGTCGAAGAACTCAGGCAGCGCCTCGAGGACATGCCGGTTCTGTACGAGCTCGCCGAGGGTGAAGAAGGCGAGGCAGCCGAATCCGCCACCGCCGACGCCGACGCCGAACGCGCCGCGCTCCGGGAGGACATCGCAGCCATGGAAGTGCGGACCCTGCTCTCCGGTGAGTACGACGCACGCGACGCACTGGTCAACATCCGTTCCGGTGCAGGCGGAATCGACGCGGCCGACTGGGCGGAGATGCTCATGCGTATGTACATCCGCTGGGCCGAGAAGCACGGCTACGGCGTCGAGGTCTACGACACGTCCTACGCCGAAGAGGCCGGTATCAAGAGCGCGACGTTCGCGGTCAAGGCTCCGTACACGTACGGCACGTTGTCGGTGGAACAGGGGACGCATCGGCTGGTGCGGATCAGCCCGTTCGACAACCAGGGTCGTCGCCAGACCTCCTTCGCGGAGGTGGAGGTGCTTCCGGTCGTCGAGACCACAGACCACATCGAGATCCCGGAGAACGACATTCGCGTGGACGTGTACCGCTCGTCCGGTCCGGGTGGGCAGTCGGTCAACACCACCGACTCCGCCGTTCGGTTGACGCACATCCCGACGGGGATCGTGGTGACCTGCCAGAACGAGAAGTCTCAGCTGCAGAACAAGGTCTCGGCCATGCGGGTGCTGCAGGCCAAGCTGCTCGAAGTCAAGCGCAAGGAAGAGCGTGCCGAGATGGATGCGCTCAAGGGTGACGGCGGTAGCTCCTGGGGTAACCAGATGCGCTCGTACGTTCTGCACCCGTACCAGATGGTCAAGGATCTGCGTACCGAGTACGAAGTCAACAATCCGTCTACAGTTCTCGACGGGGACATAGACGGATTCCTGGAATCGGGAATTCGTTGGCGAATGCGAGGGGAGCAGTAGATGACCGGTCATTGCGCAGGATCCGCTCCGTCGTTCCGATGACCAGCTGGCTGAACCCGACGCTCGACCTGAAGCTGAACGCCCTCGGGATCGTGCTGTACATCCTGGGCGGAATGCTGGCCGCGCGGTTCGTCACCTGGACCGGGTCCCGCATCACGGCCCGAATCGATCAGAACTACCAGCACAGCGATGCGCTCGTGCGGTCCGAGGCCGCCAAGCATCGGCACGCGCTGGCACAGGTCATCACCTGGGTCGTGGTCACCCTCATCTACATCCTCGTCACCATCGAAGTGCTGCGTCGCTTCGGATTCGGCGTCGGCGGGCTCGTGGCACCCGCGACGGTCATCGGCGCAGCGCTCGGCTTCGGTGCTCAGCGCGTGGTCCAGGACATTCTGGCCGGGTTCTTCATCATCACCGAACGTCAGTACGGATTCGGTGACGTCGTGCAGATCGCCGTCAACGGTTCTGCCGAGGACGCCGAGGGCACGGTCGAGGACGTGACACTGCGCGTCACCCGGGTCCGCAGCGTCGACGGTGAGGTCATCACCGTGCCGAACGGGCAGATCGTCAAGGCGATCAACCTGTCGAAGGATTGGGCGCGCGCCGTCGTCGACGTTCCCGTGCCGAGCACCGCCGATCTCACCCAGGTGAACGCGCTGCTCCGATCGGTCGGCCGCGACGCGTTCGCAGACGCTCGGTTGCGTCCGCTGTTGCTCGACGAACCGACCGTGATGGGTGTGGAGAGCATCGAGGTGGGACAGGTCAACGTCCGCCTCGTTGCGCGAACATTGCCGGGTAAGCAGTTCCAGGTAGGACGAGAACTTCGAGTCCGAGTGGCCGCCGCGCTGCGACCCGAGGGCATCAGCGTTGCTCCCGACGTCAGTACGGCCGGGGTCGCGCCGGAAGCGTCGGGACGAGATCGGACGGAGGATCGATGAATACGCCCGATACCGGAACCGAACGGCCGCAGCGGAACTGGCGACAGTGGCGCATTCCGGCCAAGATCAACGGCCGCGTCCGCACGTCCACAGTCGCGTTCGGGATCTGCTTCGTGCTCACCGGTCTGTGGTACGGCCAGATCAGTGCAGAGATCGCCGAAAGGGACAGTGAACGTATCCAGGGCCCGGTTGCCGTGGACCCGGGCGAACTCACCCCCTACACCCAGCCGCAAACCGTGGAACCGACCTATTCGAGTACCACCGTCACACCCACTCCGACCGCCACCACCGATCCCGACGGATCGGGAAGCGTCGACGAATCAGGGCAGCCGGCGACCACGACGACCCTGCCGTCGACGACCACCGCGCCGTTCGGTGTCCCGCTGCCACCGGTGATTCAGTCGCTGATACCCAGCCAGCCTGCGCCGACGTCGTCTCGCTGAGGCATCCTTTACCGTCTCTCGGGACTCGCCGCGGTGCTCCCTCGGTTCCGGCGGTTACCGGACGGTAAGGACTACACTGGCGACCCGTGATCAGCACCTCGAATGTCTCCAAGTCTTACAAGACCTCCACCAGGCCTGCCCTGGACAAGGTGACGGTCTCCATCGACAAGGGTGAGTTCGTGTTCCTGATCGGTCCGTCCGGTTCGGGCAAATCGACGTTCATGCGGCTGCTCCTCAAGGAGGAGACGCCCACCTCCGGCGACATCCACGTCGCCGATTTCCACGTCAACCGACTGGCGGCCCGACGCGTCCCCCGGCTGCGGCAGAGCATGGGCTGCGTGTTCCAGGACTTCCGCCTATTGCAGCAGAAGACGGTGGTGGAGAACGTGGCGTTCGCTCTCGAAGTGATCGGCAAGCCGCGCTCGATGATCAAGCGCACCGTTCCCGAAGTTCTCGACCTGGTGGGACTCGGCGGTAAGTCGGATCGTCTGCCTAACGAGTTGTCCGGTGGAGAACAGCAGCGGGTGGCGATCGCTCGCGCGTTCGTCAATCGTCCACTCGTGCTGCTCGCGGACGAGCCGACCGGAAACCTCGATCCGGACACCAGCCAGGACATCATGCTGCTGCTCGAGCGCATCAACCGCACCGGAACCACGGTGCTGATGGCCACCCACGACAACCACATCGTCGACTCGATGCGCCGACGCGTCGTCGAACTCGACAACGGACGAGTCGTTCGTGACGAGGCCCGCGGGGTCTACGGCGTCGGTCGCTGACGCCGCCGCCGACTCAGGACCGCACAGACGTCACGACCGAACGAATCGAAGGGCTCGGATTCCGCGATGCGCGCAAGTTTCATCTTCAGCGAGGTCTTCACCGGACTTCGCCGCAACATCACCATGACGATCGCCATGATCTTGACGACCGCAATTTCTCTCGGCCTGTTCGGCGGTGGCCTGCTCGTGGTCCAGATGGCGGGGAAGACTCAGCAGATCTTCCTCGATCGGGTGGAGGTGCAGATCTTCCTCACCGACGACATCTCGGCGAGCGACGCCGATTGTGCGCAGGAGACTTGCGCCACCCTGCGATCGGATCTGGAGAACACTCCGTCGGTGGTCTCGGTGCAGTACCTCAATCGTGAGGATGCGGTGAAGGACGCCACCGAACGCGTGTTCAAGGATCAGCCGGAGTTGGCCGAACTGGTCAGTGCCGACAGCTTTCCCGCGTCGTTCAAGGTGCGTCTGAGCGATCCCGAACGGTTCGGGGTCATCAACGACAACTTCGAGAATCGACCGGGCGTACAGAGCGTTCTCAATCAGCGCGATCTCGTCGAGCGTCTGTTCAGTGTCCTCAACGGCGTGCGCAACGCGGCTTTCGCCATCGCCACGGTGCAGGCGATCGCGGCAATCCTGTTGATCGCCAACATGGTTCAGATCGCTGCGTTCACCAGACGAACCGAGGTGGGCATCATGCGGTTGGTCGGTGCCACTCGGTGGTACACGCAGTTGCCCTTCCTCCTGGAGGCGGTGGTGGCGGCGTTGATCGGCTCGGCGCTCGCGATCGCCGGCCTGTTCACCGCGAAGAACATGTTCATCGACGACGTTCTGTCGGATGTGTATCAGGCCAACATTCTGGCCCGAATATCGAACAGTGACGTTCTGCTCGTCTCGCCGTTCCTCGCACTGGTGGGAGTGGGCATGGCTGCGGTGACGGCGTACATCACGCTGCGGTTGTACGTGCGCGAATAAATTCGGTTGCCGTTCGGTTCTATGCTGGAGCGGTTGCCCGTGGAACCGATCCACGCGGCGCATGCTCGAGAAAGGGCCCTGCAGTGAGAGAGAAGGGCCGCAAGGCCATCGCGACCAATCGCAAGGCGCGGCACAACTACTCCATACTCGACGTCCTCGAGGCCGGAGTCGCCCTCGTCGGTACCGAGGTCAAGAGTCTGCGCGACGGTAAGGCCTCACTGGTCGACGCCTTCGCGACCGTCGACGACGGTGAAATCTGGCTGCGCGGGCTGCACATCGCCGAGTACACGCTCGGGAGCTGGACCAACCACGCGCCGCGGCGAAACCGCAAACTGCTCCTTCATCGCCGCGAGATCGATCGCCTGGCAAGCAAGGTCAAAGAGGGAAATCTGACGCTGGTGCCGTTGTCGATGTATTTCTCCGACGGCAAGGTCAAGGTCGAGCTGGCACTGGCCAAGGGCAAGCAGGACTACGACAAGAGACAGTCGCTGGCCAAGCGCACCGCCGAACGCGAGGTCACTCGCGAGCTCGGTCGTCGCGTGAAGGGAATGCGCTGACCGCTGTACTGCTCGCCCTGGTAGCCGCCGTCGGCTACGGAGTGAGCGATTTCGTCGGCGGAGTCGCATCCCGCCGAGTCGCCGCCCTCCGGGTGGTCATCGTGTCCTACCCCCTGTCGCTGATGATCGTGCTGCTCGTCGCACCCTTCGTCGGCGGCACGATCGAGCTCCCGGCGATGCTCTGGGGGTTGGCCTCGGGTGTCGCCGGTGGCGTTGCGGTGTGGTGGTTCTACCTGGCCCTCGCTGCCGGGCCGATGGCCGTGGTCTCACCGGTCACCGCCGTCCTGGTCGCCGGGATCCCGGTCCTGGTGGGGCTGTCCATGGGAGAGCGTCCCGGAATCATCGCGTTCGTCGGTATCGCCGTAGCACTGGTGGCCGTGGTGCTGGTGAGCAGAGAATCTCCGGACGAGGTGACCGGCGAGGTGGCCGGCGGACGCGAGATGAAGTTCACCCGAACAGTCGCCTGGTTGACGGTCGGTTCGGGGGTGACGTTCGCGTTCGCATTCATCTTTCTGCACCGGATCGGCGACGGCAGCGGGCTGTGGCCGCTGGCGGCATCGCGCGCATCCGCGACCGCGGTGGTCTGGATCGTGGCCCTCGCTTCCGGCCACTTCGCACCGCCGCACGGCAGCGTGCTCAAACTCGCGGCCTTCGTCAGCGTGCTCGACGTCGTCGCCAACGCGGCGATGATCTACGCCTATCAGGGTGGTCTGCTCTCCTTGGTCAGTGTCATCGCGTCGCTGTATCCGGCGGCGACGGTACTGCTGGCGATGGTGATGCTCGGCGAGCGAGTGGGAATGTTGCAGAAGATCGGAATGGCGTTGGCGCTCGGTGCGATCGCGATGATCGCGCTCTCTGGTTGAACCGCACCGCCCGGGGGTAATGACTCCGGTTATGACAGCTTTCGACTCTGCCTCCGACACCGCCGCGCCCGAGAAGTCGCCGCGCGTCCTCGTCACCGGTGCCACGGGATATCTGGGCGGTCGGCTGGCCCCGCGACTGCTCGACGAGGGGTACACGGTCCGCGTGCTGGCACGCACGCCCGCCAAGCTCGACTCCGTGCCGTGGGCGACCGATGTCGAGATCGTGCAGGGCGATCTGAGCGATCGGGAATCGTTGAAGGAAGCGCTCAGCGGAGTCGACGTCATGTACTACCTGGTGCACTCGATGGGCACCGCAGGGCACTCGGATTTCGCCGACACCGAACGCGACAGCGCCGAGAACGTCGCGGCCGTGGCGGCGGAATGCGGTGTGGGGCGCATCGTCTACCTCGGCGGGTTGCATCCGCCGACCGGTGAACTCTCGCCGCACCTGAAGTCGCGTGCCGAGGTGGGACGCATTCTGATCGACTCGGGAGTCCCGACGATCGTTCTGCAGGCCGGTGTCGTGATCGGATCCGGCTCGGCGTCGTTCGAGATGATCCGGCACCTCACCAATCGGCTTCCGGTGATGACCACACCGCGGTGGGTACACAATCGCATCCAGCCCATCGCTGTGCGGGACGTGTTGCACTACCTGATCGGTGCCGCGAGTGCGCCCATCACCGAATCCAGGACGTTCGACATCGGCGGTCCCGATGTCATGCAGTACGGCGAGATGATGAACATCTATGCCGACGTCGCGGGTCTGCGGCAGCGTCGGATCATCGTGCTCCCGGTGTTGACTCCGCGACTGGCCGGTCACTGGATCGGGCTGGTGACTCCCATTCCGCGCGGGCTGGCGATGCCGCTCATCGAATCACTGCAATACGACGCCATCGGTCACGAGATGGACATCGATGCCGTCGTCCCGCGCCCGGAGGACGGCCTGACCGGCTACCGCGATTCCGTGAGATTGGCGCTGCGCAAGATCGACGACGGCGAGGTGGAGACTCGGTGGACTGATGCCACCGGTACCGCGGCACCGTCGGATCCGTTGCCTTCGGATCCGACCTGGGCAGGCGAGGTCGTCTACACCGACACCCGGGTCGCCCGCAGTGCAGCGCAGTCGACCGCGATCAGGCCTGCACTCGAACGATTGGCCGACGCCGACGTTCTCACCGGCTGGCATCGCGACGTCACCGGACCCGACGCATCCGCGTCGGGCACCGAGCACACCACGCGGCTCAAGTCCTCCACACGACTTCCCGGCGAGGCCTGGCTGGACCTGACGGTCGGGGGAACTGCGAAGCAGCCGACGATCGAGCAGCGGTTGGTGTTCTTCCCTCGTGGACTGGCCGGCCGGGCGGTCTGGTACGCCTCGCTGCCCGTACGCCTGGTGATGGCCCGTCGGATGCTGCGCACGGTGGTGCAACGAGTCGACGCCGACGCTGCCTCGAATTCTGCGGATCGCCGAGTCGGCCGTTAATGGAATGAATGTGTCCGGGGGAGGCGTTACACTGAACAGCCCGGGCACGGTGTTCGGGAACATACGGGGCTGAACGGTTTCGACTTTGTATGTTGAGTCAGGGGAAGCGTGTCGGTGCAGGCGAGAGACCACCGTAAGCGTCATCGCAACCTTATAAGCGCCGATTCCAATCAGCGCGACTACGCACTCGCTGCCTAAGTAGCGACTGCGTGTCTGTCAGTCCGGGCTTGCCCTCGGCCCGGGTACTGGCATCAGCTAGAGGGCTCACCGATTCATCCGGCCGCGGGATGATGAGGAACATCAAACAGTGGCTGGGATCGTCATCCTGACTTGTTCGCGAGATCGGGAGATCCAAGTAGAGGCATAGCGGACTGCACACGGAGAAGCCCTGGCAATGCAGCAGAGGACCCGGGTTCGATTCCCGGCAGCTCCACCGACGAAGACCGGGCCGAGAGATACTCTCGGCCCGGTCTTCTTCTTTGTCGGCCAGGTCACAATCGACTCGGTCGAACCCATCCAACCCGAAGCGACCGCGGTGTCGAATAGTGGTCATGAGCAACGAGCCCACCCCAGTTCTGCATACCGGCAGACCGGTGCGCGCGCCGTCACTGGTCGTGCTGGTCCTCGGCGGCGGGAAAGACGTGAGCCGGGCCCGCAGTCGGCCGTGGCACCTGGCCGGTCTGCGCATGTGGACGTTCACCTGGATGCTTCGGCGCGTCGGCCGTACACGCGGCGTATCGGTGCAGCAGCTGCAGTACCGGTTCCGGGGCTGGAACGCGCCCGAACGGTCTCCGGTCGAGGACGCCCGATGGGCCCTGAACCGAATTCACGACGAGTACCCGGACGTTCACGTGGTGGTCGTCGGCCATTCGATGGGTGGCCGCACCGCCGCTGCACTGGTCGACGATCCTTCCATCCCAGGAGTGGAGCCGGCAGGAACGACCCAGAAGATCGTGGGTGTCGTGGCCCTGGCTCCGTGGTGGCCGGAGGGCACGGAGGTCGATGCGTTCGAACCGGGTAGGAAGCTGCTCGTGATGCACGGAACTGCCGACAGGTGGACCGATCCTCGAACGTCCCGCCGGGCGACCGAACGTGCGGCGGCGCGCGGGGTGGACGCTCGCTACCTCTCGGTGCCGGGTGGGCATTTCATGCTGCGCAATCCGCGGGTCTGGTCCAGGGCAACGCGGGACTTCGTTCTCGGTATCGCTGCCGATGCGCCGGCCGACTGCATGGGCAGGCAATCGTGACGCGGCGCCGGGTCGCGGTGGTGGGGAGCGGTGTTGCCGGTCTGACGGCGGCGTACGCGCTCTCGTCGACGTCGTCGGTGACGTTGTACGAGGCGGACTCCCGCCTCGGCGGCCATGCGGACACCCACTACGTGGACGGACCCGATGGCCGCGTCGGCGTCGACACCGGGTTCATCGTGCACAACGACCGGACATATCCGACGCTGCTTCGACTGTTCGACGAGCTCGAGGTGCCTACTCAGGATTCGGACATGAGCATGTCCGTGCGGTGCGACGGGTGCGGCCTCGAATACTCGGGCGGCCAGGGCATGCGCGGAATCCTCGCGCAACGCACAGCGGTGTTCAAGCCGCGATTCGTCTCGATGCTGCTCGACGTCAAGCGTTTTCATCGCCTGGCCAACGAACTGCTGGACAGTTCCGAACCGGTGGAGTCCGAGACGACTCTCGCGCAGTTTCTCGCAGAGCACTCGTTCTCGGCGTACTTCGAAGCACACTTCATGACGCCGCTGGTGTCCGCGGTGTGGTCGTGCAATCCGGACACTGCTCTCGCGTACCCGGCTCGCTACCTCTTCACCTTTCTTCGGCACCACGGGATGCTCACCGTCACCGGCTCTCCCACCTGGCGCACCGTCACCGGTGGATCCATCGAATACGTTCGGCGGGTTGCTCGGCACATCGACGAGGTGTTGCTCGATACCCCCGTGCACGCGGTCTACAGGTCCGAGGACTGCGTGCAGATCCGAGACGCCCGCGACGACCTGCGTACGTTCGACGCTGCCGTGATCGCGGTGCACCCCGGTGCCGCGCTGAAGATGCTCGCAGAACCGACTGCGCTCGAGCACAGCATCCTGGGAGCGATGCCGTACTCGACCAATCACACGCAACTGCACACAGATTCGTCGGTACTGCCGAAAAACACGAGGGCGCGAGCGTCGTGGAACTATCACCTCCCGTCGTGCGCGGCCAAACCCGACCGGGTGCTGGTCAGCTACGACCTGACCAGGTTGCAACGCCTGGGGGAGACCGATCGCAGAATGCTGGTCACCCTCGGTGGAGCGGATCGTATCGACCCGGGTCGGGTGCTGGACGAGATGACCTACGAACACCCGCAGTACACCCCGGAATCGGTTGCAGCGCAGCGTCGACTTCCCGAATTGGACACCGACACCGTGGCATTCGCCGGTGCTTACCATGGCTGGGGATTTCACGAGGACGGTGCGCTCTCGGGTGCGCGGGCCGCGCAACGGGTGGGTGCCACGTGGCTCTGACGTCTCTTCTGCCGGCCACCCGCGCGCACGGGGCGGCTCTGTATCGCACTCGAATCGACCACGTTCGGCGCGCGCCGATTCGAAACACGTTCTCGTACCGGAGCTACAGCTGGTTCGTCGACCTCGACGCGCTTCCCGAGTTGCCCCGGATACTGCGACCACTGGCCTCGTTCGACTCCCGTGACCACCTCGGTGACCCCGACGCCACTCTTCGCCAGAACGTCGATGCGTTCCTGGCGGAGAACGGTATCGATCTCGGCGGCGGACGGATCACGATGTTGGCGAGCGCACGGGTGTTCGGTCACACCTTCAACCCACTGAGTGTGTACTGGTGTCACGACAACGACGGAGAGCTCCGCTGCGTCGTCGCGGAGGTGCACAACACCTACGGCGAGCGATACCGGTACCTGGTGCACACCGATCATCGCGGCGCGGCCCGTACGACCAAGGAGTTCTACGTCTCTCCGTTCAACGACGTCGACGGCGAATACTCCATGCTGCTACCCGAGCCGGACGCCGCGCTTCGGCTCTCGATCGTCCTCGAACGCGCCGGTCAGCCCCCGTTCGTGGCGACCGTCGACGGCCGTCGACGAGAAGTGACGACGCAGTCGATTCTTCGCACTGCAGTCGAGATCCCGATTGCGCCGCTACGAGTGGTGGTACAGATCCGATGGCAAGGGATTCGGCTCTGGGCGCGGGGGCTGAAGATCGTGCAGAAACCTGCCCCTCCCGGGGCACGAAAATCCCAGAAGCAAGGGGCCAACAGATGACTACTGTGTCGAAATCCAATTCGGTGTCGAACCCGGTCGGTGGTCCGAGCCCGCTGGTCGATCCGCAGGTCTGGCCCCAGATCGCCCATGTTCCCGGTGGTGCAAAGGTTGCGGTGGCCGCACCCGTGGCCGACTTTCTCTTTCGCCGTGCGGTGGCACGCCTGCAGGTTCGGGTCGCGATGCCCGACGGCGAGGTGATCGGTGCCGGTTCGGCCGAGGCACCGTTGATGACCGTCCATCGGCCACACGACTTCGCCGCACGGGTCGGGGACAGCGGACTCATCGGATTCGGTGAGGCATACATGGCCGGTGACTGGGATGCCGAGGACCTCACTGCTGTGCTCGAGGTCTTCGCCCGGCGAATGGCGTCGCTGATTCCCAAGTCGCTGCAGCGACTCCGAGGGCTGTACATTCCGAAACCCCCACGGAGCGAGCGTAATACGACCAAGAACACGCGATCGAACATCTCGCGCCACTACGACTTGTCGAACGATCTCTTCGAACTCTTCCTCGACGAGACGATGACCTACTCGAGTGCGTTGTTCGCCGAATCGGGGAGCGGAGACGACAGTGCGGAGCTCGCCGACGCTCAGCGCCGCAAGATCGATCGGCTTCTCGACCGCGCGGGCGTCGGAGAGGGAACCAGAGTGCTCGAGATCGGCACCGGATGGGGCGAGCTGGCCATTCGTGCGGCCGCTCGTGGTGCGACGGTACGGTCGGTGACACTGTCGACCGAACAGCAGGAGCTGGCGCGTAAGCGCTGTGCCGCTGCCGGTTACGCGGACAGAATCCGGATCGATCTTCTCGACTACCGCTTGGTCGACGGCGAGTACGACGCGATCGTGTCGGTCGAGATGATCGAGGCCGTCGGGCATCAATACTGGGCAACGTATTTCGAGACGATCGACTCGTTGCTCGCGCCGGGTGGTCGAGTTGCCCTGCAGGCCATCACGATGCCGCACGACCGAATGCTGGCTACTCGAAACACGTACACCTGGGTACACAAGTACATCTTTCCCGGCGGGTTCCTGCCGTCGGTGCGAGCCATCGAAGAGGTCACCGAGCAGAGCACCTCGCTTCGGGTACGGGAGCGACTGTCCATGGGTGATCACTATGCGCGAACCCTGGCGCTGTGGGACAGGCGTTTCCGCGAATACCGCAGCGAGGCAGAGCAGCTCGGTTTCGACGAGGTGTTCGCACGGATGTGGCACTTCTACCTGTGCTACTCGGAGGCCGGGTTTAGATCCGGGTACCTCGATGTTCAACAGATCGTGCTCGACCGAAGGGACAACCGATGACCACCTCGACACTCTCCGTGGACCGGACCGATCGACGAGTCGGTGTTGCGCATCGAATTGCCGAGTTGGTGGAACCCCTGGTGGGTGGTCCACTTCCCGTTCGGCTGCAGGCGTGGGACGGATCCGTCGCAGGCGATGCCTCGGCACCGAGGGTGCTGTTGCGCAGTCCGAGCGCTCTTCGGCGATTGCTGTGGAGCCCCGGTGAACTCGGTGCTGCGCAGGCATACGTCACCGGCGAGTTGGACGTCGACGGCGACCTCGCCGCGGCTCTCGATCACGTCTGGGGTGTGGTGCGTGAGCGTCGACTCTCGGCGATCCGTCCGGGACCGGCCTCGCTACTACGGTTGGCGAAACTGGCCAAGGATCTCGGGGTGTTCGGCCGTCCGCTGCCGCCGCCCGTGTCGCAGGCCTCGGTGAAGGGGCGGCTGCACTCGGTGCTCCGCGACCGCGCTGCGATCAGTCACCACTACGACCTGTCGAACGACTTCTACGAGTTGGTCCTCGATTCGCACATGGCGTACTCGTCGGCGTACTGGACCTCCGATTCACCGGATTACACCCTCGACGACGCTCAGCGCGACAAACTCGACCTCGTATGTCGAAAGATCGGCCTCGACAAGCGCGTAGGGCAACGCTTTCTCGACGTCGGTTGCGGCTGGGGATCCCTGAGCCTGCACGCGGCACAGGAGTACGGAGCGAAGGTCGTCGGAGTGACGATCTCCCGGGAGCAGAAGGCCTTCATCGACAAGCGCATCGCCGACCGAGGACTGCAGGACCGCGTCGAGATCCGAATCCAGGATTATCGAGAGATTCCGGACGGGCCCTTCGACGCGGTGGCGTCGATCGAGATGGGCGAGCATGTGGGGGAGGCCAATTACCCGACCTACACCGCCGCCCTGCATACCAACGTCAAGCCCGGCGGCCGCGTGCTGATCCAACAGATGTCGCGGAGGGAAGGCGACAACCCCGGCGGCGGAGCATTCATCGAATCGTTCATCGCGCCGGACATGTACATGCGCCCGGTCGGGCGGACCGTCGCGATGATCGAGGAGGCCGGACTCGAGGTTCGCGACGTCCACGCCCTCCGGGAGCATTACGTGCGGACCGTCGACGTCTGGACCCAGCGCTTCGAGGCACGCTTCGACGACGTGGTGGCGATGGTCGGGGAGGAGGTCGCTCGCGTGTGGCGGCTGTACCTGATCGGCGGTGGAATGGCGTTCCGGGACAACAGGATGGGCGTCGATCAGATTCTGGCGGTCCGGTCCGGGAGCGGACCGTCCGAGATGGAACCGGTTCGACCGGTGTGGGTGTGCCCGCGGTGAACTGGTCCGACTTCCTGACCGTATCGCTGGCGAGCCTCGGCGGTACCGCTGTCCTGATGATCGTCACCGCCCTCATCGGCGCGCGTATCGGACGCCACAACGTCGTGGACGTGACGTGGGGCGGCGGATTCGTTCTGATCGCCCTGATCTCGGCTGCGACCGGAACAGGTGAACTGTGGCGTCGCTTACTACTGCTCGTCCTGGTCGGTGTGTGGGGGCTTCGCCTTGCCGTGCACGTCTTTCGACGCTCGCGCGGGCACGGCGAAGATCCGCGCTACACCGAGATGCTCGCCAAGGCCCCCGGTAACGAAACCCTGTACGCCCTGCGGAAGATCTACCTGACGCAGGCGGTTGCATTGTGGTTCGTGTCCCTGCCGCTGCAGGTATCCGCTGTCGCACACGGATCCGTTCTGCCGGTCGTCGTGCTCGGAGTACTGGTCTGGATTCTCGGATGGACGTTCGAGGCAGTGGGCGATGCGCAGTTGAAAGCCTTCAAGGCCGACTCCTCGAACAAGGGCCGGATCATGGACCGGGGTCTGTGGGCCTGGACGCGGCACCCCAACTACTTCGGCGACTCGGCGGTCTGGTGGGGACTGTTCCTCGTCTCGGCGTCGGCGTGGCCCGGGGTGTTCACGCTTCTCTCGCCCATCGCGATGACGTACTTCCTGGTGTTCGCCACCGGTGCACGGTTGCTCGAGCGCAGCATGGAGAAGCGACCGGGGTATCGCGAATACCAGCAGCGAACGAGCTATTTCCTCCCGCGGCCACCGAAGCAGCACAGCAAGTAGCTCACGGGTGCGGGGGCGGCGCTAGGGTTGGTCGAGAAGTTCGGTTTCGTCGATCAACGAGGAGGCGCATCGTGGCGCACGAGAGAGCTGGAACCACTGCACTGCCGGAGGATCTGGTGGATCTTTCGCAGCTCGTGACCGCGTACTACTCGCGGGTTCCCGATGTGTCGGAACCGAGTCAGCAGGTGGTGTTCGGCACCTCCGGACATCGAGGGTCCAGTCTGGACTCGGCGTTCAACGAGGCGCACATCGTGGCGACGACGCAGGCGATCGTGGAGTACCGGTCCGCACAGGGCATCACAGGCCCGCTGTTCATCGGTCGGGACACTCACGCTCTGTCCGAACCCGCCTGGACGACGGCGTTGGAAGTGTTGGCTGCCAACGGTGTCGACGTACTGGTCGATTCGGGCGATCGGTACACGCCCACCCCTGCCGTCAGCCACGCAATTCTTCGCCACAACGAGTCCGGGCCGTCGGCGAAGGCCGACGGCATCGTGGTGACTCCCTCGCACAATCCGCCGCGGGACGGCGGATTCAAGTACAACCCTCCGCACGGTGGTCCGGCCGACAGCGATGCCACATCGGTCATTGCCGCTCGCGCCAACGAGCTTCTGCGCGATGGCATTTCGGGCATCAAGCGGGTGACCCTTGCCCAGGCGTTCGCGGGGAGCGTCTCTCGCTACGACTTCCTCGGCACCTACGTGGACGACCTACCGAACGTGCTCGATCTCGACGCGATCCGCGCGGCCGGAGTGCGTATCGGAGCAGATCCGTTGGGTGGAGCGAGTGTCGATTACTGGGATGCCATCGCCGAGCGGCACAATCTCGACCTGACCGTGGTGAACCCGTTGGTGGACGGCACATTCCGCTTCATGACTCTCGATACCGACGGCAAGATCAGGATGGACTGCTCGTCGCCGAACGCGATGGCCTCGCTCATCGCTGCCCGCGATCGGTTCGACATCTCGACGGGCAACGATGCCGACTCCGATCGACACGGCATCGTCACTCCCGACGGTGGCCTGCTCAACCCCAATCACTTTCTCGCCGTCGCCATCGACTACCTGTTCACCCACCGACCCGATTGGTCGCCCACGGCGGCAGTGGGCAAGACGTTGGTGAGCTCGTCGATGATCGACCGGGTCGTCTCGGGTCTCGGCCGTCGTCTGCTCGAGGTGCCGGTCGGTTTCAAATGGTTCGTCCCCGGTCTGCTCGCAGGCGAGCTCGGATTCGGCGGTGAGGAGAGCGCCGGAGCGTCGTTCCTCCGACACAACGGCCGCGTCTGGACCACCGACAAGGACGGAATCGTGCTGGCTTTGCTGGCATCCGAGATCACCGCTGTCACCGGATCCACGCCGTCGCAGCGCTACGCCGAGTTCACCGCGAAGTTCGGCGATCCGACGTATGCCCGCGTCGATGCACCTGCCACCCGCGTGCAGAAGGCCGTTCTCTCCGAGCTGTCGCCCGATCAGATCACCGCCACCGAGCTGGCGGGCGAACCGATCACGGCAACGCTGACCGAGGCTCCCGGCAACGGAGCGGCCCTCGGTGGTCTGAAAGTGACGACGGAGAGCGCCTGGTTCGCTGCGCGCCCGTCCGGAACCGAGGACGTGTACAAGATCTACGCGGAGTCGTTCCAGGGCGAGGACCATCTGGCCCGGGTTCAAGCCGCCGCACGTGAGCTGGTGTCCTCCGCACTCGAGAGCTCGTGACCGACTCACCTCCATCCGACCACGACAGTTCGGCTCCCGAGCCCGCATTCAGACCCGGAGGCAAGCTCCCACCGGAGATCTGGGTACTGGTATCGGCGGCGTTCGTCATCGCGCTCGGATTCGGTATCGTCGCGCCCGCTCTGCCGCAGTTCGCCCGGGAATTCGGCGTCGGATACACGGCGGCGTCGGCGGTCATCAGTGCGTTCGCTCTCATGCGGTTGCTGTTCGCGCCCGCCAGTGGTGCTCTGGTGCAGCGGCTCGGCGAGCGGCCCGTTTACCTGATCGGACTGCTCATCGTTGCGGTGTCCACCGGCGCCTGCGCGCTGGCTCAGACGTACTGGCAGCTGTTGGTGTTTCGAGGACTCGGCGGCATCGGCTCGACGATGTTCTCGGTGTCGGCACTGGGATTGCTGATCAGGATCAGCCCTGCGACCAGTCGGGGCCGCATCTCCGGCCTCTATGCGACCGCGTTCCTACTGGGAACCATCGGCGGTCCGCTCGTCGGCGGCGCTCTCGTCGGATTCGGGCTGCGGGTGCCGTTCGTGATCTATGCCGTAGCGCTCGTGATCGCGGCGGCCGTCGTGTACTTCACCCTGGGCAACTCCGACCTCGTCAAGCCGGAGAAGGGTTCGGCACCACCCACGATGTCGTTGCTCGCCGCGCTGCGGATCCCGTCGTATCGGGCTGCGTTGGCGTCGAATTTCGCCAACGGGTGGGCAGTGTTCGGTGTTCGAGTGGCCTTGGTGCCGTTGTTCGTCGTCGAGGCGATGCAGCGATCCGAGGTGTTCGTCGGTATCGCGCTGACCGTGTTCGCAGTGGGAAATGCCCTGGTGCTCACCAGTGCAGGCCGCCTGTCCGACGTGCGCGGACGCAAGCCGTTCATGGTGGGTGGGCTGGCGGTGTGCGGGCTGGGAACCGTCGTGATGGGGTACGTCCACGATCCCGTGCTGTTTCTCGTGGTGTCGCTGATCGCCGGAATCGGATCGGGTCTGATGAGCCCCGCCCAGCAGGCCTCGGTTGCGGACGTGATCGGCTCGAAGGCGCGCGGTGGGCCCGTGCTGGCTGCATTCCAGATGGCATCCGATGTCGGCGCGGTCATCGGCCCGATCGTCGCCGGGATGATCGTCGAACAGGTCTCGTTCGGTCCGGCATTCGCCGTGACGGGCGCGCTGCTTCTCCTGGCAGGACTGTGGTGGTCGCGAGTTCCGGACACGCTCGGGCGCGAGCGCACCCGACCGACGCAACCGTAGTATTCGCTGTGTGAGCCAGAAGAAGACATCCAGTACGAAACACACACCCGAGGCAACCTCGAACACGATGACCTACGTATTGGGCGGCATCGCATTCGTCGTAGTGGTGGTCGTCATCGGGGTGGCGATCATGTGGCAGAGCGGAAGCGACGCTCCACGCAACGACGGCTACGGAACGGTCAAGAATCCGGCGGTCGAATTGTCGTTGCCGGGTGACGGGGTGGTTCAGCTGTCGCGTCCGGAAGCGCAGCGAGTCATCGATGTCTTCGAGGATCCGATGTGCCCGTTCTGCGGCGACCTCGAAGTGAAACACGGCCAGGAGTTGGCTCAGAAAATCGACGACGGCGTCGTCTCGGTGAATTACCACCTGGTCAATTTCCTGGATCCACAATCGGCGTCCGGTGACTATTCGACGCGTGCCGTTGCGGCGTCGCACTGCGTGGCAGCGACGGAGAACGCGCGGGTCTACTCCGCATTTCATGCCGGGCTGTTCGACCCGGAATTTCGCCCCGAAGAAGGAAGCGACTCCGACCGGACCGATGCCGAACTCGCAGAACTCGCTCGATCCGCAGGAGCGAGCGATCTGGCGACGGACTGCATCTCCGCCGGTGCGCAGCGCGAGACGGCAGTGGCGGATGCGAACACAGGACGGGATGCGCTGGCGGCGTCGGGTGCCCGCGGAACACCAGGAGTCCTCGTCGACGGTCAGGTTGTCGATGCGCTCGGTGACTCGGAATGGCTGGCGTCGATCAACTGATCTGGGGGCGTTCGTGCGGCCGGTCGTCGAGGATTCGGTACCGGCTGCACCAGGTGATTTGTTGCTGCTGCGACCGATGGTGTAACTTCGTTCGAGCAACCGCATGAGCGGGAGCACGCAGTAACTCGGGGCTATGGCGCAGCTGGTAGCGCACCACACTGGCAGTGTGGGGGTCAGGGGTTCGAGTCCCCTTAGCTCCACCGAGAATAAGAAAAAGCGTCGCCCCCGGGCGGCGCTTTTTTGTGTTTCGGTGACACCGACCGCCGAGTCGGCATCCGGGCGTCGTGCCGGGATGCCGACTCGACTGTCGTCAGCTCAGTGCGCGGCGTCGAATGCTTGCTCGACCTCGGCGGGAATTCTGCCGCGGGCCGAGATGTTGTGTCCGTTCGCCTTGGCCCATTCTCTGATGGCCTTGGTCTGATTGGCGTCGCGCTTGGCACCGGTTGTGGGGGCGCTCGACTTCTTCGTTCGCTTTCCACCGACCTTGGTGGAGTGCTCGATGTAATAGTCGAGTTTGCGGTGAAATTCCTTCGCGTTCTTGTCGCTCAGGTCGATTTCGTAGCTGACTCCGTTGACCGAATAGGTTATGTGTTCGCCACCGGATTCGATCGGTTTTTCGTCGATGTCATCGACAAGTTGCACATAGACTTTTCTGGCCATGCTGAAGCTCTCCAATGATGCAGGGGATGATGCGGGGATGTCCAGATCGAACTGATGCGACTATACGGCTGAACATTGTGTTCATCCATGCGGGTCGTGGGATTGTTACGCGTTTCGCAGAATTCCCACAGATATCGGCTCGCCTCTTCTCCGAAACCGACGAGGTGATTGTCCGTGGCATTCTCTCGGCGATCGGTGTTCGTCGTTATCCGAGAGAAAGACGAACCGTCCGGTTCGAATTGGTAGTGCCATCCATTGGGTCGGTTCGAGTGCGATCGAGCGACGATGTGCCGGTACCACTCTGGATCGGTGGCCTCGGGCTACGAATCGGTCACGAAACGCAATCGTTTTACTAACGAAAGATCACTCGATACTCGTCGATCGCGGTATCTGCTTCACTTGATGCGCAAGTGTCTGTTGTGACGTGTGGAGTCCCGTGATGCGGTGACCCGTTCGGATCAGCGGTGTCCGAGGGGCCGAAAGGGGAGTTGCGCAGCGAGTACCACCGTTGCGCCAGACCATATGAAATCTGCACCGATGACCAGGTCGGCACTGACGGCGCTGATGTGCGCCGGAATTCTCGGTGCCGGGGTACTCGCGTCCGTACCGGCCAGTGCGACGCCGGCAGACACGGCACCTGCCGCGAGTACGGAACTGTCCGGAAAGACGGTGTTCCTCGACCCGGGCCACCAGGGCACCGCACATTCGGAGAATCTGCAGCGGCAGGTGGACGACGGGCGCGGCGGCACCAAGGATTGTCAGACCACCGGCATGACCACCCTGGACGGTGTGCCCGAGCACACCATCAACTGGAAAGTCAGCGAACTCGTTCGATCGAGCCTGGAGAGTCTGGGTGCGACGGTGAAGACGAGTCGAGCAGACGACACCGGATGGGGCGGATGCGTCGACGACAGGGCGCGGGCGGCCGGCGAGTCCGGGGCCGACGTCGCCGTGAGTATCCACGCGGACTCCACGAGTACGACGACCGATGCCGACAAGCACGGTTTCCATCTGATCGTGCCCACGCTGCCGATTCCGAACGCGGCTGCCGACGCTGCCCAGTCCGAGGGCGGACGCTCGGCATCGACGCTGATGCGGGACTCCTATGTGCGGGCCGGATTCGAGCCTGCCAACTATGCGGGAGTCGAGAACGGGATACAGGAGCGATCCGATGTCGCCGGGCCTGCACTGACCACGGTGCCCCTCGTGTTCGTCGAGATGGGCAACGGATCGAACCCCGACGACGCAGCTCTTCTCGAGAGCTCGGACGGTCAGCTGAAGCATGCGATCGCCATCTCGACGGGAATCATCGACTACCTTCTCGGGGCCGAAACCCCGTCCCCGTCAGCAACTGCCGCCACCACGCCGGCGTCTGCCGCCACCACGACACCCGCTTCCCCTGACCCGACTGCGACGACCGGCACCGCCGCAACGGCACCCGGCGGCGTTGGCCCCACGGCCGAGGGACGCAGCGCGTTGTCCCGGTTGCTCGAGAGTGTGTCGCCGTACGTCGACTCGTTCGGCGTCGACGGCCTGGAAGGACTGGCGACCTCGGGCAACGTGAGCAGTGTGTCCACGTTCGCGCAAGGCCTGCTGAAGCAGATTCTCGCCGACCGGTAGTCTCGGACGCCGTGGCGCGTCGACGAATTCCGGTGGTGATAGTGGCCGGCTTTCTCGGCGCGGGTAAGACCACCCTCCTGAACCACCTGCTGCGCAACGATTCCGGCATCCGAATAGGTGTTGTGGTCAACGACTTCGGGGCGATCAACATCGATTCGATGCTCGTGGCCGGCCAGGTCGATTCGATGGTCTCCCTCGGCAACGGCTGTATCTGTTGCGCCGTCGACATCAGCGATATGGACGCGATGTTCGATGTCCTCGCACACCGCCGGTCCGCCATCGACGTGATCGTGGTCGAGGCCAGCGGTCTGGCCGAACCCCGCAACCTCATCAGGATGGTCCGCGGTAGCGAGAACGAATTCATCGTCTACGGCGGGCTCGTCGGGGTCGTCGACGCGGTCGAGTTCCCGCAGACGCGTGCGCGGCATCCAGAGATCGACCAGCACCTGCAACTGGCCGATCTGGTGGTGCTGAACAAGTCCGATGCGGTGACCGAGTCCGAACGCTCCGCGGTGCGCTCGACGGTGCAGGCCGTCGTCGCAGATGTGCCCGTCGTACCCGTTGCCTTCGGTCGCGTCGACCCGCTGCTGCTGTTCGATCGGCGCGAGGATCGGTCGGTGGATTCGGCAATGGCGGTGCAGCTGTCGTTCGACGAACTACTTCGGGAGAACCACGATCACGACCACGATCGTCACCTGCACGCGCAGTACTCGCACACCGAGTTCGTCAGTACGGATCCCGTCGAACCCCGGCGACTGATCGAGTTCCTGGAGAATCCTTCCGGAAATCTCTACCGCATCAAGGGATTCGTACACTTCGGCATCGCCGGCCACACCCAGAAGTTCGTCGTGCACACGGTGGGTCGACACATTCGATTCGAGGTCGCGTCGTGGTCGAGGGGTGAGCCCGTGCAGACCTCACTGGTGCTGATCGGTAGCGATCTCGATGCCTCGGCCGTCGAGCAGCGGTTGCGCGCGTGTGTGCGAGGACCGGACGACCCCGACGACGCCTCTGCGATGCTTCCGGTCCATCGCTACCTCGAGACCGGTTAGCTCGCTAGAGCCCGACCCACTCGGTGCGTCCGCCCTCGAATCCCTGACGCTTCCAGATAGGGACCTCGGCCTTGATGCGCTCGACGAGTCGCGCGCAGGCTTCGAATGCCTCGGCGCGATGAGCCGAGCCGACGGCGGCGACGAGTGCGAGGTCGCCGACCCGGAGATCGCCGACGCGGTGCACTGCGGCGACCGCCAATCCGGTCTCTGCCGATACCTCCGAGCAGCATCGGTTCAGGAAGCGTTCCGCGTCGGGGTGGGCTCGGTATTCGAGGGTTTCCACGGCATGTCCGCCGTCGTGGTCACGAACGATTCCGCTGAACAGCACGACCGCTCCGTGTCGCGAATCCTGCACCGCTGCTTCGACTTCGGCGGTACTCAACGGTTCACTGGAAATTCGTGCGACGAGTTCACTCATCGTGGGGGCCTCCTCCGGCGATCTGTGCCAGTACATGGTCGAGGAGCGGGTCGAGGACGGAGAGTCCATCCTTCACACCGCCCGGTGAGCCCGGCAGGTTGACGACGAGCGTGCGTCCGATCAGACCCGAGACACCGCGGCTGAGCACCGCATGAGGCGTCGCGGATGTTCCGCGGGTGCGGATCGCATCGGCGATCCCCGGCATGTCGATGTCCAGGAGTGCCGCCGTCGCCTCCGGGGTCGCGTCCGTGGGGGACACCCCGGTTCCGCCCGTGCTGACGATCAACGACGGTCCGCCGCGCAGGGCGTCGTGCAGTCCGGCCGCGATGTCGGCATCGGCGTAGACCAGTGGGCCTCGCACGGCGAAGCCTCGATCGGTCAACCAGGTGGCGATGGCGGGGCCGGTGGTGTCCGGTCGAGTTCCGCGCGCGCCGCCGGTGGAGGCCACCAGAACCACTGCGGACCGTGCGGACTCGAACACGGGATCACCCGCAGCCTCGTCGGCGCCCTCCGCACCGTCCCGTTGCCAATGCCCGTGTTTGCCGCCGTCTTTCGTGAGCAACCGGACGCCGTTCATGGTGGCACCGGGATCGACGGCCTTGACCATGTCGTGCAGGGTCAGGCCCGCGACGGCGACCGCGGTCAGTGCTTCCATCTCCACCCCGGTGCGTCCGGTGGTGCGGGCGGTGGCCTCGACCGTGATGGACGACTCGGTGAACCCGAACGAGATCTTCACCGAGGAGAGGGCGAGCTGATGACACAGCGGAATCAGGTCCGATGTCCGCTTCGCTGCCGAGATGCCGGCGATGCGGGCGGTGGCGAGGACGTCGGCTTTGGGCATGTCGTCCGCACGTACGAGGGCGATGACCTCGGCAGTGGTGACGAACTCACCGGCGGCGACGGCCGTGCGCGAGGTTTCCTTCTTGTGCGCCACATCGACCATGCGGGCGCGGCCCTGATCGTCGAGATGAGACAGCTGGGCATCGGTGGTCACAGCGGCCACACCTCCACGTCGGATCCTGCAGCGAGTTCGGTTGTCTCGGAATCGATGTCGATCAACACATCGGCCCATGCCAGTGCGGCGACCAGGTGCGAGCCGGGGCCGGCGACGAGCTCCACCCGACCGTCCTCGCGCATTCGGCCTCGGAGCAACTGTCGTCTACCGGGCGGTGACACGATCGATTCGTGCAGGGCCGCAGTGGTCGAGAGCACCGGAGGCAGGCCGGCCGCTCGCCGAACGATGTTGCGCGCGAACATGATGTACGAGACGACGGTACTGACGGGATTGCCGGGAAAACTGAGCACGGGAACACCGTCGAACAGCGTCATGCCCTGCGGTCCGCCCGGCTGCATGCGAACCGATCCGAAATTGCCGCCGAGCGGTCGGAGCACGTCCTTGACCACTTCGAAGTCGCCCATCGACACTCCGCCGGACGTGATGATCAGCTCCGCCGATTCCGCTGCCGCGTCGAGGATCTCGCGGAAGCGGCTCGGCTCGTCCGAGCTGCGCGCGACGGAGACCACCTCGGCACCGCTGGCGCGTAGGTGTGCGGCGAGGGTGATCCCGTTCGAGTCGTAGATCTGACCGGGCGTCAGCGTCGAGCCGGCGTCGACCAGCTCGGCACCGGTGGTCACGACGGCCACACGAGGACGTGAGCGGACCTCGAGCTCACCGAAGCCGACGGCAGCGAGAACGGAGATGTGGCGGGGTTCGAGCACTCGACCCGACTCGACGAGGACTGTTCCGACCCGCACGTCGCTTCCCTGTTCGCGTACGAATGCACCTGCTGCGCGGCTCTTGTGGATCGTCACCGAACCTTCCGCCGCCACGGAGGTGTCTTCGACGGGGACGATGGCGTCCGCTCCGTCCGGAATGGGGGCACCGGTCATGATCTTGGCGGCACTGCCCGAGGCGAGCACTGCCGATTCCGTCGGGCCTGCGGCGATGATCGTCGAGACCGGAAGCGTCACCGGGGTGGTGGACACGGATCGCGAATCCACGGCGTAGCCGTCCATCTGCGAGTTGCGGAACAGGGGCAGATCGACCGGGGACCGTACGTCCTCGAACGAGACGCGTCCCAGCGCGTTGTCGAGAGCAATTCGCTGAGCTGTTCTCGTGGTCAGCGCCGCGAGCAGAGTGTCGACCGCGGCGGCGTGTTCCTGGACCGATACAGCGGTCACCGTGCGGATCCAGTGATCGCGTGCGTGTGCTCAACCGTCATGGGTGCCAATCCTAAGCACGCCGGTCCGTCGACTCGGTGTGGGCTGCGGCATAATGGGTAGACACATCTACGACAGACGTGATTTTCGACGGAGACGAGGTACGAGGTGACGGTGGACAGTGTCACCTCGCTGGGCATTCCCGGGTTCGGTACCGCCACGGGTTCGGCGGCAGGCAGTGCGAACTCCGTGTCCGACCGGCCGGACGTGCCGCATCTGATCGATCGTTTCGGCCGAGTGGCCCGCGACCTGCGCGTCTCGATCACCGAGAAGTGCTCGTTGCGCTGCACCTACTGCATGCCCGAGGAAGGCCTTCCGGCGATCCCGGCTGCGGCGCTGCTGACACCCGCCGAGATTGCCCGAGTGGTCTCGGTGTCGGTACGCCTGCTCGGTATTCGGGACGTGCGCTTCACCGGAGGCGAGCCGTTGATGCGCCGCGATCTCGACGAGATTCTGCGGCTGTGCGCCGACGTCGCGGACGGTGTGCCGCTGTCGATGACCACCAACGCCGTCGGTCTCGAACATCGGGCACAGTCGTTGGCGGACGCCGGGTTGACCCGAGTGAACGTCTCGTTGGATTCGGTCGACCGCGAGGATTTCGCGCGCTTGACCCGACGAGATCGGCTGCCGTCGGTGCTCGCCGGAATCAGGGCAGCGCAGCGTGCCGGGATCGGGCCGGTCAAGGTCAACGCCGTTCTGATGCGCGACACCCTGTCGGGTGCCGTCGATCTGCTGCGCTGGTGCCTCGACGAAGGCGTTGCTCTGCGCTTCATCGAGCAGATGCCGCTCGACGCCGACCACGAGTGGGCCCGCGCGAACATGATCGATGCCCAGACCCTGCTCGACGAACTGTCCACCGAGTTCGACCTGCGTGAGGTGGGGCGCGTCGATCCCTCCGCCCCGGCCGAGGAATGGAGTGTCGACGGTACCGACGCCACCGTCGGCATCATCGCGTCGGTGACCCGCTCGTTCTGCGGTGATTGCGACCGCACCAGAGTGACTGCAGAGGGAACGATTCGGTCCTGTCTGTTCAGCGACGACGAAACCGATCTGCGGGCAGCTCTGCGCGGCGGTGCCACCGACGACGAACTGGCAGCCGTGTGGCGTGGGGCGATGTGGAACAAGTGGGCGGGTCACGGCATCGACGCCGACGGCTTCGTACCTCCCACTCGCAGCATGGGAGCCATCGGTGGGTGAGACCCAGGTGGAGGTGCGGTACTTCGCTGCAGCGGTCGACGCGTCGCACTGCGAGTCCGAGTACCTGACCGTACCGATCGGAGCCACTCTCGCAGATCTGCGGGAGCTGATCCTGTCCCGGCACGGCGCGCCGATGGAGCCGATACTCAGGGTGTCGGCCTACCTGGTCGGAGACGATCTCACCCGCGATCTCGGGCGCGTGATCGGCGGCAGGGTCGACGTACTGCCACCCTTCGCAGGCGGCTGAGCGCACGCGGTTCGCCGCGCCGCCACCGGCAGGTGGCGGCGCAGGATTCAGCTGCTCCTCTTCCACCAATCGTCGAACGGCGTCACGGGCACCGTGCGTTTGTGCCGAGTTGCGAGGAACATCGTCTCCAGCTTGTCGGCGATCTCCTCGGTGACGTCCTTGCCCTCGAGGTAGTCGTCGATCTGTTCGTACGTCACGCCCAGCGCTTCCTCGTCGGGTAGCGCGGGTCGATCGTCTTCGAGATCGGCGGTGGGAATCTTGCGCCAGGTGCTCTCCGGGGCTCCCAGTTCGCGCAGCAGCGCTGCACCCTGACGTTTGCTCAACCCGGTGAGCGGAGTCAGATCGACCCCGCCGTCACCGAATTTGGTGAAGAACCCGGTGATCGCCTCGGCGGCGTGGTCCGTGCCGACGACGACGTAACCGAGTTCGCCGGCAAGGGCGTACTGCGCGACCATGCGCTGGCGCGCCTTGATGTTGCCGCGGACGAAATCTCGAATTTCGGTACCACCGAGTGCCTCCGCCGTCGCGGCCGCTGCGGCGTCGGCAGCGGCTTTGATGTTCACCGTCACCGTGCGGTCGGGATCGATGAATTTCAGCGCGATCGATGCGTCGGCCTCGTCGGCCTGCACGCCGTAGGGGAGTCGAACGGCGACGAACTCGGCCTCGTGTCCGTCGGCTCGGAGCTCCGTCGCTGCCTGTTGGGCGAGCTTGCCGGTGAGCGTGCTGTCCTGACCGCCACTGATGCCGAGTACGAAGCCCGAGGCCGGGGTCGACGTCAGGTAGTCCTTCAGGAAGTCCACGCGCCTGCGGACCTCCGTGATCGGGTCGATGGTCGACTGCACGGCCAGCTCGCGCATGATCCCCGAGCGCAATTCCGAGTTGATGTGTCCCATCACGTCATCCTAATGACGGGTGCCGGTGTGGTGCTTCGCGCCGTGCGTAGTGTCGACGGACGTGAGTGGATCCTCCGACACCTTCGTCAAGCGAAACCCGCACGCGCATCCCGATTTCTTCGCGGCCGAGGCCGCCGGGCTTCGGTGGCTCGGCGACGCGGCGGCCCCTGTCGTCGGAGTCCTCGGGCACGGCCGGACGTACATCGAACTCGAGCGGCTGATTGCGGCCCGCCCCACGCCGGGCGCAGCCGAACGATTCGGCCGCGCTCTGGCCGCGATGCATTCCGCCGGAGCCGCCGGGTTCGGTACGCCACCGGTGGATGCCGACGGCGTCGCCTTCTCGGGTCAGCTGTTCATCGGTGCTCGGCCCATGACCAGCACAGTGCACACCTCATGGGGAGCGTTCTACGCCGCAGAACGAGTGTTGCCGTTTCTTTCGATCGCGCAGGACGCGGGCACTGTGACGCCCGGGGAGGCGGCGATCGTCGAGTCGGCGTGCCGACGTATCGCGGACGGCGACTTCGACGATGCAGAGCCGCCGAGCCGTATTCACGGTGATCTCTGGAACGGCAACGTGTTCTGGACCGACGCGGGAGTGGTGCTCATCGACCCGGCGGCGCACGGTGGGCACCGCGAGACCGATCTGGCGATGTTGGCGCTGTTCGGTTGCGCCCACCTCGACGCCGTCGTCGGCGGCTACGAGACGGTACGGCCGCTGCGATCCGGGTGGCGCGAGCGCACGGCCGTGCATCAGCTGCATCCACTCGCAGTTCATGCTGCCGGTCACGGCCGTTCCTACGGCACGGCGCTGCACGCGGCGGCTGGGGCCGTCGTCGGGCTGTGAGCGAAGGATCTACCGAGTGCGAGTTGCTCGGCGTACCAGATCTTCCCAGCCGTCGGCCAGGCGATCCATCGGCATCCCCAGGTCTCGGTACTGGTGGAGTACCAGCGTGGCTTCGAGCGGTGTGAGCAGCCAGTACGCGAGCAATTCGAGATCCCCGTCCACCTCGGCTGCGCGGAGCAGCGACAGGACGTGGGTGAAGTTGACCATGTGCGCCGGGGCGGAGTATCGCGCGTCGTCGGCGCTCTCCGCGGCGCGCAGCACTTCCCCCTGGACGTTGACGAATTCGAGTCGAGCTCGGCCGAAGGCGACGAGACGATCGATGGGGTCGGCACCCGGACCCAGCGGGGGTTCGCCGAACATGAACGAGTGCTGCAGTTTCTTCTCGGTGTGGTCGAGCAGCGCGCGCATCAGCCCGGCCCGGTTCCCGAAGCGACGGAACACTGTGCCCTTGCCCACTCCGGCCTTGCTCGCCACGGCGTCCATGGTGATGGCATCGGCTCCGACGGTCGCCACCAGATCGGTTGCGGCGTCGAGGAGCAGGCGACGGTTGCGCGCTGCGTCGCACCGTTCGGATTCCTCGCCCGCTATGGGCAGCATCGGGCCGGTCACAGTGGAAGCCTACCTTGCCGGGAACATAAATGGACCACGGTCCGTTTGCATGGTAGGAATTGATCCGACGATCACGTCAACCGAACTTGCGAAGGAATAACCTCATGTCAGACGCTCATGTACTCGTTCTCGTCGGAAGCCTGCGCGCCGAGTCGGTGAACAAGCGAATCGCCGAGACTGCTGTCACAGTGGCTCCCGCCGGTGCCGAAGTAGTGGTGTACGACGGTCTCGGAGACGTCCCGTTCTACAACGAGGACATCGATGTCGAGGGATCGGCACCTGCAGCCGCGCTCGCTCTGCGGGCCGCTGCCGAGAAGGCTACGGCGTTGTTGTTGGTCACGCCCGAATACAACGGCACCATCCCGGCCGTGCTGAAGAACGCCATCGACTGGCTCTCGCGCCCGTACGGTGCGGGTGCCATGGTGGGCAAGCCGGTCGTCGTGATCAGCGCGTCGCCCAGCGGCAACGGAGCCAAGTGGGCGCACGAGGACACCAGCAAGGCCGTACGCATCGCAGGCGGAACCGTCCTCGAGGACGTCCAGCTCTCCATCGGTGGAACCATCGACAAGTTCGGCTCGGCCCACCCGCGCGAGAACGTCGAGGTCTCCGGCGAGATCGGGCACGTCGTCGCCGAACTGGTGAAGGCCGCCGACGATCTCGTGAGTGCGTGACCATCTCACGGTTTCGATAATCGTTTTCATGTAGACTGGTTGCATGAAGGTGAGAAACTCGGTGAAATCGCTCAAG
This sequence comes from Rhodococcus sp. 15-725-2-2b, assembly GCF_002259075.1. Classification (NCBI taxonomy): domain Bacteria; kingdom Bacillati; phylum Actinomycetota; class Actinomycetes; order Mycobacteriales; family Nocardiaceae; genus Rhodococcus; species Rhodococcus sp. 15-725-2-2b. The sequence continues at coordinate 328,603 of NZ_NPFL01000020.1, read as the reverse complement.
AACAAGCCCGGCGCACAGGTCGTTCGGCGCCGTGGCACGGTGTTCGTGATCAACAAGAAAGAACCGCGGTTCAAAGCGCGCCAGCGTTGACGATCGCGTGATCGACCGCGAAGGACCCTCGGAGACATCCGGGGGTCCTTCGTCGTGTCCGGGAGTGTCGGCGGTCGTCGGCACTGGTCACGGTTCAAGCCGAGTTTCGTTGTGATGGACAACACGTGGCCGGTGTGACGTGCGACACGCCGATATGGGTCGATTCTCGTGGCTCGACAACGCCGTGACCAGCGAATACCACGGATGTTGTTCGCAACATCTCGTGTTCTAGGCAGATGTCGGACACTAGGTGTAGTGTTTGACCGACCGAGAGGCCACAACTCGAAGAACGTGCACAAACGGGTTCGAGCAGGTCGAAGTCGCCCTGAGCGGGAGATGTTCTCGGTGCCACACGCAGAGCACATCGGTCGCGTCGGTGCACCCGATGGCGACAACGGAAAGAGGGACACCATGAGCATCACCGTTTACACCAAGCCCGCCTGCGTTCAGTGCAATGCCACCTACCGCGCCCTCGACAAAGCCGGTATCGAGTACTCCGTGATCGACATCTCGCAGGATCCCGAAGCACGTGACTACGTCATGGCACTCGGTTACCTGCAGGCTCCGGTTGTCGTCGCGGGCGACGATCACTGGTCCGGCTTCCGTCCGGATCGCATCAAGACCCTCGCAGCGAACGCTGCTTGAACAGTACGAGAGAGTGAGTGAGCGGTGAGTTCGCAACCGCAGTCCTCCCACTCACTGGTCTACTTCTCCAGCGCGTCCGAGAACACCCATCGCTTCGTCTCGAAGCTGGACATTCCCGCGACACGAATCCCTCTGCGTGATCCGAACGGCACCTTTCGTGTCGACTCTCCCTACGTACTCATCGTGCCGACGTACGGGGGAGGGACCACGTACGCCGGCCGCGACACCAACTACGTCCCCAAGCGAGTGATCAAGTTTCTCAACGACGAGCACAACCGTTCGTTGATCCGAGCTGTCATCGCTGCCGGAAACACGAACTTCGGTGACTCGTTCTGCTTTGCGGGAGATGTCATTTCGCAGAAGTGCGCAGTTCCGTATCTATACCGATTCGAATTGATGGGCACCCCCGAGGACGTAGTGCGGGTCCGCGAGGGGCTGGAGGACTTCTGGGAACGTGAAGTCCGACGCGCCGCCCACACGCACTAGAGCACCACACCCCACATACCCAGTAGGAGCATCGCCGTGGCACCGACCATCACCGACGCAGCACCCGTACTCACCACCGTCCGCGGCGACGGCGACATGGATTACCACGCGCTCAACGCGATGCTCAATCTGTACGGCCCCAACGGTGAGATCCAGTTCGAGAAGGATCGCGAGGCTGCCAATCAGTACTTCCTGCAGCACGTCAATCAGAACACCGTGTTCTTCCACGATCTGGACGAGAAGCTGGACTACCTCGTCGAGGAGAACTACTACGAGCCCGAGGTTCTGGATCAGTACTCTCGCGAGTTCGTCAAGTTCCTGATCAACCACGCGTACTCGAAGAAGTTTCGGTTCCCCACGTTCCTCGGGGCGTTCAAGTACTACACCTCGTACACGCTCAAGACGTTCGACGGCAAGCGTTACCTCGAGCGTTTCGAGGACCGGGTGTGCATGGTGGCGTTGACGCTGGCCGCCGGCGACGAGGCTCTGGCCACCGATCTGGTCGACGAAATCATCGCCGGCCGCTTCCAGCCCGCGACGCCGACCTTCCTCAACTCCGGCAAGAAGCAGCGCGGCGAGCCCGTGTCCTGCTTCCTGCTGCGCATCGAGGACAACATGGAGTCCATCGGCCGCTCCATCAACTCCGCCCTGCAGCTGTCCAAGCGCGGCGGCGGAGTTGCGTTGCTGCTGAGCAATATTCGCGAGGCCGGCGCGCCCATCAAGCGCATCGAGAACCAGTCCTCGGGTGTCATTCCGATCATGAAGCTGCTCGAGGACTCGTTCTCGTACGCCAACCAGCTCGGTGCACGTCAGGGCGCAGGCGCGGTGTACCTGCACGCACACCATCCCGACGTCTACAAGTTCCTGGATACCAAGCGTGAGAATGCGGACGAGAAGATCCGCATCAAGACGCTCTCGCTCGGAATCGTCATCCCGGACATCACGTTCGAGCTGGCGAAGAAGAACGAGGACATGTACCTGTTCTCGCCGTACGACGTCGAGCGCATCTACGGTGTGCCCTTCGCCGACATCAACGTGTCGGAGAAGTACTACGAGATGGTCGACGACAAGCGGATCCGCAAGACCAAGATCAAGTCTCGCGAGTTCTTCCAGACTCTGGCCGAGTTGCAGTTCGAGTCCGGCTACCCGTACATCATGTACGAGGACACCGTCAATCGTGCGAATCCGGTCAAGGGCAAGATCACTCACTCCAACCTGTGCTCGGAGATCCTGCAGGTCTCGACGCCGTCGACGTTCAACGACGATCTCTCGTACAGCCATGTGGGCAAGGACATCTCGTGCAACCTGGGTTCGCTGAACATCGCCAAGACGATGGACTCGCCCGACTTCGGTAAGACCATCGCCGTGGCCATTCGTGGCCTCACCGCGGTGTCCGATCAGACGCACATCTTCTCCGTGCCGTCGATCGAGCAGGGCAACAACGATTCCCACGCGATCGGCCTCGGGCAGATGAATCTGCACGGCTACCTGGCGCGCGAGCGGATTCACTACGGCTCGACCGAGGGAATCGATTTCACGAACATCTACTTCTACACCGTGCTGTTCCACGCGCTTCAGGCGTCGAATCAGCTGGCGAAGGATCGCGGTCAGTACTTCAAGGGTTTCCCCGAGTCCAAGTACGCGTCGGGTGAATTCTTCGACAAGTACACCGACCAGGTCTGGGAGCCGGCCACGCCCAAGGTCGCGAAGTTGTTCGCCGACTCGGGCGTATCGGTTCCCACCCAGGCGGATTGGACGAGGTTGAAGGCGTCCGTGCAGGAGCACGGCATCTACAACCAGAACCTGCAGGCCGTCCCGCCGACCGGCTCGATCTCGTACATCAACAACTCCACCTCGTCGATTCACCCGGTGGCGTCGAAGATCGAGATTCGCAAGGAAGGCAAGATCGGTCGCGTCTACTACCCGGCTCCGTATCTCGACAACGACAACCTGGATTTCTATCAGGATGCCTACGAGATCGGATACGAGAAGATCATCGACACCTACGCTGCCGCAACGCAACACGTCGATCAGGGTCTGTCGTTGACGCTGTTCTTCAAGGACACCGCCACCACTCGCGACATCAACCGTGCGCAGATCTACGCATGGCGCAAGGGCATCAAGACGCTGTACTACATTCGTCTGCGCCAGTTGGCCCTCGAGGGCACCGAGGTGGAGGGTTGCGTGTCCTGCATGCTGTAGCCGACCCGGTCGGTCGAGCTGTGGCCGATACCGCGATCTCGCGGCGCGTTGCGGAGCATAATCAGGCATGGACACCGAGGCGGACGACGAGGTCGAATCCGATATCGATGTGAGAATTGCTCGGAAGGATGCACGTCCTTCCGAGCAATTCTTGCGTGGCCGACACGCCCGTCGGCGCGTACCCCGCAGCGGGTTGGCCGAATGGGATCCGGTCTCGCGTGGTCACGATGCGCTCGACACGGTGCTCGCGCAGAACATCATTCGGGTGCCGGAGCTGCTGCCGATCCGCTACGCGAGAATGTCCGCATCGCCGTGGACCTACTTCCGCGGTGCCGCGGCCGTGATGGCAGCCGACCTCGCGTCGACTCCGCACACCGGCGTCGAGGTCCAGCTGTGTGGCGATGCCCACGTGTTGAATTTCGGATTGTGGGCCACTCCCGAACGGAACCTGTACTTCGACCTCCGCGACTTCGACGAAACGCTGCCCGGCCCGTTCGAGTGGGACCTCAAACGGCTGGCGACCTCTCTCGTGGTTCTCGGGCGGGAGAACGGGGTCGATGCGCGACGCTCCGATCGGGCGGTGTCGGCGATGACGGCTGCGTACTGCCGAAAGATGAGGGCATACGCGAGCACGCCGGAGATCGACATCTGGTACGACCGCATCGACGTCGCCGGTCTGCTCGGTCACTTCTCCTCGGGCATCGCTCGACACGCAGAGAAACTCATCGAAACGAAAGCCGAGCGTCGTACCAGCCGTGGGGCGTCCCGCCAGTTCACCGAGACGAGGGACGGTCGTCGAAGGATTCGCGAGGACGCACCTTTTCGCACTCACGTCGGTGATTCCCAGATCGAGCTGGTGCAGGCGGTGATCGCCGGTTACAGCGAGTCGGTCGACGACCACATCTGGAGTCTGCTGACCAGATTCCGGGTTCTCGACGTCGTGCGGCAGGTGGTCGGCGTCGGGAGCGTCGGAATGCGGGTGTATCTGGCGCTGCTCGAAGAACGTCGAACGAAGGATCCGTTCTTCCTGCAGATCAAGCAGGCAGGGCCGTCGGTGTTCGAGCAGTTTCTCGAACCGAGCCGGTACGACAATCACGGTGCCCGCGTGGTCAACGGGCAGCGAATGCTGCAGAGCGCGACCGACATGTTCGTGGGATGGACGGCAGTGGGGACCATGAACTTCTACGTTCGGCAGTTCCGTGACATGAAGGTCATTCCCGACGGCGAGATCATCGGGCCGTACCTCACCGAATTCGCCACCGCATGCGGTGAAGTTCTCGCGCGAGCGCATGCCCGCAGTGGTGACGCGGAGGCGATCGCCGACTACCTCGGCCGCGGAGACAACGTCGGTCGGGCGATGGTGAGGTTCGCCCATGCCTACGCCGATCAGAACGAGCGTGATCATGCGCAGTTGGTCGCTGCCGTCGAGGCCGGAACCGTCCCGTGCTCGGTGGGGTGGTGACCGACCGAAGCAGCCGTAGAGGTCATCCCTGCGGGCAACACTCCCGGCACACTTTGTAGTGCCTACCGGACTTGTCGGACACAACGGGTAGTGTTCGTATCAGCGGCCTTTCACGTAGCTCCGTCCCCGTCTCTCGCTCATCGACCTGTAGGTAGGCACCCATGGTAAAGCTCATCGATCGCGTCTCCGCGATCAACTGGAATCGGGTCCAGGACGACAAGGACTCCGAAGTGTGGGAGCGCCTCACCAGTAATTTCTGGCTGCCCGAGAAGGTGCCGGTGTCCAACGACATCCCGTCGTGGGCAACGTTGACCGCCGTCGAGAAGCAGTTGACGATGCGTGTGTTCACCGGGTTGACACTGCTCGACACCATCCAGGGCACCGTCGGCGCTGTCAGCCTCATCCCGGACGCCATCACTCCCCACGAGGAAGCGGTGTACACCAACATCGCGTTCATGGAGTCGGTGCACGCCAAGAGCTACAGCTCCATCTTCTCCACCCTCAGCTCCACCCGCGACATCGACGATGCATTCCGCTGGTCCGAGGAGAACGTCAACCTCCAGCGCAAAGCCGAGATCGTCCTGAACTTCTACCACGGTGACGATCCGCTCAAGCGCAAGGTGGCGTCGACGCTGCTGGAGTCGTTCCTGTTCTACTCCGGCTTCTACCTGCCGATGTACTGGTCCTCGCGGGCCAAGCTCACCAACACTGCGGACCTGATCCGTCTGATCATCCGCGACGAGGCCGTGCACGGGTACTACATCGGCTACAAGTACCAGAAGGGTCTAGAGAAGGTCAGCGAGGCGCAGCGCGAGGAACTCAAGAACTACACGTTCGAGTTGCTGTTCGAGTTGTACGACAACGAGGTCGAGTACACCCAGGACCTCTACGACGAGATCGGCCTGACCGAGGACGTCAAGAAGTTCCTGCGGTACAACGCCAACAAGGCACTGAACAATCTCGGCTACGAGGGCCTGTTCCCCAAGGACGAGACGGACGTCAACCCGGCGATCCTGTCGGCGCTCTCACCCAACGCCGACGAGAACCACGACTTCTTCTCCGGCTCGGGTTCCTCGTACGTCATCGGCAAGGCCGTCAACACCGAAGACGAGGACTGGGACTTCTAGAGATTCGTTCGCGAGTCGGGCCGCTCACTCTTTCGGTGGGCGTCCCGGCGCGCGAATGTCCTGTGCATCCTTCGGCATTCGGCCCTGCTCGCTCAATGCTCGACGCAGTAGGAACTCGATCTGAGCGTTGGTGCTCCGGAGATCGTCGGAGGCCCAACGGGCGAGGGCGTCGTGCACCGTTGGGTCCAACCGCAGCAGAATCTTCTTACGTTCGACGGCCATGGCTCACTGATACAGCGATCCGGTGTTGACGACAGGTTGCGTGTCGCGGTCGCTGCACAGCACCACGAGCAGATTCGACACCATCGTGGCCTTGCGCTCCTCGTCGAGCTCGACGACGTGCTTCTCCTCCAGCTTCCCGAGCGCCATCTCCACCATTCCGACGGCACCTTCGACGATCTGCTGACGGGCCGCGATGACCGCCCCGGCCTGCTGACGTCGCAACATGGCCTGGGCGATCTCCGGGGCATAGGCCAGCCGGTTGATTCGTGTTTCGATCACCTCGACACCGGCCGAACGCACTCGTGCGTGCACCTCCTCCGACATGGCAGCGGTGATCTCGTCGGCGTTCTCCCGCAACGACATTCGTCCTTCGGCGTCGTACGGATAGCTGCCGGCGATGTGGCGGACGGCAGACTCGGTCTGGACGGCGACGAACTCCTCGTAATCGTCGACCTGGAACGATGCCAGTGCGGTGTCGGCAACCTGCCAGACGACGATGGCGGAGATCTCGATCGGATTGCCGTCGGCGTCGTTGACCTTCGATTGGCCGGTCTCGTGGTTGCGGATTCGCGTCGAGATGGCCCGGCGGTAGGTCAACGGATTGGTCCAACGCAGCCCCGGCGTCCGCAGGGTGCCGCTGTACGAACTCCCGAGAAGCTGAAGAACGCGAGCCTGATTCGGCTGCACCAGCGTCAGGCCCATGAGTGCGGGCAAGGAGAGGACGAACAGGACGACTCCGGTCACGACCAGTGCGACGACGGTGAACACGAGTCCGAGCGCGAACGCGGCGATTCCGCCGAGGAACAGCGCGAGACCGATGCCGAGCATCGACCAGCCGGGCAGATCCCAGCCCGGGCGCTCGGCGATGGTGGTGGTCGGGGTACCCGTCGGCTTCTCGGCGACGGTTGCAGGTGCGGACATGAGAACCTCCCTCTCGATGGTGATACTAAAGTGATATCACATTAAGCATCGACGAGCACGGAAATCTTGGGAACCGCTCACTGTCGTTCGGCGGGGGAGTCAGCGCCGGAACCACGCCGACGGCTCATCGGCGATGGCCTTCTCGATTCGCAATCGCGAAGTGGCCGTGAGGTTTTCCGGGAGCGCGTCGAGTGCGAACCAGGCGACGTCGAGATTCTCGTCGTCGGCCACGTGAGGAATGCCGCCGGTGTACCGAGCAAGAAACGTGATGTCGAGATACTGCGCGACGTCGCCGTTGGGGTACGTGATCGGCTCCGTCACGTCGACACTCGTCAGTCGCACGATCGTGGCGTCGACGCCGGTCTCCTCCCCGATCTCACGCAGGGCGGCCGGAGCAGGTTCCTCGCCGGGCTCGAGGATTCCGGAGACCACGGCCCAGGTGTTGTTGTCCGCGCGCAGAGTCAGCAGCACACGCCGGTCGTCGTCGAGGACGACCGCGCTGACACCGGACAACCACAGCGGCGACGTGCCGACGACGCTGCGCAGCGCCTGCACGAATTCGGGAATGGGCATCGCGTCAGGAGACGTAGGCGTTCAGCGACGCGGACAGATCGGCCAGAATCGCCCGAGCCGCGACGACCCCACTGCCGGACCACACCGTGTCGTTCACCGCGAACACACGACCGTCGGTGACCGAGCCCAGATCGTGCCACGCGTCGCTGTCCATCACCTCGCGGCCGAACGTCTCGCCGTCGGGGCCTGCGAATCGCACGTAGACGATGTCTCCCTCCACCGGCGAGAGATCGTTCGCCTCGACCGAGAGATCGGCGTCGCGCTGGCTCTGCGGTCGCGCGACACCCACTTCGGCGATGACCTGGCCGGCAAAGGAGTTCGGACCGTCCACTTCGATGGAGTCCGCGTCGAATCGAACGACGGACGCCTGGGTCTGGGTGGCGTCGATCTCGCGACCGACCCGCTCGGCATCCGCGGTGAACGACGCGAGTGCCTCGAATCCTGCCTGGCCGCGACCGAGCGCAGCCGCGGACTGCAGGAACGTGTCCTTCCACCCCTGTCCGGTCGCCGTGAAGACGGTCGGGGCGATGGCCGTCAGGTCGTCGTAGGTGTTCGATCCGAGAGAATCGGCACCCAGGATCAGGTCGGGATCGAGGGCGGCGATGGCATCGATGTCGGGTGCACCCACCGGGCCGACGGACGGGACGGACGCCAATCCGGTGCCCAGATACAGCGGTTGATCGCCGTCACCGCGGAAATCGGGGTCGATCGTGGCCGCTCCGACGACCCGCTCCCAGATTCCGACCGCGCAGCTCGCGTCGAGGCCGGCGGCGTCGAGCACGACGATGCGCTGCGGGTCGGCCGGAATGGCGCTGATCCCCTCGGCATGTCCCACGGGTCGGGTGTCACCCTCGATTCCGGTCGGGTCGAGTGGTGCGAGCGCGGGGCACAGTCCCACGGTGTCCCGATTGTTCCCGACCACTCCGGCACCGGCGATGTTCGTGGTGGTGCGGATGATGGTGGATGCGTCGTCCTGCGCTTCGGAATCGGAGCAGCCGACCAGCGCCATGGTGGCGGCAAGGCACACGGCGGCGACGGCGCCCATCCTGCGCGGCGCACACGAACGGGGGAGTCGTGGGTGGAGTGGCAACGCGGGACTTCCTTCGACGGGTCGGGTGGTCTCACACAGTATCGGAAGGCGGCCGTCGCAGAACACTCGAACGGACGCCGTCGAGCGTCCGGAATCGGCGACGATCGAAGCGTTGTCGAATGCGTCCGAAAGGCCGACAGCGCAGGCAGATCGCGCGATGTGGGCGTGCTCGATCGGGGCCAATACGACACACGGTAGGACCGGTTCGGCAAGTGTCGGTCCGACGGTCTACGATTCGAGGAGCGCACGACTAGATGACGTCGCCTCGTGGTTCGAGGTCCGACGCGCAATCAGGAGGATCTGTGACTGCCCTAGCGCCTAGGCCCGCTCCCGCGGTGGATGCTGCTCGGCCGTTCCCGCCGCGGACGGGACCGAAGGGGTCGTTCCTGCACAAAGCGGTGACGACCACCGATCCCAAGGTGTTGGGAATCATGTACATCGCGACATCGTTCGCGTTCTTCCTGATCGGTGGACTCATGGCGCTGCTGATGCGCGCCGAGTTGGCCATTCCGGGAATGCAGTTCCTGTCCAACGAGCAGTACAACCAGCTCTTCACCATGCACGGCACCATCATGCTGTTGCTGTACGCGACGCCGATCGTCTTCGGATTCGCCAACTACATCCTTCCGCTGCAGATCGGCGCTCCCGACGTCGCGTTCCCGCGGTTGAACGCGTTCTCGTACTGGCTCTACCTGTTCGGTGCGTTGATCGCCACGGCCGGATTCATCACCCCCGGCGGTGCTGCCGACTTCGGGTGGACCGCGTACACCCCGCTCACCTCGGCTCTGCACTCGCCCGGCGTCGGTGCGGACCTGTGGATCATGGGCCTGGCCGTCGGCGGTCTCGGCACCATCCTCGGTGGCGTCAACATGATCACCACCGTGATCTGCCTGCGTGCTCCCGGCATGACGATGTTCCGCATGCCGATCTTCACCTGGAACATCCTGGTGACGTCCATCCTGATCCTGCTGGCATTCCCCCTGCTGACGGCTGCGTTGCTCGGGCTGGCGGCCGACCGACATCTGGGGGCGCATCTGTTCGACCCGGCGACCGGCGGAGTGCTGTTGTGGCAGCACCTGTTCTGGTTCTTCGGTCACCCCGAGGTGTACATCATCGCGCTGCCGTTCTTCGGAATCGTCTCCGAGGTGTTCCCCGTCTTCTCGCGTAAGCCGATCTTCGGCTACTCGGGTCTGATCTACGCGACTATCGCCATCGCCGCCCTCTCCATCGCGGTGTGGGCGCACCACATGTACGCCACGGGCGCGGTGTTGCTGCCGTTCTTCTCCTTCATGACGTTCCTGATCGCGGTGCCGACGGGTGTGAAGATCTTCAACTGGGTCGGCACGATGTGGCGAGGCCAGGTGACTCTGGAAACCCCGATGCTGTTCTCGATCGGGTTCCTGATCACCTTCGTCTTCGGCGGACTCACCGGTGTTCTGCTGGCTTCGCCGCCCATCGACTTCCAGGTCACCGACACGTACTTCGTGGTCGCCCACTTCCACTACGTGGTGTTCGGCACCGTGGTGTTCGCAACGTACGCCGGCATCTACTTCTGGTTCCCGAAGATGACGGGCCGGATGATGGACGAGGCGCTGGGCAAGTGGCACTTCTGGCTGACGTTCTTCGGATTCCACGCCACGTTCCTGGTGCAGCACTGGCTCGGAAACGAGGGCATGCCGCGTCGCTACGCCGATTACCTGCCCTCGGACGGGTTCACCGAGTTGAACGTCATCTCCACGATCGGTGCCTTCATCCTGGGTGCCTCGACACTGCCGTTCGTGTGGAACGTGTTCAAGTCCTACCGATACGGCGAGGTCGTCACGGTCGACGATCCGTGGGGCTACGGAAACTCGTTGGAGTGGGCCACCTCGTGCCCGCCGCCGCGACACAACTTCACCGAACTGCCTCGGATCCGTTCCGAGCGTCCGGCGTTCGAGTTGCACTACCCGCACATGGTCGAACGGATGCGCGCGGAAGCGCACGTCGGGCCGGGAGCGCACGGTGGTAAGACCACCGCCGTCCTCGAACAGGCCCGCCGGGCTCCGATCGCCACCAGCGATCACGAAGGATCCGGAGACCCGGACCCCAAGTAGTCCACAGCAGCAGCGAGAGCCCCTCCCGGCTACCGGGTGGGGCTCTTCGCTTGCGACAATCTCGTGGCGTGTTCGGGCTTGCTCGTCCACCACAGGTGACACGAAGACCTATCCGGCCGCTGGCCGTGTGCGAAAGGGAGATCCGGTGACTTCGAGCGACACCGCAGTGCTGGTGACGGTGACGGGGCCAGACAAGCCGGGCGTCACATCGGTGCTGTTCGCGGCACTGTCACGGCACAACGTCAGCCTGCTCGACGTCGAGCAGGTTGTCATTCGCGGCAGGCTGACTCTGGGCGTTCTCCTGTCCTGCCCCCGTGACCCCGAAGCGCTCCAGGAGGAGCTGGAGGACGCGATGGCGACGGTCGGCGTGCACGTCGATGTCGAGATCGACACCGCGCGGGGCGGCGGGCAGAGCCTGGCCACCCACGTCGTCGTCGTTCTGGGCCGACCCGTGACCGCTCGTGCCTTCAGCACCATCTCCCGTGAGCTTGCCCGCCAGGGAGCGAACATCGACGCCATTCGCGGAATTGCCGACTATCCCGTCACGGGCCTCGAACTTCAGGTGACCGCAACCGACACCTCGCCGGATGCCGATGTGCAACTGCGTGCCGGCCTTGCGGGAATCGCAGCCGGCATCGGCGTCGACATCGCCGTGCAGCGCGGCGGGATCGCACGGCGATCCAAGCGACTGATCGTGTTCGACGTCGACTCGACGCTCGTCCAGGGTGAGGTCATCGAAATGTTGGCTGCCCGTGCCGGGCGAGAGGACGAAGTTCGTGCGGTCACCGAAGCTGCCATGCGCGGTGAGATCGACTTCGCGGAGTCGCTCGAACAGCGAGTTGCCGCGTTGGCAGGGCTGGACGAATCCGTCATCGACGAAGTGGGCGAGAGCCTGGAGCTGACGGCGGGGGCCAGGACCACCATTCGTACCCTCCGTCGTCTCGGATTCGCCTGCGGCGTCGTATCCGGAGGATTCCGACAGGTCATCGAGGGACTCGCACACGAACTCGAACTCGACTACGTCAAGGCCAACACCCTCGAGATCGTCGACGGCAAGCTCACCGGCCGGGTGATCGGAGAAGTGGTCGATCGTGCTGCGAAGGCGACGGCACTGCGCGAGTTCGCGGCACAGTCGGGAGTGCCGATGGAGCAGACAGTCGCCGTCGGCGACGGAGCGAACGACATCGACATGCTGACGGCCGCGGGCCTCGGGGTCGCCTTCAACGCCAAGCCGGCGTTGCGAGAGATCGCTGACACGGCCATCTCGCATCCGTATCTGGACGCGGTTCTGTTCATACTCGGTGTCACCCGCAACGAGATCGAAGCTGCGGACGCGGTCGACGGGGGAGTCCGCCGCGTCCCGATCCCATGACCGGCGATCCCACGACCGGCGACGACATGACCGACGGTCCGGTGACCGATGCCGGACCGGACGACCTGGGCGGTGCCGAGGCGGCGGCCGAGGAATTCTCACCGGACAACACGTTCGCCTCGCGCCATGCCGAGCTCGCTCGTGGGTACGGCGGAGCCGAGGACCCGGCCGATCCGTCACAGGTGCTGGCCATGCCGTTGGTGCTACACATCCCCAAATCCGATGCACCCCGGCGTAGCGAGTTGCTCGAGGCGGCTGCCAGAGCAACCGCGTCGCTGTGCCTGGACCCACGGGTGGGCGTCGGCGCGTCGTGGAACGAGGCCTTCACCGAATGGACGTCGGCTCGGATCCGAAAAGTCGCTCGACGGGCTCGCGGTGCACACTGGCTCGCAGCGCAGGACGTTCCGGGTGTGACGGTCGACGTCGGGGGAGCGTCGGCCCGCGCCTTCGTGCCGGGTCGGGTCGGAGATCTGGACCCGCGGATCAAGCGGCTGCAGATCGGTGGGACCGACGTGGCGGCCGAGGACGAGCCTGCGGTCTCGGCAGGCCCTGTGCTGTGGATCGACGCTTCCCTGTCCATGACGGTGGGCAAGGCGGCCGCTCAGGTGGGGCACGCGTCGATGTTGCTCGCGGGTGCGATGGGCATGGAGGAATGCCGCGAGTGGGCCGCGGCCGGCTACGCATGTTCGGTCCGATCCGCGAACCCGGACCAATGGACACGTGCACTGGGCGAGGTTCGCGCCGGGCGCGCCGTCGCAGTGCGGGATGCCGGCTTCACCGAAGTGGCACCCGGTTCGACCACGGTGATTGCCGTTCTCTAGAGCTGGGGTCCATTGTCGCACAAGTGGCTATGCCGAACATATCCAGTAGCCCCGAGACTGGAGGCATGTTCACCTCACCACGTCGTGTCGTCGCCGGTCGCCGGCTTCCCGCTCGGTTGGCTGCCCTCTACGTGGGGCTGTGGCTGTACGGGGCGTCGATGTCGTCGATGATCGCGGGTGGACTGGGCGTCAACCCGTGGGACGTCTTCCACCAGGGTCTCGAACGTCACCTGTCGCTGAGTTTCGGAACCATCACCGCGATCACCGGAGTGGCCGTACTGCTGATGTGGATCCCGCTGCGGCAACGTCCAGGCCTGGGTACCGTGAGCAACGTCGTGGTGATCGCCGTTGCCGTGGACGCGACGTCCGCGGTGTTGCCGCATCTCGACGGACTCCCGATCAGGACCGTTGCCATGGTGTCGGGCATCGTGCTCAACGCGTTCGCCACCGCGCTGTACATCGGTGCCGGGATGGGCCCGGGGCCTCGAGACGGACTGATGACCGGTCTGGTGGCCAGGACCGGATGGTCGATTCGCCTGACCCGCACCGGAATCGAGTTGACGGTGGTACTCACCGGTTGGTTGCTCGGCGGGACGCTCGGCGTCGGGACGGTTCTCTATGCGCTCGGAGTCGGTCCGCTCGTACAACTGTTCATGACTCACCTGCCTGCGCTGCGCAGTACCAGGACAGTCGATCCGGTCACCGATATCGTCGAACCCGGTTCCAGCGCAGTGGTATCGGCGGGCACTCCGTCCGCGCACGAGGAATCGAGGACCGGAACGAACCGCGACGACGACCAACTCGGGCACGCCAGAGTGATCTCGGCGGGGCCACCGGAATGGAGCACGAGGAGCGAGCTCGCGTCGTCGACCTGCCCACCGTCGGAGGCGTAGGAGCGGACGTCGGAACCGTCCACCCAGGCCTGAATGGTGCGCACCGAGTCGTCGTTCCATCGGTCCGTGTCGAATTCGATTCCGGCGGAATCGAACCAGACCAGATCGGGTCGGCCGGTCGGTGTCGCGCGGCCGGTGAAGAACTCCTGCTGACGAAGGGTCGGAGCGCTCGCTCGGACGCGGAGCAGTCGACCCACGAAGCGAATCATGTTCTGATCCGCGCCGTCCCAGTCGATGGCCCAGCTCTCTGCCGCCGGAGCGTTCTCGGCGACGCAGTACGCATTGTTGTTGCCTCCCTGGGTGTGTCCCAGTTCGTCGCCGGCGAGCAGCATCGGCGTACCGGTGGAGAGCGTCAGGGTTGCCAGTAGCGCCCGAACATGGCGTCCCCGGGCCTCGACGACCGACGGGTCCTCGCTCGGACCCTCGATGCCGTGGTTGACCGACGAGTTGTTGTCGGTGCCGTCCCTGTTCTCTTCGCCGTTGGCCTCGTTGTGCTTCCGCTCGTACGACACCAGGTCTCGGGCGGTGAACCCGTCGTGCGCGGTGACGAAGTTGATCGACGCCCACGGCAGGCGTCCGTTGCCTGCGAAGAGGTCTTCCGAACCGGCCAGGCGCGAGGCCAATTCGCGGACGCCGTGCTGGCCCGCCCAGAAGCGTCGCACCGTGTCGCGGTAGCGATCGTTCCATTCCGACCACGCCACTCCGAAGTTGCCGACCTGATAGCCGGCACCGGTGGCGTCCCACGGCTCGGCGATCAATTTGACCCGAGCCAGGACCGGGTCGGTGGCAACGGCCGTCAACAACGGTGCGCGAGAATCGAATCGCCAACCACCGGGTCGACCGAGGGTGCTGGCCAGGTCGAATCGGAACCCGTCCACACCCATGTCCTCGACCCAGTACCGAAGGCTGTCGCACACCATCCGCACCACCGCGGGCGAAGCGGAATCGAGAGTGTTGCCGCAGCCGGTCAGATCGACGTCCGATCCGCGTCCGTCCAGCAGGTAGTAGCCGGGCGCATCGAGCCCACGCCAACTGATCGAGGGGCCGTCGACCGCGGATTCGCACGTGTGGTTGTAGACCACGTCGAGGATCACCTCGATCCCGGCAGCGTGCAGCGCGTCGACCATGGTGCGAAACTCGTCCACCTCGGCACCGGGAACGGCGGCGAAGCGCGGATCCGGGGCGAAGTACGCACCCGTCGAATACCCCCAGTGGTTTCGCATACCCCGGGCGCGGACGCCCGGTTCGGTGAATGTGGTGTGTACGGGCAACAATTCGACCGACGTGATGCCGATGCGAGCGAGGTGTTCGAGTACCGCCGGCTGGGCGAGCCCGAGGTACGTACCGCGAAGATGCTCGGGCACAGCGGGATTGCGGGCCGTGAACGAGCCCACGTGCAGCTCGTAGAGAACGGTTCGGTCCCAGGGCACATCGGGGCGCGCGGGACGGCCCACGCGATCTGCGGCCGCGCGGACCACTCCGAGCGGGAGGTGTCCGAGCGAGTCTCGAGAACTGGGTGCCCCGAACGGATCGTCCTCGTAGGCGAGCAGTGCCGATGGGTCGCCGAAGGTTCCGGACACCTGGCGTGCTGCGGGATCGAGCAGAATCTTCGCGCCGTTGAACCGTCGTCCGGAGTGCGGATCCCACCTCCCGTGGGCGCGGAACCCGTATCGGTCACCGGGCCGCACGCCCGGCACGAAGGCATGTCGAACTCCGAACGTGCGGGTGGTCAGTTCCACCCGTCGTTCACCACCGTCCGGATCGACCAGACACACCTCGACTCCATCGGCCTCGGGCGCATGGACTGCAAATTGAGTGCCAGTCGACAGTGCAGTGGCACCCAGCGGGAACGGTGATCCGGGTGGGTTCGCGCCGGATTCCCGGTCCGAGGTCCGGCGGGAAGTGCGGGGTAGATCGTCATTGGGCGACACGCGTGCACATCCTGCCGTGAATGCGCGGTCGATGTGCGAGAAGATAGGCGTCGTGTCTGAACCGGATCCCGACCTGCTCGTAGATTTCACCGACGTAGTCGTCCGCCGGGGCGGTGCGACCCTGGTGGGACCCGTCACCTGGAAGGTGGAACTGGACGAACGGTGGGTCGTGCTCGGCCCCAACGGTGCCGGAAAGACGTCTCTGCTGCGTATCGCTGCGGCCGAGATCCATCCCACGTCCGGTGTCGCCCACGTTCTCGGAGAGGTCATGGGCAAGGTCGACGTCTCCGAACTCCGACCGCGGATCGGCTTGTCCTCCTCCTCGCTGGCGCAGCGCATTCCGGCCGACGAACTCGTGTCCGATCTGGTCGTGTCCGCGGGCTACTCGGTACTGGGGCGTTGGCGAGAGAAATACGACGCGGTCGACACCGAGCGCGCAGTCGAGATGCTCGAGAGCCTCGGTGCCGAACATCTCGCCACCCGCACCTACGGCACGTTGTCCGAAGGCGAACGAAAGCGTGTTCTCATCGCCCGTGCCCTGATGACCGATCCCGAACTGCTCTTGCTGGACGAGCCGGCGGCGGGCCTCGACCTCGGCGGACGCGAGGAACTGGTGGCACGCCTGACCGACCTCGCAGCCGATCCCGATGCCCCCGCCACCGTGCTGATCACCCACCACGTGGAAGAGATTCCGCCGGGATTCAGTCACGCGTTGTTGCTCAAGGAAGGCGGGGTGGTGGCACAGGGACTGGTCGACGACGTCATCACCGCAGAGAACCTGACCGAGGCGTTCAGCCAGTCGATCACGCTCGATCGCGTCGACGGTCGGTTCTTCGCGCGGCGAACCCGCGCTGCCGGCGCGCACCGTCGATAGCACGCACCGCCGATAGCGCGGACCGAGCGACGGCGTTGCGCAGCGCAGCGGTACGTTGCCTTTCATGAGTTCGACTGGTGCTGCCGATCACGTGCAGGCGCGGGATGCCTCGACCGTCATCTTGATTCGTGACGGTCTGTCACGGCCGGGCATCGAGGTGTTCCTGCTCGAACGCGTCGGCGGCATGGCGTTCGCGGGAGGGATGACGGTGTTTCCCGGTGGCGGCGTCGACCCTGCGGACGCGGCAGCGGACGTCCGCTGGGCAGGTCCGCCGCCGTCGTGGTGGGCCGAGCGCTTCGCAACCGACGAGGGCAGGGCGCAGGCCCTGGTGTGTGCTGCAGCGCGTGAGACGTTCGAGGAGTGCGGGGTGCTGTTGGCCGGCTCGACGCCGGAGTCGATCGTCGCCGATACCGCTCCGTTCGCTGCGGAGCGCGGTCGGCTGGAGCGCCGCGAGATCTCGTTCGCCGAATTTCTCACCGCCCACGACCTCGTACTGCGAGCGGATCTCCTCCGGCCCTGGTCGCACTGGATCACTCCGGTCGGTGAAGCGCGACGGTACGACACCCGATTCTTCGTCGCCGTGCTGCCCGAGGGCCAGAATGCGGACGGCGAAACCAGCGAGGCGGCATCGGTCAGCTGGCGCTCGACCGGTGATGCACTGGCGGATTGGCGCTCCGGAAACACCATCCTGCTTCCGCCGACCTGGAGCCAGTTGGATGCGCTGTCCCGGTTCGACACGGTCGCGGAGGTCGTTGCGCACGAACGCCAGGTAACCCCGGTCCTGCCGGTACTGACCCGAGACGACGGCACCGTACGAGTGCTCTTCGACGGCGACGAGGACTACTACGCCGGAACGCGACATCCCTGGTCCGATCGCCGGGACGAGGCCCGGTAGCCTTTCGGCCCATGGCTGAGTTCGTGAATCTCGAGGTATCGGACGGTATCGGCACCATCCGCCTGGATCGCCCACCGATGAACGCATTGAACCGGCAGATGCAGGAGGAGATTCGCGCGGCGGCGCGTGAGGCCACCGTGAATTCCGAGGTCAAGGCCGTCGTCGTGTACGGCGGCGAGAAGGTGTTCGCGGCCGGTGCCGACATCAAGGAGATGGTGTCGTTGTCCGCGGCCGAGATGGCTGCCATCGCCGAGGATCTGCAGTCCGCTCTCGGCTCGCTGAGCACCGTTCCCAAGCCCGTCGTTGCCGCGGTGACCGGATACGCACTCGGTGGTGGGCTCGAGGTCGCGCTGGGAGCAGATCGTCGGATCGCGGGCGACAACGCGAAATTCGGTGTCCCCGAGGTGCTGCTCGGCGTCATCCCCGGCGGCGGCGGCACCCAACGGCTGGCCCGGTTGATCGGCCCGAGCCGTGCCAAGGACATGGTCTTCACCGGCCGCTTCGTCGGTGCCGAGGAAGCGCTGCGCATCGGCTTGGTGGACGAGGTGGTGGCGCCGGACGAGGTGTACAACGCCGCCCGCACCTGGGCCATGCAGTTCACCACGGGTGCATCGCGAGCGCTCGCAGCGGCCAAAGCGTCGATCGACCAGGGGCTCGACGTCGATCTCACCACCGGTCTGCGAATCGAGGCCCAGCAGTTCGCGGCCCTGTTCGCCACCGAGGATCGCACCGTCGGCATGACGTCGTTCGTGGCCGACGGCCCTGGAAAAGCGACCTTCACCGGGCGGTGAAGCACCGGCCCGGCCGGAGAAGAGTTGTTCCACAGCTACCGGATAGTAGGCTCGCCTGATGACTGCAAGCCCCCACGACGGTGTCGATCGCTCGCTCTCGAACTCGACGTCCCTGGCCTCGGCCGAGTCCGATGACCGCCAGGTCGATCCCGCCCCGAATCCGCACGCCACTGCCGAGCAGGTCGAGGCTGCACGCTCGGACACCAAACTGGCGCAGGTGCTGTACCACGATTGGGAAGCCGAGACCTACGACGACAAGTGGTCGATTTCCTACGACGAGCGATGCATCGACTACGCACGCGGCAGGTTCGATCAGGCCGTTTCCGGTGACGCCTCCGCACAGTCCGACGTGCCGTACGGCCGCGCGCTCGAACTGGGTTGCGGTACCGGATTCTTCCTGCTCAACCTGATGCAGGCCGGGATAGCAGAGAAGGGCTCGGTCACCGACCTCTCGCCCGGCATGGTCAAGGTCGCACTTCGCAACGCCGAGCACCTCGGCCTGGACGTCGACGGCCGCGTCGCCGACGCGGAGACGATTCCGTACGACGACAACACGTTCGATCTCGTCGTCGGGCACGCCGTCCTCCACCACATCCCGGACGTCGAACAGTCCCTGCGTGAGGTGTTGAGGGTGCTCAAGCCGGGCGGTCGCTTCGTCTTCGCGGGCGAACCCACCACCGTCGGCAACTTCTACGCACGCTGGCTCGGACGCATCACGTGGGAGGCCACCACCCGCGCAACCAAGCTCCCGTTCCTGGCGAGCTGGCGCAAGCCACAGGAAGAGCTCGACGAGTCCTCGCGAGCAGCGGCACTCGAAGCCGTCGTCGACCTGCACACGTTCGATCCGACCGATCTCGAGCACATCGCGCTCTCGGCCGGTGCGGAGTCCGTGCAGGCCAACACCGAGGAGTTCGCCGCCGCTCTCCTCGGCTGGCCGGTGCGGACCTTCGAGGCCGCAGTGCCAGCGGGCAAGTTGGGGTGGAACTGGGCCAAGTTCGCCTTCGGTGGTTGGAAGACACTGAGCTGGGTCGACGAGAACGTGCTGCAACACGTGGTGCCGCGCGGGCTGTTCTACAACGTGATGATCACCGGCACCAAGCCTGCACCTCGCGATTGACAGGCAGTCACGCCGCAGGGGTCGACGGCGGGGCCTGCCGTGGGATATGACTTCACCGATGCCGACCTCGACTTCATGCACAGCGAGGTCGGCATCGAGGCACTCGACGCTGCGGACGGCCTCGAATTCGGTACGAGAACAGCGGTGCGAGACATCTCCTCGATCCGGGAGCGATTCCCCGCCCACGCGGGTGCCCTGATCGAAACCGTGACCGTCCGCCGCAAGGCGCGGGTGAAACTACTCGACTCCGACCGATGGTGGGTCACCGACGAGGCGGTGCAGCAGGCAACGCCGACGCTCGTCGCACGCAGGCGGGCCGCTCGACTCGCCGGACGACGGGTGCACGATGTCACGTGTTCGATCGGCAGCGAACTGTCGGTCCTGATCGGCACCGCGGAGTTGGCGGTGGGCAGCGATCTGGACCCGATTCGGCTTCGGATGGCCGCACACAACGTCCCGGACGCCACCGTACTGCGCGCCGACGCACTGACCCCGACGACGCGTGACACCGTCGTCGTCGCCGATCCCGGCCGCCGAGCAGGTGGACGGCGACGCCACGACCCGGCGGCGTTGCAACCACCGCTACCGGACCTGCTCGACGCCTATCGAGGCCGAGACCTGGTCGTCAAATGTGCGCCCGGTCTGGATTTCGACTCTGTCGACTGGGCGGGTGAGGTCGAGGTGGTTTCGCTGGACGGGGGAGTGCGAGAGGCGTGCCTCTGGTCGGAAGGGTTGAGCGAGAACGGTGTTCGGCGTCGTGCTGCGGTCCTTCGGTCCGACGGCGGTGTGTTCGAGATCACCGATTCGGAATCCGACGACATTCCGGTTCGGCCCCCAGGCAGCTACATCGTCGATCCCGACGGCGCGGTGGTCAGGGCCGGTTTGGTTCGGCACTACGGTGCCAGATTCGGTCTGTGGCAACTCGATCCGAGAATCGCGTATCTGACCGGCGACACGGTCCCGGCCGGGGTGCGCGGGTTTCGGATTCTGGAGCAGGCCAAGTTCTCGGAGAAGGTGCTTCGGCAACAACTGAATCGGATGGACTGCGGCTCGGTGGAAATTCTGGTCCGCGGAGTCGACGTGGATCCGGCGCTGCTGCGGCCCAAGCTCAAACTTCGGGGATCCGTGGCACTGTCGGTGGTGATCGCCCGAGTCGATCGGTCCGCGGTGGCGTTCGTCTGCGCGCCAGGGGCTGTCGGTCAGCCCGTGTAGGTGAAGATCTCGCCGAGGTAGCTCGCGGTGACGACCTGGCCGTCCGGGCCGATCGACGTTCCGACGGTGGTGCCGACGACGTCGGGAACGGGCTGCACATCCACCGTCTCACCGGTGGCCGCGTCGAACGTGAGCAGCGCCAGTCCGTCGTCCTCACGCACGACGGTGTGGCCGCGCCCGTCGGCGGATTGAGCTGCCGTGCCTGCCTGTTGAACGTCGTCGCGAACCCAGACTCGCTCGGCCGAATCTCCGTTGTCGCGCAAGCCGACGAGAGTGCCGTCGCCGCCCGACGGCACGATCGTGCCGTCCGAGGCGATCGACGGAGCGGCACCGATGCCGAGGCCGGTACCCTCGGTCCACTTCTGTCGCCCGTCGGCGGTGTCGAACGCGGTCAGCCTGCCGTCGACATCGGCCAGGTAGACCGTCGATCCGTCCTGGGACAGCACCGGACTGGACGCGACCCCGGCGGGCAGCAGGTCCGAGGACCAACGCTCGACGAGCCCTGGCGTGCCATCACGTTCGTACTGCAGTGAAACGAGTTGCGGTGCAATCGAACCCGGACGCCACAGGGTCAGGTAGATCGACCCGGTCGCGGCGTCGACGGCGGGTGCGGCGGGTACCGGGCACTCGGATCCGCCCGAGCTGCACCGGTCGAGTCCGGTATCGACCGGCAGAAAATCCGAATTCGGGTCGGTCAGGAAGTTCGGTGTCGGAACGAGATCGAGAATCGGTACTCGAAGTTGCCCGTTCTGCGAATCCAGAACGCTGACCTGCCCCATCTGGGTGATCGAGAGCACGCTGCCGTCCCCGAGGAACTGCGCGGACTTGGGCACTCCGTACACCGTTGTGCGCCAACGTAGTTGGCCGTGGTCGTTGTACGAGTTCATGCCGCCGTCGTCGCCGATGTAGACGTTGATCGCCGAATCGACCGTCGGCGTTGCAGTGACGACGGACGGTCCGACGCGATTGCACCAGCGCTTACGGGCGGAGTCGATCTCGAACGAGAAGAGGTTGCAACCGGATTCGGTGGCGGCAGTGACGAACATCTGACCGGTCGATCCGATGGACACCGGGGAGGTCACCGTGCCGCCGGTGGGGCGCGTCCAGTCCAGGGACAGTGGGGTCGACACCGACACCCCGGTGGTGGCGCTGTTGTGGGAATTTGCGTGCGCTGCAGGCCACGAATCGGGAGAGAGCGGCTCTATCGCCGAGGTGTCGGTACCACAGCCGCTCACGGTCACCAGCGCCAGCGCTGCTGCGAAAGCGGTGACCTTTCTGCCGGTCCTACCGTTGGCCCTGACGCCGCGCATCGATCGCTCCCCATGACTCGAGTCCGTGCCCGACACGGTGCCGGGGCGTCTGTGTTCGTTCCGCCGACGAGCAACGGTCGACAGACAACCCTAGCCCGCGCGAGGGTGGCGGCAGAGAGCGGGCGAACGAGAAACTAGGGTGAACCACCATGACGAGTATGTGGAACGCGCCGCTGCGGACACGCTGGCGCGGGTCGAGACGACGCGACACCGACCAGGCGCGGTTCCTCACGCGTGCGTCCCTCGACTGGGTGCTCGCCAACAAGGCGTACACGCCGTGGTACCTGGTGCGCTACTACCGCCTCGCGAAGTTCAAGCTGGCCAATCCGCACGTGATCCTCAAGGGCATGGTGTTTCTCGGCAAGAACGTCGAGATCCACTCCACTCCCGAGCTCTCGCGCCTCGAGATCGGGCGCTGGGTGCACATCGGCGACGGCAATGCCATTCGCTGCCACGAGGGTTCGCTGCGGATCGGCGACAAGGTGGTCTTCGGCAAGGACAACGTCGTCAACACCTATCTCGACATCGAGATCGGCGCGTCGACGCTGGTGGCCGACTGGTGCTACATCTGCGATTTCGATCATCGGATGGACGATGTGAACATGCCGATCAAGGATCAGGGAATCGTGAAGGGGCCGGTGAGAATCGGGCCGGACACGTGGATCGCGGCCAAGGTGACGATCCTGCGCGAGACCCGGATCGGCCGGGGCTGCGTGCTCGGAGCCCATGCCGTGGTCAAGGGTGAGATCCCGGATTACAGCATCGCGGTCGGTGCCCCGGCCAAGGTCGTCCGCAATCGCAAGGTCGCCTGGGAAGCCGGTGCCGCCGAACGCGCGAAATACATTGCCGCGCTGGAGGACATCGCTCGCAAGAAGGCGCTCGGACAGGCCGAGGCGGCACGAGAGAACTGACCCTGCTGGTCTCAGGTACGGCCGGGCAGAGCGCGCTCGACGATGTGCGGTCGGGCCAACGGATGCCGAACTTTGCGTTTCGCTTCCAGATAGACCTGGGCGGTCGTCTCGGCGACGTGCTTCCAGTCGAAGTCGACGGTGAGGCGTTCGCGGGCGGCCACGGCCCTCTCCTGTGCGGCGTCCGCATTGTCGAGAACGCGCCGCACGGCAGCGGCCAGCCCGCCGACGTCGCCGGGCTCGAAGGACAGGCCGGTCACGCCGTCGACGATCGCTTCACCCAGACCGCCTGCCGTGGACGCGACCAGCGGGGTGCCCGCGGCCGCGGCCTCGAGCGCGATGATGCCGAAAGGTTCGTACAGACTGGGCAGAACGATGGCGTCGGCTCCGTGCAGCCAGCCGAGGAGTTCGGTGTGGTCGAGATTGCCCAGAAACGACACAGCGCGGGCAACCCGGTGCGTGCGCGCCAGCCCGGCCAACCAGGCGAACTGTGTTCCTTCGCCGGCGATGTGCAGGGTGGTACCCGGGTGGCTCCGTCGGATGCGGGGCAGAGCTGCGATGGCATCCTGGATGCCCTTCTCGTACTCGAGGCGGCCGACGTAGAGCAACTTGGCCGGCTCGGATCGAGGCTCTCGTCGCCGAAAGTGCCAGGTGGAGCGGTCGATTCCGTTGCGAATCACCGTCACCGACGACTCCGATACTCCGAACAGGGTGGTGACCTCGTCCTTCATCGATGTCGAGCAGGCGATCACCGCATCGGAATCGTTGGCGAGCCACCACTCGACGGAGTGCACCTGGCGGTTGACGCGACCGGATATCCACCCGCTGTGGCGTCCGGCCTCGGTGGCGTGGATGGTCGAGACGAGCGGTACGTCGTAGAACTCGGCGAGTGCGATCGCCGGGTGTGCGACGAGCCAGTCGTGGGCATGAACGACGTCGGGCTGCCAACCGTCGCCCAGACCGGGCTTTCCCAGCGCGACGCCGGCGCGAACCATGGCGTGCCCCATCGCGAGGGTCCATGCGAGCATGTCCTCCCCGAAGACGAAGTGGGCCGGGTCCTCGGCGACGGCGACGACGAGCACCCCGTCCTCGATGTGGTGAGACGTCGGGTGGGTGGCGGCGTCGGTTCCGGTGGGGCGACGCGACAGAACCACGACCTCGTGCCCGCATCGAACCAACTCGGTTGCCAGGTGGTGCACGTGCCGACCGAGTCCGCCGACCACAACGGGTGGGTACTCCCACGACACCATCAGGATTTTCATCGACGCCCCCCTGCACCTTCTCGCTCGCGGCCACCGTGTGCACCGGGCAGCCGGCGCGCATCCAACGCAGGAAACAGTCCGTCCGCGCGGTTCCATTGCCGAGCCAACTCGTCTGCACGGACGGGTGATCCAGCTGCGGCCGCGGCAGCGATCTCGCGCAGCGCATGTGCATGGACGTGCGCCCGTTCCCGCGCGTAGCCTGCGGCGGAATCCTTGCTGACCATGAATGCCCAGTCGCTGGCCACGGCCATCAGTGTCTCACGCAGTATCTGATCGTTGACGCGATTGCGTAGTTCGGGTCCACCGGCGCGACGCCGAGCGTCTCGGGCGGTATCGACGGCGTCGAGAGCGGCCCGGGACACCTCGGAATTGAGCGCGACCAGATCGGCTACGTCGTCGCCCGCCCACACGCGCCAGTCCTTGCCCGATCCCCACGACGAATCCTGCAGTTCGAGCGGTGCCCCGACGTAACCCTGCTCGCGGGCGTCGTTCAGCGTGCCGACGGTGATGCCTGCGGCGGGAAGCGCGCGCATGAGCTTGCCGAGCCACTGTGGGCCCTCGTGCCACCAGTGCCCGAACAGCTCGGTGTCGAATGCTGCGACGACCAGGGCGTCGCGTCCGATGCGCTCGGATTCGGAGATCAACCGCCTGCGCACCACATCGACGAAGTCGGCGACGTGACGGTCCACCGTCGCCGCGGCCCGTTCGGGGTCGTAGGGAGCCTTGTCGTTCGACGCGACCGAGCGGCCGGTGACCCGGGC
This sequence comes from Rhodococcus sp. 15-725-2-2b, assembly GCF_002259075.1. Classification (NCBI taxonomy): domain Bacteria; kingdom Bacillati; phylum Actinomycetota; class Actinomycetes; order Mycobacteriales; family Nocardiaceae; genus Rhodococcus; species Rhodococcus sp. 15-725-2-2b. The sequence goes on along the minus strand of NZ_NPFL01000020.1, from coordinate 303,545 downwards.
CGGTTTGAGACCGGTGGCGTGATCGTAGGTGTGGAAATCCCGATAGGAACCGTGGCCGGGATAGCCGGACTTCGGTGACCACACGCGGTAGCTGACCGGGAGATCGCGTCCGAACGCGACGACGTCGGAGTCCCACACCGGCCTGCCGAGGGAGGTGTCTCCGCGCATTGCCGGACCGTCGACCATGAAGTGCGAGACCCCGGCCGCGGCGTACTCGGTTTCCATGCCCGGGGTGAATCCGCATTCGGGTGCCCAGATCCCTCGGGGCGTTGTGCCCCAGCGGGTGTGGGCGTCGAGCAGTCCTTCTCGGAGCGAGAAGGCGCGGAGTCGGGGATCGAGCAGCGGCTGGAACGGGTGCGCCAAGGGTCCACCCAGCAGTTCGACGGTTCCGGTGTCGATCAGCGGTCGAAGGACCGCGGACCCGCCGTGCCGCCACCGGGTCTCGAATCGATCGAGCGCGGCGGCAGAACCTCGGTGTTCCCGAACGGACAGGTCTCGGTCTGTCGCCTCGTGGGCTCTGAGCTGCCAGTTCCCGAGCCAGTGGTGCATTCCGGACAGGCAGTGTGGATCGTCGAGTTGAGCGGCCAATACCGGGGTGACCCCCAGCGAGAGCACGTTGCCGTGGCCGTCATCGGCCAGCCGCTCGAGCGCCTCGGTGATCGGTAGATAGCAGTCCGCCCAGGACTGGTACAGCCATTCCTCGCCGACGGGCCAGCGCCCGTGATTGGCCAGCCACGGCAGGTGGGAGTGCAGCACGAGGGAGAACATGCCCGGCACGGTGGCACCGGATGTCACCCGATCACCGCGCTCGAACTCTTGCGGGCGACTGCGACCAGATCGAGGCTGTCGTCGATGCGGTCGGCGGCGATGTCGAAGTCCTCGATCGAGATGGCCGCGACGTCCTCGGTGAGTTCGGCCGGCCAGGGCTCACCGGCCAGGGCCCGTTCGATCTGTGCGTCGATGAACGAACCGCCGTGCTTGGCGTCGAGTGCGGCCAGCGTGCGTCCGTGCCGGACTCCGGTGATTTCGTCGACCTCGAGCCGAGCGTCCACGAGAAGCTCGGTGAGTTCGGCCGCGTCGAGTTCGCGGGTGTGGAACGGGTTGAGCGGGGTGTCGCGTCCGGGCGAGAACGTGATGCGGTTGGGCGTGCTGATCAACAGAATGCCGCCGGGCGCAAGCACTCGGTGCACCTCGGCGAGGAACGCACCCTGATCCCAGAGGTGCTCGATCACCTGGAAATTGACGACGACGTCGATCGAGGAATCGGCGACCGGGAGGCGGTCGAGGTTGCCGCGCAGCATCGTCACCCTCGGGTAGCGGGCGTGCACGTGCGCGGCGGCCGACCTGTCGTAGTCGAGACCGAGGACTGTCGTCGCGACATCGGCAATCATGTTGGCTCCGTAGCCTTCTCCCGATCCCGCTTCCAGCACCGTTCGGTCGCGGCAGTGCTCGACGAGTGCGCGGTAGACCACCTCGTGGCGGCGGAACCAGTAGTTCTCCTCGGCGATGCCGGGCACGGTGCGCTCCCCGGTGAGGGGCAGTGGTGCCGGTGCCGGTGCCTGAGCCGATGAATCGTTCACCGACGAAAGGTTAGTGGAGACGCGGGGGAGGTAAGCCAACGTGGTCTCCATAACAGTCGGGGTACAGATGTATGGTCGGACAGGCAGGGAGGTATGTTACCCACGGGTAACTACGGTGAGGTAACCTCGTCCCAGACCGTAGAACTGCACGAACCGTTAGAACACTCACGATCAGCAGAACATGACCAGGAGGTCGACGCAGACCCATGACGAACATCGTTGTTTTGATCAAGCAGGTTCCAGACACGTGGTCCGAGCGCAAGCTCACCGACGGTGACTACACCCTCGATCGCGAGGCTGCCGACGCCGTCCTCGACGAGATCAACGAGCGGGCCGTCGAAGAGGCACTGCTCATCAAGGAAGCCCAGGGCGGTGAGGTCAAGGTTCTGTCCGCAGGCCCCGATCGCGCCACCGATGCCATCCGCAAGGCCCTGTCGATGGGTGCAGACAGCGCAGTGCACCTCAACGACCCGACCCTGCACGGCTCCGACGCGATCCAGACCGGGTACGCGCTGGCCGCAGCGCTCGGCAACGTCGCATTCGAGAACGACGAGCCGGCCGATCTCATCATCGCAGGCAACGAGGCCACCGACGGCCGCACCGGTGCCGTTCCGGCGATCATCGCCGAATACCTGCAGATCCCGGCCCTGACGCAGCTGCGCAAGCTCACCGTCGCGGACGGCAAGGTCACCGGCGAGCGGGAGACCGACGAAGGCATCTTCGGCCTCGAAGCCGCGTTGCCCGCCATCGTGAGCGTCACCGAGAAGATCAACGAACCGCGCTTCCCGTCGTTCAAGGGCATCATGGCCGCCAAGAAGAAGACGGTGCAGACCATCACGCTGGCCGACATCGGTGTCGAGGACGGCATCGTCGGCGTCGACAACGCGGGAACGACCGTCACGTCGTCCACCCCCAAGCCTCCCAAGACTGCAGGCGAGCGGCTCACCGACGAGGGCGACGGCGGCGACAAGATCGCCACCTACCTCGTCGGCCAGAAGATCATCTGATCCCGCCCCACCGAGCAATCGAAGACAAACGAGGAGCAAGTCATGGCAGAAGTACTCGTGCTCGTGGAGCACGTCGAGGGAACACTGAAGAAGGTCAGCACCGAGCTGATCACCGCCGCTCGTGCGCTGGGTGAGCCGTCCGCGGTCGTCACCGGCCCGGTCGGCACCACCGACAAGGTCGCCGACGCGCTGACCGAAGCCGGTGCCGAGAAGATCTACGCCGCCGAATCCGACGCGGTCGACGGATTCCTGGTCACCCCGAAGGTCGACGTGCTGTCGGCTCTTGCGGAGTCGGTCTCGCCTGCGGCGATCATCACCGCAGCCACGATCGAGGGCAAGGAAGTTGCGGGTCGACTCGCAGCACGCCTCGGCTCGGGCTACCACAACGACGTCGTCGCACTGAACGGCGACGGCAGTGCCGTCTACTCCATCTTCGGTGGCGCGTTCACCGTCGAGGCCAAGGCCAACGGCGACGTTCCGGTCATCTCGCTGCGCCCCGGTGCAGTCGAGGCCGAGCCGAAGGCCGGAGCGGGCACCCGCGAAACCGTCGAGGTCCCCGCGCAGGAAGAAGGGGCCGTCAAGGTCACCTCGCGTGACCCGATCGTCGGCGGCGACCGTCCGGAGCTCACCGAGGCGTCGGTCGTCGTGTCCGGTGGACGCGGTGTCGGCAGTGCCGACAAGTTCTCCGTCGTCGAGGAGCTGGCCGACTCGCTCGGTGCCGCAGTCGGTGCTTCGCGCGCCGCTGTCGACTCCGGCTACTACCCGGGCCAGTTCCAGGTGGGTCAGACGGGTAAGACCGTCTCCCCGCAGCTGTACGTCGCACTGGGTATCTCCGGAGCCATCCAGCACCGTGCAGGCATGCAGACCTCGAAGACGATCGTCGCTGTCAACAAGGACGAGGAAGCGCCCATCTTCGAGATCGCCGACTACGGCATCGTCGGTGACCTCTTCAACGTCGCACCGCAGCTGACCGAGGCAGTCAAGAAGCACAAGGGATAGCTCTGAGCGCTGTTCCCCGACAGGCCCTCACCGCCCGCGCGGTGAGGGCCTGTCGTGTCGATCGGCGCAACCTTGTTCACGCAAACTCTTCCGACACGTTTCCCCGACGATGCCCGGTGGCCTTCCCCGATCGTTAGACACACCTCATGACCACTTCCGTCATGAGCTCGACTGCATCGATCGTCCCGGCCACCGACCGCTACTCGCTCGTGTTGTCCACCGACCCGGAGCACCGACTCGCCGCGCAGCGTCTGCGCTACGAGGTGTTCGCTTCCGAGCCGGGATTTTCCGTTCCCACCGATACCGACGGCCTCGACGCCGATCGGTTCGACGAATTCTGTGATCACCTGCTCGTTCGTGACCAGTGGACCGACACGTTCGTCGGCTGCTACCGCATGTTGCCGCCGCAGGCCGCCGTCTCTGCCGGTGGGTATTACACGGCAACCGAATTCGATATATCCGCACTCGATCCCGTCGGCATGAATATCGTCGAAATGGGAAGGGCTGCAGTTCATCCCGATCATCGGTCCGGATCCGTCCTTGGGCTCATGTGGGCAGGAATCCTGCACTACCTCGATGTGACGGGATACGAGTGGGTGATGGGCTGCGTGTCGGTGCCCATGCAGTCGGCACCGGGGGACCCCATCGGGGCCAACGTTCGCAGTGTTCGAGACCGCCTGTTGAGCAAGCACGCCACGCCGCTCGACCGTCGGGTCAGGCCGTACTCTCCGGTCGTCGTCGACGGGGTGGACCTGATCGACATCGAACCCGCGACGCGAACGACGATGCCGCCGTTGATGAACGGCTACCTTCGGCTCGGTGCCTCCATCTGTGGTGAGCCCGCCCACGATCCCGAATTCGGTGTCGCGGACTTCGTCGCGGTGCTCGGCCTGCACGAGGCCAACACTCGCTATCTCGACCGCTTGCGCTCGGCAGCAACGACGTTCGAGTCGGGTGTCCGGTGACTCGACCGATCGAGCACGCGTGGATGCCGTCGTCGCCGTGCAGTGACGGCTGTCTGCCGAAGAACCCACCGACGGTGGGACGAATCGTCCTCGTGCTGCGAGTCGTACTGGCGCTGGCCGCGTTCGGGTTACTGCCGGTGCTGGTCGTCCTCGGGGTCCCGTTCCCGCGGGTTCGCCGTTCGCTGACGCGGATCGGCGCTCGGACCCTGCTGTTCGCGATCGGAATCGACCTGACCGTGCTCGACGCCCGCTCGGAGCGGGAACGCTCCCGAACCGCTGCAGGCGCACTGCACGTCGCCGGTCACATCTCCTGGACCGACGTCGTGGTACTCACTGCGGTACAGCCGTCGACCTTCGTCGCGCGTGCCGACCTCATCGACTGGCCGGTGCTCGGCCGCCTCGCGCGGGCCATGAAGGTACTTCCGATCGATCGAGCTCGACTGCATCAGCTCCCCGGCGTCGTCGATCAGGTGGCCGATCGCGTCCGCGCAGGCGGATCGGTCGTCGTCTTCCCCGAAGCCACCACCTGGTGTGGTCGCGCGTACGGCTCGCTTCGGCCTGCGCTGCTTCAGGCCGCGATCGATTCGGAGACCTGGGTACAGCCGATTCGACTGCGCTACCTCGACCGGACCGGCGAACAGACCACCGCTACGTGCTTCGTGGGGGACGAGACGATCGGCGCATCCATCGGCCGGATCTTCCGATTGCGAGGCCTGCGTGCCGAGGTGGAGTTCACCGCCCCGGAGGCACCCGGTGGCGATCGACGCGACCTCGCTCGACGATGCGAGGTGGCGATTCGACGCGACGGAGTGGAGCTTGCGGAACGATACGGGAAGGACGTCTTCGACCCCACCGTGCACGAGGTGATGGCCGAGTCCGAACGCAGGCCGATGCCGCCGACGGTTGCGGCGGCCTGAACGAGCATCGATCACCGTGACCGCGGACCCGCCTCGCGCAGGTAGGTCCGCGGTCACGGCAGCGGGTATCGTCTAGCCTGTTATGCCTTCAGTGCGCAGTACGACTGCTTCCGTCCCGCCGCGGCCACCGGTGTACCTCGATCACGCAGCGACGACCCCGATGCTGCCGAGCGCGATCGAGGCGATGACCGCTGTGTTCGCCACGGTGGGCAACGCGTCCTCGCTGCACACCTCCGGGCGGTCCGCTCGGCGCCGAGTGGAGGAATCGCGCGAGTCGATCGCTGCGGACCTCGGCGCGCGCCCGTCCGAGGTGATCTTCACCTCCGGTGGTACCGAGAGCGACAACCTCGCCGTCAAGGGCATCTTCGCGGCCCGGCGCGATTCGGACCCCGCACTGACCAGGATCATCGCCAGTTCGGTGGAGCATCACGCGGTGCTCGACGCGGTGGAGTGGCTCGTCGCACACGAAGGTGCGAGCGTCACCTGGCTCCCGGTCGACACAGAGGGGCGAGTCACTCCGGACGCGCTGCGCGCCGAGCTGGCCCTGCATGCCGACGAGACTGCGCTCGTGACCGTGATGTGGGCCAACAACGAGATCGGAACCGTCATGCCGGTCGCCGAGCTCGCGGCCGTGGCCGCCGAATACGGAGTTCCGATGCACAGTGACGCGGTCCAGGCGGTGCCGCATCTGCCCGTCGGCTTCGCCGAGAGCGGTCTGTCCGCGCTCAGCATCGCGGCACACAAGTTCGGTGGACCGCAGGGGGTCGGTGCACTTCTGCTCGGCCGCCAGGTCCCGTGCGTTCCGCTCTTCCACGGCGGGGGGCACGAGCGAGACGTTCGATCGGGCACTCCGGACACTGCGGGCGTCGTGGCCATGGCGGCTGCGCTGCGTACGACCGTCGAGAACTCGTCGCGGCACCGCGCCGAACTGAGAGCACTGCGCGACCGGTTGATCGTCGGGATCAGAGACGCCGTTCCCGACGCCGTCCTCAACGGGCCGGAAGGCGACGATCGGCTGGTCGGGAACGTGCACTTCACCTTTCCCGGATGCGAGGGTGATTCGCTGTTGATGTTGCTCGATGCGGCAGGCATAGAATGCTCGACGGGCTCGGCGTGCACTGCCGGCGTGGCCAGCGCCAGTCATGTTCTGATCGCGCTCGGGTGCGATCCGGCCGTCGCCCGCGGATCACTGCGGTTCTCGTTGGGAACCGGCTCGTCCGAATCGGACGTCACCACTGTGCTTGCGGCTCTGCCGCAGGTCGTCGAACGCGCTCGTGCCGCCGGATTGGCCGGCGTCGGAGCTCGAGGAGGAAATCGCTGATGCGTGTTCTGGCTGCTATGAGCGGGGGAGTCGACTCGGCCGTTGCCGCGGCCCGTGCCGTGGACGAGGGCCACGACGTCGTCGGTGTGCACCTGGCTCTGTCGACCGCTCCCGGCGCTCTGCGCACCGGTTCACGTGGTTGCTGCTCCAAGGAAGACGCCGGTGACGCTCGTCGAGCTGCCGACGTACTCGGAATCCCTTTCTACGTATGGGATTTCGCGGATCGCTTCAAAGAGGACGTCATCGACGATTTCGTCGCGTCCTATGCCGCAGGTGAGACCCCGAATCCGTGCCTGCGCTGCAACGAGAAGATCAAGTTCTCCGCTCTGGCCGACCGCGCTCTCGCACTGGGCTTCGATGCCGTCGCGACCGGGCACTACGCGCAACTGCACGACGGAGTGCTGCGACGTGCCGTGGACGCGGACAAGGATCAGTCGTACGTGTTGGCCGTGCTGAACCGGGCCCAGCTCTCGCGTGCGATGTTCCCCATCGGGGACACTCCGAAGTCCGAGATTCGCGAGGAGGCTGCCGAGCGTGGGTTGGCCGTCGCCGACAAGCCGGACAGTCACGACATCTGCTTCATCCCGTCGGGCGACACTCGCGCATTCCTCGGCGCGCGGATCGGCGTACGCCCGGGCAAGGTCGTCGACTCCGAGACCGGAGCCGAACTGGCCGATCACGAAGGCGTGCACGGGTTCACCATCGGGCAACGCAAGGGCCTCGGCGTGGAAGGCCCGGCCGCGGACGGCCGTCCCCGCTACGTGACGTCGATCGAACCCGACAGTGGCACCGTCATGGTCGGCTCGGCACAGAAGCTCGACGTCTGGGCGATCAGTGGAGATCGCGCGGTATGGACCGAAGGTACCGCCCCGACCGGCCCCATCGAGTGCGTCGTCCAGGTCCGTGCGCACGGCGGACTGACCGAGGCGGTCGCCGAGGCAGCGGGTGACGGCATGGAGATCCAACTGCGGGCTCCACTGACCGGTGTGGCCAAGGGCCAGGCTGCGGTGCTGTACCGCAAGGACATTCACGGCGACATCGTCATCGGCAGCTCGACCATCTCGGGTACTCGATCCGAGCGCGAGTGACCCCGGGCGTCTTCGCTGGACTGGCGACCGGCATCGGTTCGTGGCCGGGCACCGACATCCGTGAGGCCGCTGCGGTCGTCGTCGGGGAGTTCACCGAGCTCCCACACGTCGTCGAACTTCCGGCTCGCGGCCTCGGTGCGGACATGATCGGACGCACCGGAGCCATCATGGTCGACGTCGAGCTCGACGTGCGCACCTCCGGTTATCGCGTCGTGCCACGCCCGATGCTCGCCGGCCGGCGGGCGACCGATTTCCTGGCCGAGGACCTCGACGTGCTCGAGGAACTGTGGGAGGTGTCGGGGCTTCGCGGCAGCGGCCGCACCATCAAGGTCCAGGCGGCCGGTCCGTTCACGATGGCGGCGCAGGTCGAACTTCGGCACGGGCATCGGGCCCTGACCGATCGCGGTGCGCTGCGGCATTTCGCCGAATCCCTCGGCGAGGGACTGCGCCTGCACTGCGCGGAAGTGACGCGTCGGCTCGGAGTCGACGTCCTCGTTCAGCTCGACGAACCCAGTCTCGCAGCCGTTCTGGCCGGCAGCCTGACGGGCATCACCGGGCTCGATTCTGTGCGGGCAGTCCCGGAACCGGATGTTCTCGACCTGCTCGATTCGTTGATCGAGACGATCGATCGTCCCGTTGCCGTCCACTGTTGTGCCGGCGACGTTCCGTTCGATCTGCTTCGCCGTTCGCGCGCGGTCGCAGTCGCCGTCGACGCGACTGCGCTGCGCCGCAGCGATTTCGACGGAGTCGGCGAGCTGCTGCAATCCGGCAAGACACTGATGCTCGGGTTGATTCCGTCCGAAACGCCGGAGCGGCCACCGCATTGGCGCGAACTGGCCGAGCCGGGCGTCACGTTGATCGACCGACTCGGATTCGACAGATCGATTCTCGCCTCCCATATCTCCGTGACGCCTGCATGTGGATTGTCCGGAAGTACACCGGAGTGGGCCCGTCGCGCAACAGGACTCGCCCGCGACGTGGCTGCCGCGTTCGCGGATTCCCCCGATTCGTTGTGAGATCACACAGCCGCTCGGAGTGAAACGCTGTCGACTTCGGGCCGATCGAACCCACTGCTGTTAGGACGCCGAACAGGTGTGACACTATTCACATGGCCGTCGGGGGTCTGTTGAACACGCGGGAGTTCGGAAATGGCATCAGGTGGTCGCGACTTCGACGAGGTCGCCTCCCTCCGGCGTTCCGGCAGGCACCGTCGAGGACTCGTGGCGAAACTGGCCGCGGCCACCTCCGACTGGTACCGAGCGCCGCACGATTTCGAGTGGATCATCAATCACAGATCGACCCGTCCGCTGACCGGGATCATCCGCGTGGTGTTCGGCACCGCCACGCTGATGTACGCCGTCACCTCGATCTTGATGCTGTTCAGCGATCTCGGGCCGCAGGGACCGACGGCCATCGGCTGGGTCCTCTTCGTTCTGGTCACTCAGGTGTTCGTCGCCGCCCGGTGCGTGCTCGGCCCGATCCCGGGAAAGAAGTTCTTCGTCGCGTTCCTGGCCTTCGGGGACATTCTCACGACCTCGGTGTTGATTCTGTACGCGCCTGTCGCGTCCCTGATCGGAACGGTGTTGTTCGCCGTCACAGGAGCGTTCTGCACCTACTTCCTCAGTCCGCGACTGCTGGTGGCGCATCTGGTGTGGACCGCAACGTTCATCGTCGGTTTCGGTATCCGCACCTTCCTGTCGGTGACGAGCGACGAGGTGGACTACATCGACGGGCCCGCGGTGGTGACGGCGACGGTGGTTCTGCTCCTGGCGACGGTGGGAGTACCGGTGTTCGCTCAGGTGGCCTGGACGACGCTGTCCAACGACGCCAAGCGGTCGGTTCTCGATCCCCTGACCGGGGTGTACAACCGGCGCGGCATCGACAGTGAACTGCTGGACTTGTGGCACGAAGCCGGTAAGCGCGGCATGTCCATGGCTTTCCTGGTTGTCGACATCGACAAGTTCAAGGCCGTCAACGACCGATTCGGGCACAGCCGCGGCGACGAAGTGATCGTGCGGGTCGCAGATCGGCTGCGCCGCGTGGTCCGGCATCAGGGGGGAGTGCTCGCTCGAACCGGTGGCGAAGAGTTCCTCGTCGCCATGGTCGGTGATGCGCGGGGGATGGTCGATCTCGGCTTCGACATCGTTCGGGTCCTCTGGGACCGCCGCGACGACATCCCCGTCACCGTCAGCGTGGGAATGGCGTTGCTGCGCGAGGACTCGGCTCTGTGGGACGTCGGTACGTCCGTCGTCGGCAGAGCAGCCCGTACGGCGGATGCGGCGATGTACCGGTCCAAACAGTCCGGTGGAAACAGTTTGGTCGTCGAAGAGATCTGAGGCCTCGAACCGACGTGCGTCGATGCGTCGATGCGCCGGTGTGCTCGGGTGCGACCTCTGCGATGATCGTGCGATGTATCGGCTATCGGATGCCCAGCGACGTGGACTACCCGCCGGAGTGCTGTTGTCGGTGATGGCGTCCGTGCTCGGCGGCATCTACGCGGACTCTTTCGTGACCGGCTTCGCTCTGACCGCCGGAATCTGCGCGGTGGCGATCGTCGCCGCGACATTGCTGCTGGGACTCATGGGTCGCTAGCCGCACGGTGTCGGCCGATGGGGCACTGTCGGTGGGGTCGGATAATCTTCGATACGTGCCCGAGCCGACCGAATCACCCGCAGGAACCGACGACAGCGCAGGGACGGTCGGTGTTGAACTCGATGCTGCGTCCTCTGCCGATCGCGAGCGATGGCAGACGCTGGCCGAGGAAGTTCGCGGGCACCAGTTTCGCTACTACGTCCGAGATTCGCCGATCGTGTCCGACGGCGAGTTCGATGCCCTGCTGCGCGAGCTGAACGAGCTGGAAGAGGCGCATCCGGATCTGCGCACGGCGGATTCACCGACCCAACTCGTCGGGGGCGGCTTCGCCACGGAATTCACCGCCGTGGACCACCTGGAACGAATGTTGAGCTTGGACAACGTGTTCGATCACGACGAGCTACGAGCCTGGGCCAAACGGGTCGAGACCGAAGCAGGGCCGGATCTGGAGTATCTGTGCGAGGTCAAGATCGACGGCGTCGCATTGAATCTGGTGTACGAGAACGGCACGCTCGTGCGCGGCGCCACCCGAGGTGACGGACGTACCGGGGAGGACGTGACGCTCAACGCGCGCACGATCGACGACATCCCGGACACCCTGACCGGGAGCGAGCAGTACCCCGTCCCGGAGCTGTTGGAAGTGCGCGGCGAGGTCTTCTTCCGGCTGGAGGACTTCCAGGCGCTCAACGCCGCACTGGTGGCGGAGGGCAAGCCCCCGTTCGCGAATCCACGAAATTCGGCGGCAGGGTCGCTGCGACAGAAGAATCCGGCGGTCACCTCCAAGCGGCGTCTGGGAATGATCTGCCACGGCTTCGGTCGCATGGTGGGTTTCACGCCCGAGTCGCAATGGCACGCCTACGAGGCTCTCCGCGCCTGGGGTCTGCCCATTTCCACCCACACGACCCGAGTGCAGGGCGTCGACGCCGTCATCGAGAAGGTCGTCTACTGGGACCAGCACCGACACGACGTCGAACACGAGATCGACGGCCTGGTCGTCAAGATCGACGACATGTCGCTGCATCGTCGACTGGGGACGACGTCTCGCGCGCCGCGGTGGGCGATCGCGTACAAGTACCCACCCGAGGAGGTCACCACGACGCTGCTCGACATCCGGGTCAGCGTCGGCCGCACGGGCAGAGTGACGCCGTTCGCCTACATGACGCCGGTGCTCGTGGCCGGCTCGACGGTGTCGCTGGCGACGCTGCACAACGGGTCGGAGGTCAAGCGCAAAGGCGTTCTGATCGGCGACACGGTGACCATTCGCAAAGCGGGAGAGGTCATTCCGGAGGTTCTCGGCCCCGTCGTCGACGCCAGGACCGGTGCCGAGACCGAGTTCGTCATGCCCACCGAGTGCCCGGAGTGCTCGACGCCTCTGGCCCCGGCGAAGGAGGGTGACGCCGACCTGCGCTGCCCCAACTCGCAGTTCTGCCCGGCGCAACGTCGCGAGCGGGTGTTCTTCGTGGCCGAGCGGCAGCGATTCGACATCGAGGGACTCGGCTACGAGGCCGCATCCGACCTGTTGGCCACCGGGGCCATCGAGGACGAAGGTGACCTGTTCTCGCTCACCGAGGACGATCTGATGAAGACGGCGATCTTCCGCACTAAGTCCGGGGCGTTGTCCGCCACCGGTCGAAAGTTGCTCGACAACCTGGCCACCGCACGGAACCAGCCGCTGTGGCGGGTGCTGGTCAGTCTGTCCATCCGGCACGTCGGTCCCTCGGCAGCGCGCGCATTGGCAGGGGAGTTCGGCAGCCTCGACCGAATCCGGGCAGCGTCGGTCGAGGAACTCTCGGCGGTCGACGGGGTGGGCGGCACCATCGCAGCCGCAGTCTCCGAGTGGTTCGAGGTCGACTGGCACCGCGCCATCGTCGACAAGTGGCAGGCCGCGGGCGTGCGCATGGAAGACGAGCGGGACGCGTCCATCGAGCGCAATCTCGAGGGACTGTCGATCGTGGTCACCGGGTCGCTCACGTCGTACTCGCGTGACGAGGCCAAGGAAGCGATTCTGCTGCGCGGTGGCAAGGCTGCAGGTTCGGTATCGAAGAAGACGGCGTTCGTTGTGGTCGGCGACGCTCCGGGGTCCAAGCACGACAAGGCGATCGAGCTCGGCGTGCCGGTGCTCGACGAAGAGGGATTCACCCTGCTTCTGACCGAGGGCCCCGATGCCGTGGCTCCGACCGACGCAGAACCCGAATCCTCGGACTGATCGGGCCGGGAACTCGTCGGTTCGGACGCGTCAGTTCAGAACCGTCGCGACGATGCCGGCGAGATACCCGAGTCGGGCGATCTCCGAGGGCCTGAACTCCGGGCCCCCGGGCCTGCCCAACATCAGCACGGTTCCGGTGGTACCGAGGGGAGCCGCGGCGATCTTGGTGTCCATGTCCCGCCAGACCTGGGGCACCCAGTCGGCGTCCGAGTCCAGAGCGGCAGGGGCGTTCAGTGGGAACCAGGGCAGCTCGGCGGCGTGCGTCTCGGGAGCCCCCGAGCTGCCCACCAGACGGAACGGGCCGTGTGCGTTGGTGGCAACGACTGTGCTCCACCCCACCCGCAGAACGCGGGGGGCTCCGTCGACGAGCACCTGAAGTCGGTCGTCGGACGCCGCCGCGACCCGATCGATCAGTTCCAGTTCTCGGTGCGTATCGAGGACGCCGGTGTACGGGCGGATGGAATCGACCCGAACGTCGGTCAGGTTCTCGGCCGCAGTGATGAGCGTGTCGGGAAGCGACCCCGGAGCGACGTCGACCACAAGATCGTCGACTGCGTAACCGTCACCGCGTTCGATGACGTCGAGGGAGAGGATGTCCGCCCCGACCGAACCGAGCGCGACGGCCAACGATCCGAGGCTGCCCGGCCGATCCGGCAGTTGGACGCGGAGCAGGTAGGACATGTCACGCTCCCTTTCGACTTCTGGCGTATTTCGGCCACCCCAGCGTCATCGGTCGTTGCTGGCGAGTAGCGTGCCGCTCTTGGGTCGTTCGGCAGGCTCCGCTCCTGGGAACACTGTGCACCCCGGCGCGAGCAATCCTTGCATCTTCGACCCGTCGGGTACGTCGCGCAACGCGGGCCGTGACAATTCCGACACTCCACGCGGCCGCGAGGCGTGAGTGAAGTCCGCGTAATGCTGCGCACTAGGCTGGACCGCGTTCGCGAACCCACGAGGTTCGCTCTGCACGAATACGGGGCCGCTTCTGCAGGCTCCGCTCCTATGTCCGAAAGGGGTCTACGCGGTGCCAGACATCTCCCGCGACGAGGTCGCTCACCTCGCCCGGCTGTCGCGCTTGGCTCTCAGCGACGCCGAACTCGACGAGTTCGCCGGCCAGTTGGATTCGATTCTTCATCACGTCAAGACGGTGGCGGAGGTGGCAACCGACGACGTCCCACCGACCGCCAACCCCAGCGACATCGTGAACGTGACGCGTCCCGACGTGATCGTTCCAGGCCTGACGCCGGAACAGGCACTGTCCGGCGCACCGAACGCCGAGGAGGGCCGTTTCGCGGTGCCGCAGATTCTGGGAGAGAGCGAATGACCGACCTGACGAAGCTCGACGCGTCCGAGCTCGCCACCCGAATCCATGCGCGTGAGGTCAGCGCCGTCGAGGTGACTCAGGCGCATCTCGACCGGATCTCCGAGGTCGATGGTGACCTGCACGCTTTTCTGCACGTCGCAGGATCCGAGGCACTCGCAGCGGCGACCGACGTCGATGCGGGATTGTCCGCCGGACACGCACCTGCTTCGGCTCTGGCAGGCGTGCCGCTGGCCCTCAAGGACGTGTTCACCACGACCGACATGCCGACGACGGCCGGATCGAAGATTCTCGACGGGTGGATGTCGCCGTACGACGCGACGCTCACCACGAAGCTGCGGGCCGCGGGCATTCCGGTGCTGGGCAAGACCAACATGGACGAGTTCGCGATGGGCTCGTCCACCGAGAACTCGGCCTACGGACCGACCAAGAACCCCTGGGACACCACCCGCATCCCCGGTGGCTCGGGCGGCGGCAGTGCTGCGGCGCTAGCGTCGTACCAGGCCCCGCTGGCCATCGGCACCGACACCGGAGGATCGATCCGCCAGCCGGCGGCGCTCACCGGCACCGTGGGAACCAAGCCGACCTACGGCAGCGTCTCGCGCTACGGACTGATCGCCTGTGCCTCCTCTCTCGATCAGGGTGGCCCGTGCGGTCGAACCGTGCTCGATACCGCGTTGCTGCACGAGGTCATCGCCGGCTACGACTCGCGCGACTCCACGTCGGTGGAGACTGCAGTTCGACCGGTGGTCGAGGCGGCACGAGAGGGTGCTCGCGGTGACCTGACCGGAGTGCGTGTCGGTGTCGTCAAGGAATTGCACTCGGACAAGTACCAGCCCGGTGTCATCTCGTCCTTCGACGCCGCGGTGGCGACACTGACCGAACTCGGTGCCGAGGTGGTCGAGGTGTCGTGCCCCAACTTCGTGCACGCACTGGCCGCCTACTATCTGATTCTTCCGTCGGAGGTGTCGTCCAACCTGGCTCGGTTCGACGGCATGCGGTACGGGTTGCGGGCGGGTGACGACGGCAGACACAGCGCCGAGCAGGTCATGGCCACCACGCGCGCACAGGGGTTCGGACCGGAAGTCAAGCGTCGCATCATGATCGGGACCTATGCCCTCTCCGCGGGATACTACGACGCCTACTACGGCTCTGCCCTGAAGGTGCGCACCCTGATCGCCCGTGACTTCGACGCCGCGTACGAGAAGGTCGACGTGCTGGTGTCGCCGACTACCCCGACCACGGCATTTCCGTTGGGGGACAAGGTCGACGATCCGATGGCGATGTATCTCAACGACCTGTGCACCCTGCCCACGAACCTCGCGGGTCACTGCGCGATGTCGGTGCCGTCGGGTCTTGCTTCCGAGGACGGACTGCCCGTCGGTCTGCAGATCATGGCTCCGGCGTTCGCGGACGAGCGGCTCTACCGTGTCGGTGCCGCATACGAGGCCGCCCGCGGCGATCTGAGGTAGTTCGAGGTGCTGCATCGGTGGGCTGCCGATCTGGCTCATCAGCCACTGCTGTCCGGTGCAGTGCCCGCGGTCGCACTGACTGCGACGGCGGTCCTGACGACCGTCCTCGTGTTCGCGGTCGTCCGAAGGACACGGCGAGGCCGAACGCTGGGAACGGTGTTCGGCCCGCTGAGTGCTCTGGGTCTCGTGGGATCGCTTGTGGTGGCGGCGACGGTGCTCACCAATCTGACCGTCACTCGGTACCCGACGGTGGCCGTGGCGCTCGGCCACCGACCGGCCGTCCCGACCGAGGGCACCGGCAGGTTGATCGATATGGACGTGCCCGGCACGGTGTCGCACTTCGACGCGCGACCCGCGACCGTCTACGTTCCGGCGTCGTACGACGCGGGAGCGAGCGACCTACCGGTGCTGGTGCTGCTCACCGGCCAACCCGGCCATGTCGTCGACTGGATCGAGGGTGGTCGTCTGGCCCAGACGATGGACGCCTTCGCGGCACGTCACGACGGCGCGGCCCCGATCGTCGTGGTGGCCGACGGCCTCGGCGACACCGAGGCGAATCCGATGTGCATGGATTCGGACCTCGGGAATGCCGCGACGTACCTGTCCGTCGATGTGCCGCAGTGGGTTCGGTCGAACTTCCGGGTGTCCTCGGATCCGAGGGCGTGGGCGGTGGGCGGCTATTCCTACGGCGGAACGTGCGCGCTGCAGCTGGCGGTGACTGCACCGTCGGTGTACCCCACCTTTCTCGACATCTCCGGCGAGGACGAGCAACGGCGCGGGACGAGAAGCGAATCCGTTGCGGCGGCATACGGCACGGACACCCCGGCGAACGAGGCGCGTTTCGAGCTATCGACGCCGCTGAACATACTTTCGCGCAACAGATTTCCCGATTCGGCCGGTGCGTTCGTGGTAGGTGCCGACGACGAGGAATTTCGGCCACAGACCGAGCGAACCTTCACGGCTGCAGAGGCTGCGGGTCTCGAGGTGCACTACAGCGAGCTGCCCGGCGGGCACTCGATGCAGGTGTGGGCTCCCGCGCTGGAGCAGGAAATGGACTGGCTCGGTGGGCGATTGGGGCTTGCCGACTGAATCGCCCGGCGTGGTCGTCACCGACACCGTTGCATGCTCGTACCCTGGTCGGTTCCGTACCGATGGCCGTGACCGGCTCCGACGTCGAGTGCGGCCGTAAGATCGACGGACGTCTGGAGGAAGCTCACGCCGGGCAGCCACATCGGTGTGGGCGCGTCGGGTCGGGTGCTCGACGTGTTCGGCGGTGACCACAGCAGGTCGGTCGACCACCGGACGACGGGGTCCGAGGAATTGGCCACCACCGTTGCGCCGTCGGTGTTCACGGCCCCGGCGGGCGGACCCGCCCACACGGCACCGCAGATACCCGGATCGCTCCGTCCGATCGAGAGGAACACGTCGCTTCCCGCCACCGCGCCCAGACTCTGGCCGTACACGATGATGTCGGGCGGTGTCGGTTCCGATGCCGCGCGCGTCGCCACAGCGCGAACCACTGCGTCCGCGGAACTACGCGCGTCGTCCTCGGCGAACAGGAATGTCGCCCAACTGGGCGCGCTCGAGTACTGCACCGCCACTGTGGCGACGTCACCACCGAATCTGCTTTCGGCACCGGTGACGGCGTTCTCGTCCACCCACCCCGATCCGGTCGGTATCGCGACGACCACGACGCTGCGCTGGAACCCCCCGGCTCGATCCAGGTCCGCGACGGCCAACGCCACCCTGCGATCGACCGTCGGGGCCGAATCCAGACCCGCGTAGGCGCGCACGGTGCCGGGAGCGAGACCGCCGGAGACGAACTTCCGGCCCTCTGCGCCGAGCGTGCGCCACGGGACGAGCGAGGCCGGAGCTCCTGATCTCGTGTTCGAGCTCGGAGCGGGCTCCGCGTCGTCCACAACGGAGTTCGAGGCC
This sequence comes from Rhodococcus sp. 15-725-2-2b, assembly GCF_002259075.1. Lineage (NCBI taxonomy): Bacteria > Bacillati > Actinomycetota > Actinomycetes > Mycobacteriales > Nocardiaceae > Rhodococcus > Rhodococcus sp. 15-725-2-2b. The sequence continues at coordinate 286,145 of NZ_NPFL01000020.1, read as the reverse complement.
GAGAACGAGTCCGATACGGCCGACCCGACCGAAGGCGCGGCAACGAACGACGCAAGACCGACGATGGTAACCGCAATCACCGATCGACCACGGCCGAGTGCGCCGCCGATTCCGACAGCCGCACGGCCCAGTCCGCAGAGAACCACCGCAACACAGATCGCCCCTGCCGCCACCTCCGCTGCGTACCGCCAGTCCACCGTCCCGACGTCCATAGAGATCCGTAATCGGTTCTGCCACAGAATATTCGCTGCAAAAGAGCAGGTCGATATCCCTGCCCCGACACCGGCCGACCAGGCCTGCAGGCACCGCCGAGCGGGCGTGCGCGAGCCGAACACGCGCCGGGCCGACCATGCGGCCGCGAGTGCCGTCGCCATCACAGTGCCGGTGAACAGGGCCTGGGTGACGGCCGACCGAGGGAGCAACGAGGGAGCCGAGGACACCATCACTGCAACGGTGAGGGCCACCGAGGTGCCGATTCGGGGGAATCGGACACCCGTCTCGGCCGGGGCAGTCGGGTGAGCCGAACCGGCAACTCCGGTGCCTGCGACGATCGGCGCGATCATGCGGGCTCGATCGTCCGGGACACCGGCTCGGTGGTCAGCAGGCGTCGGCGCGCATGTCGGCCGGTCGCGATGCCCCACAGTGCAATCGGAACGATCCCCGCGCCGCCGAACACGAAGGGCAATGCCGGCTCGGCCACCGGTGCGCCGAAGAACTGTCGCCAGGAGTTGAGGTCGACGGCCGTGGCAGCCACCGATGCGGCGGCGTCGCAGACCTGACGGGGCCCGTCGTCGGCCCGGTCCGTGCAGGCGGCGTGCATACGCCCCTCCAACTGGGCATCGAACGATCTGCGCCACTGCGGATCCACTGTCGTTCCTGTGGCAGCGGCGTACCGAATCAGGTCGTAGCCCAGGTCGTGGGCCCTGCATGCGGAATCGAACTCGGACGGAAGCGGAACGGGCGACGAGCAATCGCCGTGTGGGTTCTCTGCCATGTCGTCCTGCACCCGAGGCCGGTATCCCATCACCGATCCGAAGTCGTCGGGGATAGTCAGGGCGGCGACGTCCGCCGACTCGGTGACCAGTGCGTGTACCGAGACCGCGACAGGCGAAGTCGATTCGGCAGCAGGCGGTGTCGATGCCGCGCCCGTCGTTGCCGTCACCGCTGCGATCGCCGCCGCCGCGCACATGACGACGCGAGAAGTGTTCCTGTTCATGGCTTTCGACGCTAGGGAGCGGCGTATTCATCGGACATCGCACCGAAGTCTCGTTCTGCCGTACGTGCATCGGTGTTCCCCAGGGGCGATCCGATACCTGGATACTGCACAGAACTGATACCCAGGTATGACGACCTCGTCGGCTCGCAGTCCCTAGGCTCGGTGCGTGCGAAGGAACAGATCAGGCGACGCCGAACTCGGAGCGATTCGGCGTCGAGTGCCGACTCGACTCGGTGGCTTCCGCGCGATCGACGTGCTGATCGTTGCGATCTCTGCAACGCTGTATTCGATTGCATGGCCGACTCTGCCGGTCACCCATCAGGTCTCGGGTCCGCTACTGCCCATCGTCGGCGCACTCGCCGCGTTTCCTTTCGCGTTGATCCGCGTCAATCCCGCACTGGGATGGGCCGTCTCGGCTCTGTTCGCTCTGGTGATACCGGTAGCGTTCGACCGTGTACCCGGCTACGACTACCCGTGGCAGGTGGTGCACATACTCGTTCTTCTGGCGTTGTTGTTCGCCGTCGCGGTTCGCTCGCCGATATCGGTTCTGCTCGTCGCTTGGCCGGCCAGCATGCTGGTGTTCTTCGCCTACATGCCGGGCGCGGACGGCGTCGGCTGGTCGGTGGGTCTGACCGCGATCGTGGTGTTCGGACTGTTGATCCGCTGGCTCGTTCTCTCCCGTAGGCAGCTCGCGCAGCAAGAGGAAGTCAGTGAGCTCGAGCGCACCCGACGCACCGTTCTCGAGGAGAAAGCCAAGATCGCCCGCGATCTGCACGATGTCGTTGCGCACCACATGTCGATGGTCGTCGTGCAGGCGCAGAGCGCGCAGTATCGACTCGATGATGTATCCGATTCCGCAGCACAGGAATTCGAGTCGATCGCCGTCACCGCCCGGGAAGCGCTCAACGAGATCCGGGGAATGCTGGGCGTGCTGCGCAGCGACGGAGCGCAGTGGCAGGACGCGCCGGCACCGAATGCACTCGACCTCGAACGCACCCTGCACGCCAGCCGCAAGGCCGGTATGGACGTGCGGTGGACTGTCACCGGCCGGATCGAATCGATCTCCGACACAACAGGGTTGGCGCTGTACCGAGTTCTGCAGGAGTCGCTGTCCAACGCTGCCCGGCACGCGCCCGGGGCCGCGGTGACCGTCGACATCACGGTCGGGCCGAGTACGGTCGTCATGACCGTGATCAACACTGCGTCGCCGAGCACGAGTGTCCGACGCACTGCTGGAGCCGATACCGGTGGGCACGGGATAACAGGTATGCACGATCGTGCGCGCGCGGCGCACGGCACGCTGCACGCCACCTATCTGCCCGACGGAGGATTCGAGGTCGCGGTGCACGTTCCGAACGGCATGCCGATCTCGACGGCACCGGTTGTTCGGCACGATCTCGCCTAGGCTGTTGCGCGTGGCTACAACGGTGTTCATCGCCGACGACCAGGCAATGGTGCGGCAGGGGTTCGGTGCCCTTCTCGGTGCGCAGGCCGACATCTCGGTCGTCGGAGACGCCGACAACGGCAGGACCGCGGTCGGTGAGGTCGCCCGGTTGTTGCCCGACGTGGTGCTGATGGACGTTCGGATGCCCGAGATGAACGGCCTCGATGCCGCTCGCGCCATTCTCTCTGCGTCACTTCCGTCGCCGGTGCGCATTCTGATGCTGACGACGTTCGACATCGACGACTACGTCTACGAGGCCCTGGCGCTCGGCGCGAGTGGCTTTCTGCTCAAGGATGCTCCGGCCGAGGAGTTGATCAGGGGTGTTCGGGTCGTCGCCGCAGGCGAGGCGTTGTTGGCGCCGTCGGTGACGAGACGGCTCATCGCCGACGTCACCTCCCGGCGGGGAGCTCGGCGGCAGACGTCCGCGCGTCTGAGCGATCTGACTCCGCGGGAACGCGAGGTTCTCGAACTGATCGCCACCGGCATGTCCAACTCCGAGATAGCGGGTTCGCTGTTCCTGGCCGAGCAGACCGTGAAAACGCACGTCGGCAAGGTCCTCGCGAAGCTCGGACTGCGCGATCGCGCTCAGGCGGTCGTCCTGGCCTACGAGACCGGCGTCGTCACGCCGAAGTGAGGACCGGACGGTACCGACGCGCGCAGCATCCAACGCCCGATTAGGCTGACGTCCGTCACCGGGTCCGCTTCACGGACCCGCGAGCAGAGAGGCGAAAATCGATGCGCATCGGAGTTCTGACCGGAGGCGGCGATTGCCCGGGGCTCAATGCGGTGATTCGCGCAGTCGTACGCACCGCGGACGCGCGCTACGGCTCCACTGTCGTCGGTTTCCAGGACGGATGGCGCGGGCTTCTCGAAGACCGTCGGGTGCAACTGCGCAACGACGACCGTAACGACCGGTTGCTCACCAAGGGCGGCACGATGCTCGGCACCGCGCGCACCAATCCGGATGTGTTGCGCGCCGGACTCGATCGGGTCAAGCAGACTCTCGAGGACAACGGCATCGACGTGTTGATCCCGATCGGCGGCGAAGGGACCCTGACCGCTGCCGCGTGGTTGTCGGAGGAGGGTGTGCCCGTGGTCGGCGTGCCCAAGACGATCGACAACGACATCGACTGCACCGACGTCACATTCGGCTTCGACACGGCGCTGACGATCGCCACCGATGCGATCGACCGTCTGCACAGCACCGCCGAATCCCACCAGCGCGTGATGCTGGTCGAGGTGATGGGTCGGCACGCGGGGTGGATCGCTCTGCACGCCGGTCTGGCGTCCGGTTCGCACATGACGCTGATCCCCGAGCAGCCGTTCGACGTCGAAGAAGTATGCACGTTGGTGCGCAAGCGTTTTCAGCGCGGAGACTCGCATTTCATCTGTGTCGTCGCCGAGGGTGCCAAGCCGATGGAGGGCTCGATGAAGCTTCTCGACGGCGGTATCGACGAGTTCGGCCACGTTCGATTCACCGGAGTCGCCCACCAACTCGGTGTCGAGATCGAACGCCGCATCAACAAGGAAGTAAGGACCACGGTGCTCGGCCACGTCCAACGCGGTGGAACACCGACGCCGTACGATCGCGTTCTCGCAACACGATTCGGCGTCAATGCGACCGATGCGGCCCATTCGGGCGACTTCGGCAAGATGGTCTCGTTGCGCGGAACCGAGATCGGCCTGGTGTCTCTGGCCGAGGCCACCAAGCAACTCAAGCGGGTACCCCAGACCCGATACGACGACGCCGCCGCGTTCTTCGGCTGATCGGGCGGGGCGTCGACCGTCAGATACGTCCTGAGGCTTCCTGGATCTCGGCCTCACGTTCCTCGGTCTCGCGGCGTAGTTCGCGCCGTCGTCGCGCCGCCTCGAAACGCTGGGCACCGATCTCGGTGGTCGGCGTCAACTGGGGCAGTGTCTTCGGCTTGCCGTCGTCGCCGATCGCCACCATGGTGAAGTAGCAGCTGTTGGTGTGGCGTAATTCACCGCACTGGATGTTCTCGGTCTCCACTCGGATGCCGACCTCCATGGAGGTGCGGCCGGTGTAGTTGACCGACGCAGAGAACGTGACCAGTTCTCCGACGTGGATGGGTTCGCGAAACACGACGCGATCGACCGACAGGGTGACGACGTAGGCCCCCGCGTAGCGACTGGCGCAGGCGTACGCCACTTGGTCCAGGAACTTCAGAATCGTGCCGCCGTGGACATTGCCGGAGAAGTTGGCCATGTCGGGTGTCATCAGCACGGTCATGGACAGTGTCTGTCGCTCTGGGGGAGTCACCCGTGCACGGTAACGAGGACTCGTTGTTACTCGCGCGTTGTAGGCGGGAGTGGAGCCTGCGGGAACGATCCGGGTGGGCGGGAGTGGAGCCTGCAGGAACGGCTGGCGGTGGGTAGGACATAAACTTGCGTGCATGACTGCTGCAACCGTCGATTTGATCGATTACGACGATGTGCTCGCCAAGTTCGACCCCGTGTTGGGCATGGAGGTCCATGTGGAGTTGGGCACGGCGACCAAGATGTTCTGCGGCTGCCCCACCGAGTTCGGTGCGGAGCCGAACACCCAGGTGTGCCCGGTGTGCCTGAGCCTTCCCGGCGCGCTTCCGGTGGTGAACGCTGCTGCCGTGGAGTCGGCGATTCGGATAGGGCTGGCTCTCAATTGCTCGATCACCCCGTGGGGGCGGTTCGCTCGCAAGAACTACTTCTACCCGGATCAGCCGAAGAACTATCAGATCTCGCAGTACGACGAGCCCATCGCGACAGAGGGTTACCTCGATGTGCTGCTCGACGACGGCAGCACGTTTCGTGTGGAGATCGAGCGCGCGCACATGGAGGAGGACACCGGTAAGTCGACGCACGTGGGCGGGGCTACCGGGCGCATCGAGGGGGCGTCGCACTCGCTGCTCGATTACAACCGTGCCGGTGTGCCGTTGGTGGAGATCGTGACCAAGACCATCACGGGGACCGGTGCGCGTGCGCCCGAGGTCGCTCGTGCGTACGTGACCGCGCTCCGTGACCTGTTGAAGTCGCTGAACGTGTCCGATGTGCGGATGGATCAGGGCTCGTTGCGTTGCGACGCCAATGTGTCTCTGATGGAGAAGACGGCTACCGAATTCGGCACCCGCACCGAGACGAAGAACGTCAACTCGCTCAAGAGCGTCGAGGTTGCCGTTCGGTACGAGATGCGGCGTCAGGCGGCGGTTCTCGAATCGGGTGGGGAGGTGACGCAGGAGACTCGGCACTTCCAGGAGTCGGACGGCACCACCACCGCAGGCCGCAAGAAGGAGACCGCCGAGGACTACCGCTACTTCCCCGAGCCCGATCTTGCGCCCGTCGCTCCCGACGCGGCCTGGATAGAGGAGCTTCGGACGACGCTGCCCGAGCTGCCGTGGTTGCGCCGTGGTCGGATTCAGAAGGAGTGGGGTGTCTCCGACGAGGAGATGCGCGATCTGGTGAATTCCGGTGCACTCGAGCTCGTTTCGGCGACGGTCGAGGCGGGTGCGTCGGCGCAGGCGGCACGCTCGTGGTGGGTGTCGTACCTGGCGCAGCAGGCCAACATCGCCGGCGTCGGACTGACCGATCTGTCCATCACGCCGGCTCAGGTTGCCGAGGTGGCTGCGCTGGTCGCCGACGGCAAGCTCAACAACAACGGTGCCCGTCAGGTGGTGGACGGGGTGCTGGCGGGCGAGGGTGAGCCTGCGCAGGTCATGGCGGCGCGCAATCTCGTACTGGAGAAGGACGACACCAAGTTGCAGGCCGCCGTGGACGAGGCGCTCGCAGCGAATCCCGGTGTGGTCGAGAAGATCCGCAGCGGCAAGGTTCAGGCCGCCGGGGCGATCGTCGGTGCGGTGATGAAGGCGACGCGCGGCCAGGCCGATGCCGCCCGCGTCAAGGAGCTGGTACTCGAGGCCTGCGGTCAGCCCTGATCACGACCGAGAACGACTGCGGCCGAGCGCGTATCGCGCTCGGCCGCAGTCGTTCGTCGTTCAGTCGAAGCCGCCTCCGCCGCCGCCGGGGAACGGCACCTTGACGACGCGGTCGTCGGTGGGTCCGACGGTCGGCCCGTTCTTGTTGACGGTGCCCACCAGGATCTGTCCGTCGGCCGAGCTCGTCGCGCCGTTCAACTGGCCGTATTCGTCCTGGATCAGCAGTGTCGGTTCGGCCGAGACAGCTCCGGTGTTCGGGTCCGTGGTCAGTGCTGCAACAGCTTTGGCCGTCGTGAGGGCCACGGCCACCCCACCTGCGCCCGCTGCGCATCCGGCAACACCGGGACGGTCCGGCCACGTCCACACCGGGTTGAACACTGCACCGAGAGTGTCGATGCGCTGCAGGCGATCCTCCAGCGCGGTCCGGTCGGTGACGTAGATGTTTCCGGTGCCGTCGGTGCAGACGTCGCCCGCCGTGCCGATGCCGCTGAGTGCGATCTGCGGGCGTGGGGGGTTTGTCGTCGGGGACAGTGACGTCACCCGTAACAGCTTGCCGGACAGGGAGTTCGGGCTCGCCGCCGCGGCCGGATCGCCGTTGTCGCCGGTGAGGACCAGTAGTTCGTTCGGTGTGTAGAAATCGATGGCTCCGCGATTGCCCGTCGCGCCGCGGGGGATGCCGGTCAGGATGTCCTTGGGTACATCGCCCTGAGCGAGTCTGACCACTCTGGTGTCCGCGGATGTGGTGATGAGGGCGTAGAGCAACTTGTCCTCGATGTACGTCGGAGACAGCGCGATGTCGAGCAGGCCGCCGTCGCCGGTGCCGTCGACATCGATTCGAGCCACCTCGACCGGCGTGCGGCCGGCAGCGACCTCCATGATGCGACCGGTGCGACGCTCGGCGACCAGTGCCGACTGTCCGTCGGGGAGCGCGACGAGACCGCCCGTGGTGTCCAGACATGTCGCGATCACCGCCGAATCCGGGTCGACACACGGACCGGACGGCGGCGGTGGCGCGTTCGGATCGGACGGCGGCGGCGTGTCGCTGGGAGTCGTCGGCTCCAGCTCGGCCGCGCCCACCTCCGGGGCAGGAGTGAACGGAGAGGCGTTCGAGTCGTCGAAACGGGCGCACCCGGCGAGCAGGGCTGCGGTCATCGACAGGGCGACGACGGCAGCGGTTGCAGTTCGTGGCGACGCTCCGACCGGCTTCATGCTTCGAACGTTACGGAACGTGGAGGGAGACACGCCACGCGGCCGTAAGCGTCGACGTCGGTGAGGAGCGCACTTCGGCTCTACTGTGGGGAGGTGACCGATACACCGCGCGACCCCAACCGGCCGGATCAGTCGTACGAACCGGCCGAGAGCCCGTACGACAATCCCACGGAGAAGATTCCACCCTCGCGCTCCACCTCGGAGACGTCGGCGTCCGATCGCACCGACGCCGCGGGTCCGCCGACCACGGCGTTCGGTGCCCAGCGCTCGGACCGACTGCCGCGAACCGACGACGAACTCGACTTTCCGTACTCGTCGTCGTCCGACGCACGCTCGGCAGACGCACAGCCCACGGAGAAGATGCAGACATATCGACCGTCGGCCTTCGCCGATTCGACGTCCGATCGCCCGTCGACCTCCGAGAGCACGACGTCGAGTGCGTACTCCGATCGCTCCACCGAGTACCTCGGGACCACCGCAGCGGCAGCGCCCGCGGCGGCCGTTGCCCCGGAGCCCGAAGTTCGTACCGAGACCGTCGAGGTTCCCGCACGCCGCGGCAGCACCGACCTCGGTCTGTTCGTCCTCCGTGTCACCATCGGAGCGGTGTTTCTCGGTCACGGACTGCAGAAGCTCGTCGGACTGTGGAACGGCCCCGGTCTCGACGGATTTCAGAACCTATTGGAGAGTTCGGGATTCCGCTACCCGGAAATTCTCGCGATCGCGGCCGCGGCTGGCGAAACCCTCGGTGGAGCGCTGCTGATCCTGGGTCTGGCGACACCACTTGCGGGCGCGGCCGTGCTGGCCACGATCATCAACGCCTGGTGCTTCAAGCAGGCCGTCGAGCCCGGATTGCAGTTCTCGGGCAGCGGCGGTGTCGAGTACGAGACGGTCCTCGGCTTCGCTGCAGCGGCGATCATTCTCACCGGCCCGGGACGCATCGCGTTCGACGGCCGACGTGGATGGGCCACCCGGCCGCGGATCGGTTCGTTCCTGGCGCTCGTCGTCGGCATCGCCGCAGGCGTGTGCATCTGGATCTTCCTCAACGGGGCCAACCCCGTCGTTCGCTGACCTCTGACAGCCGCCCGACCACGTGAGCGGAACTTCGTAGCCTGCTACGAAGTTCCGCTCACGTGGTTTTCACCCTCAGGGGACGTAGCGAACGGCACCCTTGTCCGCCGATGTCGCCAGGGCGGCGTAGGCGCGTAGAGCGGTGGTGACCGTGCGCTGGCGATCGACCGGCTGCCACGGCCGCTCGGACGCGTTCATCTTCGCGCGTCGCGTCTTGAGGGTCTCGTCGTCGACGAGGATCTCAAGGGTGCGGGTGGCGACGTCGATTCGGACCTGGTCGCCGTTCTCGACGAGCCCGATCACACCGCCGGCGGCGGCCTCGGGGGAGATGTGTCCGATGGACAGTCCCGAAGTTCCGCCGGAGAAGCGGCCGTCGGTGATCAGTGCGCAGACCTTGCCCAGTCCGGCCCCCTTGAGGAAGGCCGTCGGGTGCAGCATTTCCTGCATGCCCGGGCCGCCCTTGGGGCCCTCGTAGCGGACGACCAGCACGTCACCGGGCCGAATCTTCTTCTGCAGGATGGCCGAGACCGCTTCTTCCTGCGACTCGACGACCAGTGCCGGACCCTGGAAGGAGAACAGGTCCTCGTCGATCCCTGCGGTCTTGAGGATTGCACCGTCGACGGCGATGTTGCCGCGCAGTACCACCAGACCACCCTCGACCGTGTAGGCATGCTCGAGATCGCGGATGCAGCCACCTGCGGCGTCCGTGTCGAGCGAGGACCAGCGGTTGCCGGTGGAGAACGGTTCGACGGTGCGGACACCGCCCGGGGCGGCGTGGAACAGCTCGACGGCCTCGGCGGAGGCCTTGCCGGATCGAATGTCCCAGGTGTCGAGCCATTCGTCGAAGCTCTTCGTGTGCACGGTCGAGACATCGGTTTCGAGCAGGTTCGCGCGTCGCAGTTCGCCGAGCAGGGCCGGGATTCCGCCGGCGCGGTGCACGTCCTCCATGTGGTAGTCGGAATTGGGGGAGACCTTCGACAGGCACGGGACCTTGCGGCTGATGGCGTCGATGGAGTCCAGATCGAAGTCGACCTCGCCTTCCTGCGCGGCAGCGAGGGTGTGCAGCACCGTATTGGTGGATCCGCCCATCGCGACGTCGAGAGCCATGGCGTTGCGGAACGCGGCCGGAGTGGCGATGTTGCGGGGGAGGACCGATTCGTCCTCGTCGCGGTAGTACTTCAGCGCTGCCTCGACGATGGTGGTGCCTGCACGTGTGAACAGCGCGCGGCGGGCCGCGTGAGTGGCCAGCGTGGAGCCGTTGCCGGGCAAGGCGAGACCGAGCGCCTCGGTGAGGCAGTTCATCGAGTTGGCCGTGAACATGCCCGAGCACGACCCGCACGTGGGGCACGCGCTGCGCTCGACCTCGTCGAGGCCCGCCTCGGACACGGCGTCGTTGGCGCTGGCGGAGATCGCGGTGATCAGGTCGGTCGGTGCCTGCGCGACGCCGTCGACGACCACGGCCTTGCCTGCCTCCATCGGTCCACCGGAGACGAAGACGGCAGGGATGTTCAGGCGCATCGCGGCATTGAGCATGCCGGGAGTGATCTTGTCGCAGTTCGAGATGCACACCAAGGCGTCGGCAGTATGGGCGTTGGCCATGTACTCGACGGAGTCGGCGATGATCTCGCGGCTGGGCAGCGAGTACAACATGCCGCCGTGACCCATGGCGATTCCGTCGTCGACGGCGATGGTGTGGAACTCCCGGGGTACCCCGCCTGCAGCTCGTACGGCGTCGGCGACGATCTCGCCCACGTTCTTCAGATGCACGTGGCCGGGGACGAACTGGGTGTACGAGTTCGCGATGGCGACGATGGGTTTTCCGAAGTCCGAATCGGTCATTCCGGTGGCGCGCCACAGCGAGCGTGCGCCCGCGGCGTTGCGTCCGACAGTGGTGACCCGTGAGCGTAGCGGCGGCATAGTGCGTTGTCCTCGTTCGTTGCAGCGGTTTCTCGCACCGAGGAGATTACTCGCCGTCGACTACCGGTCCTTCGGTGCCTGTTCGCCGTCGCCCTCGGTGTCGTCGGCTTCCTCACGGTCCCGATCCTTCGCGGCGGCAGCAGCGGCGGCCGCGGCGTAGGGGTCGGTGATACGGCCGCCGCTGGCCGCGGCGAGCTGGGGGAGTAGGTCGAATCGCACGAGCGGTAGGGACTTCTCGCTCTTGTCGGTCAGGACCACACGCGCCCATCGACGGTCCGGGAAGTGCAGACCCGCCACCGAGTCCCACGCGATCACATCCGAACCCACGAACCGTCGCGCCGTGATCGCCTCGGGAGAGACGACCGTGCGCACCCGAAACACCCAGATGCCGGCGACGATGGGCAGTATGAGCAGCCAGCCCATGGCCAGGGGCCAGCTGGCGGCGGTCAGTCCGGTGCCGAAGAGCAACAGGCCGACGCCGAGGAGCGCGAGGCGTGGGACTCGAATGACCTGCGCTGTCGGTGGTTGCGGTCCCTCGGCACCTTTCGGTGACTCGGGTGCGGTGTGGGATGATGGCCGAGGTGGTTCGGACTGCTGCGAAGACGACACCCATTCATCTTCGCATTGCATCTACGCGATCTCACATAATGGGATTGCGTCGTGACGAGTTTGACTCTTCCCTGTGCGCGCGCCTACCGTCGAGCGCGTGAAGCGGAATTGGATACTCGTAATCGGCCGGCGCGTCAACGCCTGAGCCGGTTGTTCAAACTCGCATCGACGCGCCACCCTCGTACAGCTCACGCTGACGGGGGTTTTTTCTTGCCCAGAGATCGCCCAGCAATTTCACATTCCTGAGGAAGCAATCAGTGAGCGCACCAACCGCACGCCCAGGGCCCACGACCCGTAAGTCGGGGACAGCCGCCAGCCCGTCCGCAGACGCAGTGACCAACGGATCGCGACGCCACGTCGCACCGGAGAAGGTCACCGGCGCACAGTCGGTCGTTCGGGCCCTCGAAGAACTCGACGTCGACACCGTATTCGGCATTCCCGGTGGCGCGGTTCTCCCGGTCTACGACCCGCTCTTCGACTCGGTGAAGGTGCGCCACATTCTGGTGCGCCACGAGCAGGGTGCAGGCCACGCCGCGACCGGCTACGCCCAGGCGACCGGCAAGGTCGGCGTCTGCATGGCAACGTCCGGTCCCGGCGCGACCAACCTCGTCACCCCACTCGCCGACGCTCAGATGGATTCGGTTCCCGTCGTCGCGATCACCGGCCAGGTCGCCCGTAGTCTCATCGGGACCGACGGCTTCCAGGAAGCCGACATCTCGGGTATCACGATGCCGATCACCAAGCACAACTTCCTCATCACCGACGGTGCCGACATCCCGCGCATCATGGCCGAGGCGTTCTACATCGCCGCCTCGGGCCGTCCCGGTGCGGTGCTCGTCGACATCCCCAAGGACGTCCTGCAGGCGCAGACCACGTTCTCGTGGCCGCCGGAGATGCGTCTGCCCGGCTACCGTCCGGTCACCAAGCCGCACGGCAAGCAGGTCCGCGAAGCGGCCCGCTACATCGCCGACGCCAAGCAGCCGGTGCTCTATGTCGGTGGCGGCGTCATCAAGGCCGACGCCTCGGCGGAGCTGCTCGAGCTGGCCGAACTGACCGGAATTCCTGTCGTGACCACTCTGATGGCCCGCGGCGCGTTCCCCGACTCGCACAATCTGAACCTCGGCATGCCGGGTATGCACGGCACCGTCGCCGCGGTGGCCGCATTGCAGCGGAGCGATCTGCTGATCACGCTCGGTGCCCGGTTCGACGACCGAGTCACCGGCCAGCTCTCGTCCTTCGCACCGGATGCCAAGGTCATCCACGCCGACATCGATCCGGCCGAGATCGGCAAGAACCGCTACGCCGACGTGCCGATCGTCGGCGACTGCCGTGAGGTCATCACCGAGCTCATCGAGGCACTGCGGGCGGACCGTGCGACCGGAACCACGCTCGATCTCGAGCAGTGGTGGGTCTACCTGAACGGCATCCGCAAGACCTACCCGCTGAGTTACGACCGCCCGTCCGACGGATCGATGTCACCGGAGTTCGTCATCAGCTCGGTCGGCAAGTTCGCCGGCCCCGACGCGATCTACTGCGCCGGCGTCGGTCAGCACCAGATGTGGGCTGCACAGTTCATCAACTACGAGAAGCCGCGTACGTGGCTCAACTCGGGCGGCCTCGGCACGATGGGGTACGCGGTTCCGGCCGCAATGGGTGCCAAGAGGGGCCTCCCCGACGCCGAGGTGTGGGCCATCGACGGCGACGGATGCTTCCAGATGACCAATCAGGAACTCGCGACCTGCGCGGTCGAGGGCATCCCGATCAAGGTCGCACTCATCAACAACGGCAACCTCGGCATGGTTCGCCAGTGGCAGACCCTGTTCTACGAGGAGCGCTACTCCAACACCAATCTCGGTACCCACGGTGCCGTTCGCATCCCCGATTTCGTGAAGCTCGCCGAGGCGCTCGGTTGCGTCGGGCTGCGGTGCGAGCGGGAAGAGGACGTCGACGCGGTGATCGCTCAGGCACGAGCGATCAACGATCGTCCGGTCGTCATCGACTTCATCGTGGGAGCCGACGCACAGGTGTGGCCGATGGTCGCTGCCGGTACCGGCAACGACGAGATCATGGCCGCGCGCGGAATCCGTCCGCTGTTCGACGAGGACGAGACCGTGGGAAGCGAGCCCGGCCTCGACGAGGCCATGGAGCGCGAGCAGGCCCCACACCCGCAGATCGACGACGTGAAAGGCACCGACAAGTGAGCACGAGCCATACCCTCAGCGTCCTCGTCGAGGACAAGCCAGGTGTGCTGGCCCGCGTCGCCGCGTTGTTCTCGCGCCGTGGTTTCAACATCTCCTCGCTTGCCGTCGGCGGTACCGAGATTCCCGAGATCTCGCGGATGACGATCGTGGTCACCGTCGACGAATTCCCGCTCGAGCAGGTGACCAAGCAGCTCAACAAGCTCATCAACGTCATCAAGATCGTCGAGCAGGACGACGACTCCTCGGTGGCTCGCGAGTTGGTGCTGATCAAGGTCCGCGCCGACGCGAGTGTGCGCAGTGAGGTCATCGAAACGGTGAACCTGTTCCGCGCCAAGGTGATCGACGTGTCTCCCGAGGCCGTGACGGTCGAGGCGACGGGCACCCGCTCGAAGCTCGATGCGTTGCTGAAGATGTTGGACCCCTATGGAATTCGAGAAATAGTTCAGTCGGGAGTCGTTGCCGTCGGACGTGGACCGAAATCGATCACAGCGTCGCGCTGAGCGACGGACGTGATTTTCAGCGAAATCGAAGAGGAAAGGTTACAAACAGTGGCAGTCGAGATGTTCTACGACGACGATGCTGATCTGTCGATCATCCAGGGCCGCAAGGTCGCTGTGATCGGTTACGGAAGCCAGGGCCACGCGCACTCGCTGAGCCTGCGCGACTCCGGTGTCGATGTGCGCATCGGCCTGGCCGCGGGCTCGAAGTCCCGCGCCAAGGCGGAGGAGCAGGGCCTGAAGGTCGGCACTCCCGCCGAGGTGTCCGAATGGGCCGACGTGATCATGGTGCTCGCACCCGACACCGCGCAGGCCAAGATCTTCTCCGAGGAGATCGAGCCCAACCTGAAGGACGGCGACGCGCTGTTCTTCGGGCACGGACTCAACATCCACTTCGACCTGATCAAGGCACCGGAGTTCGTCACCGTCGGCATGGTCGCACCCAAGGGCCCCGGCCACCTCGTGCGTCGCCAGTTCGTCGACGGCAAGGGCGTTCCCGCGCTCATCGCCATCGACCAGGACCCCAAGGGCGAAGGTCAGGCACTGGCTCTGTCCTGGGCCAAGGGCATCGGCGGAACGCGCGCAGGCGTCATCAAGACCACGTTCAAGGAAGAGACCGAGACCGACCTCTTCGGCGAGCAGGCCGTGCTGTGCGGCGGCACCGAGGAGCTCGTCAAGACGGGCTTCGAGGTCATGGTCGAGGCCGGATACGCGCCCGAGATGGCGTACTTCGAGGTGCTGCACGAGCTCAAGCTCATCGTCGACCTCATGTACGAGGGCGGCATCGCTCGGATGAACTACTCGGTGTCCGACACCGCGGAGTTCGGTGGCTACCTCTCGGGACCGCGCGTGATCGACGCAGGCACCAAGGAGCGCATGAAGGCGATCCTGGCCGACATCCAGTCGGGTGAGTTCACCCGTCGCCTCGTCGCCAACGTCGAGAACGGCAACACCGAGCTCGAAGGCCTGCGCAAGGCCAACGCCGAGCACCCCATCGAGGTCACCGGCAAGAAGCTGCGCGACCTGATGAGCTGGGTCGATCGCCCGATCACCGAAACGGCCTGATTCTCATCGAATCACGTTCTCACGCATGCTGATCGAAGGGCACCCCTGCATCCGTAGGGGTGCCCTTCGATGCGTGAGGCAGGTGGCGTCACAGTTCGACGTCTCCGGCCTCTAAACTGTTTCTGCTGCACCAGCTCCGACTTTTCACCGACAACAGTCTCGAACCGACATAGGGAGTTCTTCACGTGAGCCAGCCAGGCCGTCCTGTCGTTCTGATCGCCGACAAACTTGCGCCGTCCACCGTCGAGGCATTGGGCGACGGCGTCGAGGTCCGTTGGGTCGACGGCCCGGATCGCCCCGCGCTGCTGGCCGCGGTCCCCGAGGCCGACGCGATCCTGGTGCGTTCCGCGACCACGGTCGACGCAGAGGTTCTCGCCGCCGGAACCAATCTCAAGATCGTCGCCCGCGCCGGCGTCGGTCTGGACAACGTCGACGTACCTGCAGCCACCGAGCGCGGTGTCCTCGTCGTCAACGCCCCGACCTCCAACATCCACACCGCCGCCGAGCATGCGGTGACGCTGCTGCTGTCGGCCGCGCGCCAGATCCCCGCCGCCGACGCCACTCTGCGTCGGCACGAGTGGAAGCGCAGCAAGTTCAACGGTGTCGAGATCTTCGGCAAGACCGTCGGCGTCGTCGGACTCGGCCGCATCGGTCAGCTGTTCGCACAGCGTCTTGCAGCATTCGAGACCCATATCATCGCCTACGACCCCTACGTCTCGGCCGCGCGCGCCGCCCAGCTCGGCATCGAACTGGTGAGCCTGGACGAGCTGCTCGAGCGCGCCGACATGTTCTCGGTTCACCTCCCGAAGACCCCGGAGACCAAGGGCATCATCGGCAAGGAAGCCCTGGCCAAGACCAAGCCGGGTGTCATCGTCGTCAATGCTGCTCGCGGTGGGCTGGTGGACGAGCAGGCCCTGGCCGACGCCATCACCAGTGGACATGTGTTCGCCGCCGGAATCGACGTCTACGCCTCCGAGCCGTGCACCGACAGCCCCCTGTTCGAGCTGCCGCAGGTCGTGGTCACCCCGCACCTCGGCGCGTCGACGACCGAGGCACAGGACCGGGCGGGCACCGATGTCGCCAAGTCGGTTCTGCTCGCTCTCGCAGGCGAATTCGTGCCCGATGCCGTCAACGTCAAGGGTGGCGCCGTGGGCGAGGAGGTGTCGCCGTGGCTCGAGATCGTGCGTAAGCAGGGTGTGCTGCTCGGCGCTCTGTCCACCGAACTTCCCACGTCGCTGTCGGTCGACGTCCGCGGCGAACTCGCCGCCGAGGACGTCGAGATCCTCAAGCTCTCGGCGCTGCGCGGTCTGTTCTCCGCCGTCATCGAGGACTCGGTCACGTTCGTCAACGCCCCGTCGCTCGCCGAGGAGCGTGGCGTCACCGCCGAGGTCACCACCGCGTCCGAGAGCGAGAACCACCGCAGCGTGGTCGACATCCGCGCCGTCTACGGCGACGGCTCGGTGCTCAACGTCGCGGGCACTCTGACCGGCACCACGCAGGTCGAGAAGATCGTCAACATCAACGGCCGCAACTTCGACCTCCGTGCCGAGGGCAAGAACCTCATCGTCAACTACGCGGATCAGCCCGGCAGCCTCGGCCGGATCGGCACCCTGCTCGGCGATGCCGGCATCGACATCCAGGCCGCCGCACTGAGCCAGGACTCCGAGGGCGACGGCGCAACGATTCTGCTGCGCGTCGACAAGGACGTGTCGGAGGAGTTGAGCGCGAGCATCGCCACCGCGGTCGGCGCGTCCACCATCGAACTGGTCGACCTGTCCTGAGCATCGCTCGCAGTCGATAGAACGAAGTCGAAGAATCACGAGGAGTGAGATGAAGCTGGCCGTCATCGCCGGAGACGGTATCGGACCGGAGGTCGTCACCGAGGCGCTCGCCGTGCTCGACGTCGTTGCACCCGGTGCCGAGAAGACCGAGTACGACCTCGGCGCGCGTCGCTACAACGCCACCGGGGAACTGCTGCCGGACTCGGTGTTGGCCGAACTGCGCGAGCACGACGCAATTCTGTTGGGAGCCATCGGTGATCCGTCGGTTCCGAGCGGCGTGCTCGAGCGCGGACTGCTGTTGCGCGCTCGGTTCGAGCTCGATCACCACATCAACCTGCGTCCGGCCAAGCTGTACCCGGGTGTCGTCGGCCCACTCGCCGGTGACAAGGACATCGACGTCGTGGTCGTGCGGGAGGGCACCGAGGGGCCGTACACCGGCAACGGTGGCGCGCTTCGTGTCGGCACCCCGCACGAGGTGGCCACCGAGGTCAGTGTCAACACCCGTTACGGGGTCGAGCGGGTGGTGCGCAACGGTTTCGAGCGGGCTCTGACTCGGCGCAAGCATCTGACGCTGCTGCACAAGACCAATGTGCTCACGTTCGCAGGCAGCCTCTGGGCTCGCACGGTGGACGAGGTCGCGGCCGAGTTCCCGGACGTCGAGGTCGCGTACCAGCACATCGACGCCGCGATGATTCACCTCGTGACCGACCCGGGCCGGTTCGACGTCATCGTCACCGACAATCTGTTCGGTGACATCGTGACGGACCTGTCGGCGGCGGTGACCGGCGGAATCGGTTTGGCCGCAAGCGGAAACATCGATGCGACCGGAACCAATCCGAGTATGTTCGAGCCCGTGCACGGCAGTGCTCCCGACATCGCAGGGCAGCAGAAGGCGGACCCGACGGCCGCGATCCTGTCGGTGTCGTTGTTGCTCGATCATCTCGGCGATGCGGCAGGTGCGGCGCGGGTGGAAGCCGCTGTCGCAGCGGATCTCGCCGAGCGAGGAACCACAACCGCGTCGACGAAGGACATCGGCGCGAGAATCGCAGCGCGTCTGTAGCAGGGCCGTCACGACATGCCACGGTGGGCCGACTGCCCACCGTGGCATGTCGTGTTTCTCGGGCATCCCCGCAGGTCTGGATCAGCCGGCGCTGTCGGAATTCTCGTCGAAAGTCTCGGAACGCGGATCGTCGGGGACGATCGGCACGGAGAGTGCAGGGAAGATCGCCGACACCAGGAATGCGACGGGAAAGCTGACCGTCGCAAGCGCCCCGAAGATCGGCGGTACGGCCGACGCGAACACGTACTGACTCGTGTTCTGCACGCCGAGGGCGCGTCCGCTCCAATACGGTCCCGATATCTCTGCGACAGCAGTGAAGGCAAGGCCGTTCGGTGCAACGGTGGCGACGGACGCGACGACGAGCAGGACGATTGCGGCGGGGGAGTCGAACCAGTCGGCGATGCCGAGCCCCAGCATGCTGACGGTGGCGGTGGCCGCAACCCACCGTAGGGGCCGCATGCGGCTACCGACCCGATCGGAGAGTGCTCCGACGCTCATCCGGCCCAGTGCACCGAGGATCTGGGTGACGGTGACGAGGACGCCCGCGGCCGCAGCAGTCCACCCTCGGTCGGTCATCAGCCACACGAGCGCAAATGTCCAGACCACGTACTGCGGAACCACCAGCAGGATGGACGTGGCATGAATGCGCCACAGTTGGCTGCTGCCTCGGTACGGATTGTCGAGCAGACCCTGCGCCGCCGCGTCGATACGATTCGGACGGGGAGGGTCGACGACCGCCAGGCAGAGCAGGGCGCTCGCAGCGCACACCGCAGCGGGTACGAGCAGTGCCACTCCGACGCCGTGGTCACGGGCGATGGGTGGGATGGTGAGGGCGGCAAGGGCAACGCCCAGGGGCACCGACATCTGCCTGATGCCCATTGCCAGTCCACGGCGATGCGGCGGGAACCATCCCACCACCACGCGTCCGCTCGCGCTGTTCGCACTGGCCGCTGCCATACCGCCGACCAGCAGCAGGACGGCGAGCACCGGGATGGACGTGCTGACCACCGCGCCGAGACTCGCTGCGGCCGTGAGCCCGAGCCCGATCACCAGAACGAGACGTTCGCCGATGCGGTCGACGAGCACGCCCCATGCGATGAGGGTCAGCATGATGCCGACGGTGGGCATCGCAACCACGAATCCTGCAGTCGCAAGGCCGAGTCCCCGGTCGTCGTGCAGGGCAGGAATGAGAAATGCAGCACCGTTGATGAAGACGGCGCCCGCAGTCTGCGCGAGCATCCCGAGCACGAGCATGAACCACCGTCGCGTCTCGCCGATGCTGGACAACTGCTTCGTGTCGCTCATTCCGGCCTTCCGTCTCAAAATATGGACATACGATCTTGCTATGTGGATCAACGCGAACTTTACACCGGCGAAAGATCGGTGGATCGGACGGCGTCGACGTGCGGAGAACGACGGTCGATAGACTTCCGTCATGCGTCTCGGTCGAATTGCAAGTCCTGATGGTGTGGCATTCGTGAGTATCGAAGGTGAGGGTGACTCGCAGACTGCGAAGGAAATCGCCGAACATCCTTTCGGCACACCCACGTTCACGGGTCGGTCGTGGCCTCTGGCCGACGTGCGACTGCTCGCCCCCATCCTCGCCAGCAAGGTCATCGCCATCGGGAAGAACTACGCCGCGCACGTGGCCGAGATGGGCGGTGAGGCTCCGAAGGACCCCGTGATCTTCATCAAGCCGAACACCTCCATCGTCGGGCCCGGAGCGCCCATCGTGCTGCCACCGTCCTCGAACGAGGTGCACTTCGAGGGTGAACTGGCGATCGTCATCGGCCGCCCGTGCAAGGACGTCCCGGCCTCCAAGGCGTACGAGGTGGTGCTCGGATACACCGTCGCCAACGACGTCTCGGCCCGTGACCACCAGAAGCACGACGGACAGTGGACTCGCGCCAAGGGACACGACACCTTCTGCCCACTCGGGCCCTGGATCGAGACCTCGCTCGACCCGACCGATCTCGAGATCAAGACCGAGGTCGACGGCGTGGTCAAGCAGCAGAGTCGTACTTCGCTTCTGCTGCACGACATTCCGAAGATCATCGAGTGGGTGTCCGCGGTGATGACACTGCTCCCCGGAGACGTCATTCTCACCGGAACCCCCGAGGGAGTCGGGCCCATCACCGACGGAGACAGCGTGTCGATCACCGTCGAGGGAATCGGTACCCTGACCAACCCCGTCGCAGCGAAGAAGTAGGGCGAGCATGACCACAGCAACAGATGTCCGCGTTCGGTTCTGCCCGTCGCCCACCGGGACCCCGCACGTCGGTCTGGTCCGAACCGCACTGTTCAACTGGGCGTTCGCCCGGCATCACGGCGGCACCTTCGTCTTTCGCATCGAGGACACCGACGCAGCACGCGACTCCGAAGAGTCCTACGCCGCCCTGCTCGACGCGTTGCGCTGGCTCGGCCTCGAGTGGGACGAGGGCCCCGAGGTGGGTGGCCCGTACGAGCCCTACCGGCAGTCGCTGCGTCGCGAGCAACACGTTGCCGTCGTGCAGCAGTTGCTCGACGCCGGCGAGGCCTACGAGTCGTTCTCCACGCCGGAGGAAGTGGAATCCCGTCACAAGGCAGCCGGACGCGACCCCAAACTCGGTTACGACAACTTCGACCGCGACCTGACTCCGGAGCAGCGCGAGGCCTATCGAAGCGAGGGACGCGGGGCCGTCGTGCGACTGCGGATGCCCGATCACGATCTGACGTGGAACGACCTCGTGCGCGGGGAGACCACGTTCAAGGCCGGGACCGTACCGGATTTCGCTCTGACCCGAGGCAACGGAGTTCCGCTGTACACGTTGGTCAATCCGGTGGACGACGCACTGATGAAGATCACCCACGTCCTGCGCGGTGAGGACCTGCTGTCGTCGACGCCTCGTCAGCTCGCTCTCTACGAGGCACTGATCCGGATCGGCGTCGCAGAACGCACCCCCGAGTTCGGGCACCTGCCGTTCGTCATGGGCCAGGGCAACAAGAAGCTGTCCAAGCGTGACCCCGAATCGAATCTGTTCATCCACCGCGATCGTGGGTTCGTTCCGGAAGGTCTGCTGAACTACCTCGCTCTTCTCGGCTGGGGCATCTCGGACGATCACGACGTCTTCTCTCTCGACGAGATGGTGGCGGCGTTCGAGATCTCGTCGGTTAATTCCAACCCGGCACGCTTCGATCAGAAGAAGGCCGACGCGATCAACGCCGAGCACATCAGGATGCTGGCAGCTGACGATTTCGCGGCGCGGTTGCGCGAATACCTCGTCGCGCAGGGCAATCTCACCGAGCCGGTCGACGAGAAGGTGTTCGCCGTCGCGGCCGATCTGGTGCAGACCCGCATCGTCGTCCTCTCGGATGCCTGGGGACTGCTGAAGTTCCTGTTCGTCGACGAGGCGGACTTCGAGATCGACCCTGCAGCCGCGGCGAAGAACCTCGGTGCCGATGCCGCACCCGTTCTCGACGCCTCGGTCGAGGCGCTGACGGCGTTGCAGACCTGGACCACGGCCGATCTGGAGGCGACTCTCAAGGACGCGCTGATCGAGAAGCTCGAGCTCAAGCCGCGCAAGGCTTTCGCCCCGATTCGGGTGGGAGTGACCGGGTCGCACATCAGTCCGCCGCTGTACGAGTCCATGGAATTGCTCGGGCGCGAGAAGACCCTGGCACGCCTGGCTGCAGCACGCGCCCGGGTGGCGTGACGGCGCACGGCCCCAGGCGCACCGCGGGCCGCGGGGGCAGCCTCGAATGAGTGTCTCCGATCGACTGGATCGACTCCAGCGCAGGCGACCGGTTCTCGGCTATCCCATTGCGGTGGTGTACAAGTTCGTCGACGATCAGGGCGGCTACCTCGCCGCCCTGATCACGTACTACGCCTTCGTCTCGCTCTTTCCTGCGCTGCTGCTCTTCTCCGTGATTCTGGGCATCGTGTTGATGGGCAACCCGGAGCTGCAACAACAGATCCTGAACTCGGCACTCGGTCAGATCCCGGCGGTCGGTGAAGAATTGGGGCGTCCCGAACGGATAGGTGGCGGCACGGTCGGTCTGACGGTGGGTATCCTCGGGTCGCTGTACGGCGGGCTCGGTGTGTCCGTTGCGCTGCAGAACGCGATGAACACCGCATGGGCCGTACCGAAGAATCTCCGGCCCGATCCGATTCGAGCCCGAGTGCGGGGACTGGGTTTGCTGAGCACCGTGGGCCTGGCGGTACTGGCTATCACCGCACTGAATGTGCTCAGTGCCGCAGGATATTTCGGCCCGGAATCAGGTCTCGTCGTCTTCGTGATCGGAACGCTGCTGTACGTCGGGGTGTTCGTCGTTGCGTTTCGGCTCGCCACAGTGCGAGCGGTGTCGATCGGACAGGTACTTCCGGGAGCCGTAGTGGCCGGTCTGACGTGGCAGCTACTGCAGACGTTCGGCGGTGTGTACGTGAAATACGTCGCCGCGAGTTCGACGGTGACGAACGGTGTCTTTGCAGTGGTGCTCGGGCTGTTGGCCTTTCTGTACGTGACCTCGGTATCGATCGTGATCTGCATCGAGATCAACGTGGTTCGTGTCGACAGGCTGTTCCCGCGGTCCCTTCTGGCCCCGTTCACCGACGATGTCGAACTGACCGAAGGTGACAAACTCACCTACACCGGACAGGCAGAAGCACAACGCAGCAAGCCGTTCGAGGACATCGACGTGACGTTCGCCGACCCACCGGGAGCTCAGTCCGAATCCGGCTCCGAGCGGGCAGCCGAAGCGCCGTAGAAGCGGTCGATTCTCGTCTCCATCGGAAACCGGACGGCCGTGTCGCCGAACATCAGCCGAGTTGCCGACAACGCCGATGCTGCAATCGCTTCGGCGGCACGCTCCGAATCGGCGACGGGACAATGCACCACCACCTCGTCGTGTTGAAAGAACACCAACTCGCTGCTGGTCCCGGAATCCCCGTCGCTCCTGCGGGCTCCGCTCCCGGCATTCGGGTCACTCCTGCGGGCTCCACTCCCGGCCAACCGGCCACGCAGATCGGCCAACAAGCACAGCGCCCACTCGGCGGCGGTGGCCTGCACGACGAAATTGCGCATGAACCGGCCCCGCGCGTGCGCGTCACCTTCCGACCACCACTGCGGCGAGGGCGGTGGGCAGGCCCGTCCGAGCCACGAACGAACGACCTCGCCCCGTTCTCCCGCGCGGGCGGCCTCCTCCACCAGTGCGACGGCACCGGGGAACGAGGCCCGTAGTCGCGTCAGCAGCGAACGCGCCTCGCCGGAGGTCGCCCCGTACAGGACCCCGAGAACGGCAACCTTGGCGTGGCTGCGATCGCCGCCGAACGATGCTGCCGCCACCGGTGCATACAGATCTGCGGTGCCTGCCGCGGCGACCATACCGGGATCGCCGGACATCGCAGCGAGAATGCGCGGTTCGAGCTGACCGGCGTCGGCGGCCACGAAGGTGTAACCGGGATCGGCGATCACACTGGCGCGCAGGGGTTTCGGAATCTGCAGGCCGCCTCCGCCGCGACTGGCCCACCGGCCCGAGACCACAGCGCCGGGAACATAGACCGGACGGAAACGATCGTCGCGAACCCACGCGTCGAGCCATGCCCACCCGTTCGCAGCGTGCAGCTTCGACAGATCGCGGTGGCGCAGCAGCAGCGGAACTGCCGGGTGGTCGATGTCGCGGATGACGTGCGCGCGAGTCGATGTCAGTTCGATACCGACGCGCGCGAACGCGGCCACCAGCTCCACGGGAGAGGCAGGGTTGACGCGCCGCCCGAACGCCGACGAGATCTGGTTCTCGAGCTCGACGAGAGCCGGGGGTGGAGAACCGTCCAGCGGCCGCGCACCGAGCATCGTGTCCAGATGACGGCGATGTGCCGACGCGGAGAACGGCAACCCGTCGAAGGTCATCTCCGCGGCGGCCAGGCCCCCGGCCGACTCGGCCGCCGCCAGCAGGTGCAGTGCGCGATCGTCACCGATGTCGCGAAGCTGACGCCGATACTCGGTGAGCACGGCCGCGGGATCGGAGTTGGGGTTCGCGTCGAACAGCCCCGGCCGCAGGTCGGCGGGAGCCGAAGGGGCAGTCGCCGAGCCGGCGCGCATCGCCAGAATCGCACCGACCAGGGCCAGATCGTGACAGCGGCGGACGCGTACTCCTCGTTCGAGCAACCGAGGGTAGATCCGGCTGGTGTCCTCCCACACCCACCTCGGCCGTTCGTCTCGCTCCAGCCCGGCAACGGCCGCGACCGGATCCTCGGCCACCGTGGGTTCACTCTGCATCGAGCCGTCGTCGGCGAGGTACGTCAGTACCGCCTGCTCGCCCTGAGGAACGAGCAGAACCCTCATCGGACTCGGCTGGGTCTGCGATCGGTCACGGAGAACAAGTCTGCTCCACTGGTCGGACGAGGCGTCGAGGGGGCTCCTGGGGCCCGAGGAAGCTGCGACTCGGGCCGGCCCCGAAGTCTGCGCCGCGCGGTTTCGGTGGCTCTGAGCAGCCGATTTGCAGAATGGGTAGTCACCTTTGATAGTCTCTATCCCGGCTCGAAACGCAGTGCACATCGATCGTGATGCGCAGTTCGATTCAAGTCCATTGGGGTATGGTGTAATTGGCAACACAGCGGTTTCTGGTACCGCCATTCTAGGTTCGAGTCCTGGTACCCCAGCGAGCAGGTGAAGGCGATTTTGTCGCCGAGGCCGAGGCAGTTAAGCTGGCTCAGCGTTACAAGCTCGAACAACAATGCAGGTGAAGTTCCTGGCCCCGTCGTCTAGCGGCCTAGGACGCCGCCCTCTCAAGGCGGTAGCGCGGGTTCGAATCCCGTCGGGGCTACAACAGACAACACCCTCTCGATCCGTGGATCGGGAGGGTGTTGTCGTTTCGGTGTGGGCGTCTCAGACGCTCTTGCGGCGGAACATCTTCTGATGGTCGGCCGGACCGTGAGCGTTGTTGACCTTCGGCCCACCGTCCTTGTGTTCGACGGAATTGTGGGACTTGCTGTTCTTCTGTTCCAGGACTTCGCGGAATTTCTTCTTCAGTTCTTCACTGCCGGATTCGGGCATGGGTGACTCCTCGCAGTCGACGACCGGCCGGGTAGGCCGCTCGAGACGAAGGTACCCCACTCTCGCAGCGCGATCAGCTGGTTTTCCTCGGGCCGTGAGGTCTGCGCCCTGCCTCAGAGTCGCTTGTGCAGTGCGTCCGCGGCCGCCAGGAGATCGGCTGCCCAGCGCGCTCCGGGCTTGCGCCCGATTCGATCGATCGGTCCCGACACCGAGATCGCCGCCACCACAACGTCGTTGCTGTCGCGCACCGGCGCGGCAACGCTCGCGACGCCCGGTTCGCGCTCGCCCGCACTCTGCGCCCAACCGCGCCGTCGAACCTCGAGGAGGGTGCGCTCACCGAATTCCGCATCGGGCAGAACTGTTCGTTGAGTCTGTGAATCTGCCCATGCGAGAAGCACTTTGGCACCCGACCCGGCCGTCATCGGCAGGCGTGCTCCGACGAGCACGGTGTCTCGAAGTCCGGTCGGCGGCTCCATGGACGCCACGCACACCCGCACCGTTCCTTCGCGCCGATAGATCTGCACACTCTCGCCGGTGATCTCGCGTAGGCGGGGGAGTACCGAGGCAGCAGCATCGAGGAGGGCATCCGATGCGCTCGCCGCGAGCTCGCCCAGTCCCGGCCCGGTCCGCCACAGGCCGTCGGCATCTCGTACCAGAAGCCGGTGGGTCTCCAGGCCGACCGCGAGCCGGTGGGCCGTGGCCCTGGGCAGGCTCGTTCGAGCGCACAGATCGCCCAGATTGCAGGGCTTCTCGGCCACCGCGTGCAGCACCGCCATCGCCTTGTCGAGGACACCGATACCGCTCGATTTGTCGACGAGGCCATTGGGGCTATGCTGTCTCATAGAACGATATTAGCCTCCCGCATGCTGAGATTGCACAACTACGACATCTTCGGTGCGCGCCGGGGGCATGATGTCGAGACGATCACGCGAGGTGAACCAGCCCGTTCACCGGCGCGACGACGACAGGGAAAGACGAGGTCCGCGACAGCGATGTCCGAAACACCGAAGACTTTGGCGGAGAAGGTATGGGACCAGCATGTGGTGGTCCGAGGCGGCGGCGAAGGCGGGGCGCGTGAGCCGGATCTGATCTACATCGACCTCCATCTGGTGCACGAGGTGACGAGCCCGCAGGCGTTCGACGGACTTCGGTTGGCCGGCCGCGGGCTCCGTCGTCCCGATCTGACGATCGCGACCGAGGACCACAACGTCCCGACGGCCGACATCTTCGCGCCCATCGCCGATCTGGTCTCGCGCACGCAGGTCGACACCCTTCGACGCAACTGCGAGGAATTCGGTGTTCGGCTCTACCCGATGGGCGATCTCGATCAGGGCATCGTGCACATCATCGGCCCACAGCTGGGTCTCACCCAGCCCGGCATGACCGTGGTGTGCGGAGACAGTCACACCTCGACGCACGGTGCCTTCGGCTCGATCGCAATGGGCATCGGCACCAGTGAGGTCGAGCACGTCATGGCCACGCAGACCTTGTCGCTGCGTCCTTTCAAGACGATGGCCATCACCGTCGACGGAGAACTCGCCCCCGGTGTGACGAGCAAGGATCTCATCCTCGCCGTCATCGCACAGATCGGCACCGGCGGCGGTCAGGGCTACGTCCTCGAATACCGCGGTGAGGCCATTCGCAAGCTGTCGATGGAAGCGCGAATGACCATCTGCAACATGTCGATCGAAGCCGGAGCGCGGGCAGGCATGATCGCACCCGACGAGGTCACCTACGAGTACCTGAAGGGACGCCCGCACGCTCCTCGGGGAGCCGACTGGGATGCGGCGGTGGCCGCGTGGAACGAATTGGCGACCGATCCGGATGCGGTGTTCGACAACGAGGTCCACATCGACGCCGACACGTTGACGCCGTTCGTCACGTGGGGAACGAATCCGGGTCAGGGTGCGCCACTTGGCGATACGGTGCCCGATCCGGAGGCGATGGTCGACGAGAGCGAGCGGGTGGCAGCCCAGAAGGCCTTGCAGTACATGGGTCTGGAAGCGGGAACGCCCATCCGCGATATCGCCGTCGACACCGTGTTCGTCGGCTCGTGCACCAACGGCCGAATCGAGGATCTGCGGGCCGTCGCGTCCGTTCTCGAAGGACACCGGGTTGCCGACGGAGTGCGAATGCTGGTGGTACCGGGTTCCATGCGGGTGCGAGCGCAGGCCGAGGAGGAAGGTCTGGGTGAGATATTCACGGCCGCAGGAGCGGAGTGGCGTCAGGCCGGTTGCTCGATGTGCCTGGGAATGAACCCGGACCAATTGGCGTCGGGCGAGAGATCGGCGTCGACGTCCAACCGCAATTTCGAGGGTAGGCAGGGCAAGGGTGGGCGCACCCATCTCGTGTCACCGTTGGTAGCAGCGGCAACGGCAATCCGTGGAACCCTGTCGTCTCCGGCGGATCTCGCGTAAACGCGTCTTCGCTCGGATCGATCGAACTCAGAGGAGCACATTCGATGGAAGCTTTCACTCGACACACCGGTATCGGAGTTCCGCTCCGGCGGTCCAACGTCGACACCGACCAGATAATCCCCGCGGTCTACCTCAAGCGCGTCACGCGCACCGGATTCGAGGACGGGTTGTTCGCCGCCTGGCGCTCGGACCCGAACTTCGTGTTGAACCTCGAGCCCTACGACCGAGGCTCGGTGCTCGTTGCCGGGCCCGACTTCGGTACGGGATCGTCACGCGAGCATGCCGTCTGGGCACTCTCGGACTTCGGATTTCGGGTCGTGATCGCCTCCCGTTTCGCCGATATCTTCCGCGGAAACTCGGGTAAGGCCGGGCTGCTGGCTGCCGAAGTGGATCAATCCGACGTCGAATTGCTGTGGAAAGCCTTAGAAGAACAGCCCGGTCTGGAAATAATTGTCGACCTCGTCGACAAGACCGTAACGGCTGGAACGTTGGTGGTGCCCTTTGCGATTGACGACTACACGCGGTGGCGTCTGCTGGAGGGCCTGGACGACATCGGATTGACATTACGCCAGGTAGAGGCCATTACGGAGTACGAAAAGTCAAG
The DNA here is from genome assembly GCF_002259075.1 of Rhodococcus sp. 15-725-2-2b. Lineage (NCBI taxonomy): Bacteria > Bacillati > Actinomycetota > Actinomycetes > Mycobacteriales > Nocardiaceae > Rhodococcus > Rhodococcus sp. 15-725-2-2b. Next base: position 258,100 of record NZ_NPFL01000020.1, on the reverse strand, counting down.
GCCTTCATACAAACCCCTGACCCTTCCGGCGCGGATCGAGACACCCGCCGAAAGCTGATCGGCGGCGGTCCGACACGCTTTGCGGCCGTGAATCATTCCGCGACACCAGAATGAAAATTGGCGTGGCGCATAGACTCTTGACGACTTGGGGTTTACCGTTGTAGTAGTCGGTCCGACGATGGGCCACCATATAGCGGAGGAAATCCATGAACAAGGCAGAGCTGATTGACGCCCTGACCGAGAAGTTGGGGTCTGATAGGCGGAGCGCCACAGAGGCTGTCGAGAACATCGTCGACACCATCGTGCGCGCAGTGCACCGCGGCGAGAGTGTCACGATCACGGGCTTCGGCGTGTTCGAGCAGCGTCGTCGCGCAGCCCGCGTCGCCCGTAACCCCCGCACCGGCGAGACCGTTCGCGTGAAGCCGACCAACGTTCCGGCATTCCGTCCGGGTGCGCAGTTCAAGGCCGTCATCGCCGGTGGGCAGAAGCTGCCCGCCACCGGTCCTGCCGTCAAGCGCGGTGCCGCTGCGGCTCCGGCCAAGAAGACTGCGGCTGCGAAGAAGACGGCTGCGAAGAAGGCTGCCGTGAAGACGACCGCCCGCAAGGCAACCACCGCTGCCGCCAAGAAGGCAGCGCCGGCCAAGACCACTGCTCGTAAGGCAGCGGCTCCCGCGAAGACCGCCGCCAAGAAGGCAGCTCCCGCGAAGACCACCGCACGCAAGACCGTTGCGAAGAAGGCTCCGGCCAAGACGACTGCGCGCAAGGCCGCAACGACTGCTGCTCCCGCCAAGAAGGCTCCGGCCAAGACAGCGGCCAAGAAGACCGTCGCCAAGAAGGCTCCGGCCAAGAAGGCACCGGCCAAGAAGGCCCCCGCGAAGCGCGCAGCGAAGAAGTAGAGCCTGCCTGCTTCACGTATGACAGTGTGAACACCGCGGAAGGCCCCCGACTCGAACATCGAGTCGGGGGCCTTCCGTCGTTGGTGTTGCGCCGCTCAGCCGTCGGCGGTGAGGGTGGGCAACGGACTGGCGATGTGGTCGGCAGCGATGAGCCGACCGTCACGGCGCGAGAGCACCCAAACACTACCCTTACGATTTCGGTTGGCAGGCAACGTGATTCCGTCTTTCTCCGCCCACCATCGCATCAGGTCGGGAATCACCTTTCCCTGGCTGCAGACAACAGGGGTGCCGGGCAGTTCGGCTATGTCGCGAGCGCGATGTCGCCCCTTGCGAGGGTCGTCGGCGTAGCCTTCCTCGGACAGCAGATGCTCGGGAGTGATGTCCACCCCCAACGATTCGGCGAACGGAGCGACTGTCTGGACGCATCGAGCGCGGTCGGCTGCGTACACGGAATCACCGCCGAAGGCACGAAGCAGCGAGACCAAGGATTGGGCCTGCCGCCGTCCGGTCCTGTCGAGCGGACGGTCGACATCGTTGCCCTTGAACCGCGAGCGCGACCCGGCACTGCCGTGACGAACCAGCAGCACCGTCGAGGTGTCGGCAGGCTTGGCCACGAACCGGCGAAGGATCTTGTGGTCCATGGGGTACGAGAGTTCGCGGCCGACGTCCTCGGGTGCCACCCAGCGCAGTTCGTCCACCTCGACATTGGGGACGAACTCGCCCCCGGTGACCTCGGCCGCCCAGTACAGCACCTTCTTGACCCGACGGTGCCCCGGAATCGGGTAGGTGACGTAGGACAGCGACCGCCCCAGTCGTGAGTCGAATCCGGTCTCCTCCTTCACCTCTCGGACCGCTGCGTCGACAGCTGTCTCGCCGGGATCGAGCTTGCCCTTGGGGAACGACCAGTCGTCGTACTTGGGCCTGTGCACCAAGGCGACCTCGACGCCGGAGTCGCCGCTCGGTGAACGACGCCACAGGATCGAGCCGGCCGCAAAGATGTTGGCGCGGGGAGAACCGTCGGAAGTGCCCATCAGGACGCCTGATTCCTCCGACTGCGCATCAGGTCGACCTGATGTTCACGAACCTTCTCGCCCCGAGCAGGTGAGGCGACCCAGCCGCCGTCCGGTCCCAACTCCCAGCATCGAGTGGTGGGGTCGAGGGCGGAATCGAAGATGTCGCTGAGCTGGTTCGCCAGTCGGGGATCCTTGACCTGAGCCATCACCTCCACTCGGCGATCGAGGTTGCGGTGCATCATGTCTGCGCTGCCGATCCAGAACTCGTCCGCACCCTGGAAATGCAGAACCCGTGAGTGTTCGAGGAATCGACCGAGGATGGAACGAACTTCGATGTTCTCCGACAGCCCGGGAACTCCTGGCTTGAGCGCACAAATTCCGCGCACCACCACCTTCACCGGCACTCCGGCAATCGATGCTCGGTAGAGCGCGTCGATGACCTGCTCGTCGACCAAGGCGTTGGCCTTGAGGCGAATTCCGGCCGCACGGCCACTCTTGAGGTGTTCGACCTCCGCTTCGATGCGCTCGACGATGCCGCGCCGCACCCCGTACGGAGCGACCAGAAGGTTGCGGTACTTGGACTTTCGCGAGTATCCGGTCAGCGAGTTGAACAGATCGGTGAGGTCGGCCCCGATTTCGGGCGATGACGTCAGCAGGCCCACGTCCTCGTAGATACGCGCTGTCTTGGGGTTGTAGTTGCCGGTACCGATGTGGCAGTACCGGCGAATGACCGACCCCTCTCGGCGCACCACCAGGCAGGTCTTGCAGTGCGTCTTGAGGCCGACGAGGCCGTAGACCACGTGCACGCCCGCCTTTTCGAGCTTGCGTGCCCACTCGATGTTGGCTTGTTCGTCGAAACGCGCCTTGATCTCGACCAGTGCAACGACCTGCTTGCCCGCTCCGGCCGCGTCGACGAGTGCGTTGACGATCGGCGAATCTCCCGAGGTGCGATAGAGAGTCTGCTTGATGGCGAGCACCTGAGGATCGGCCGCTGCTTGCTCGATGAAGCGTTGGACGCTGGTGGAGAAGGAATCGTACGGATGGTGCACCAGGACGTCGCCGTCGCGCAGAGTCGAGAACACGCTCTTGGGGGTCTCGCGTTCACCGAACGCGGGGTGGGTGGCAGGAACGAAGGGTGCGTCCTTGAGGTTGGGGCGGTCGACGCTGTAGACCTGCCACAGGCAGGACAGATCCAGCAGTCCGGGAACCTGGATGACATCGCCGGGATCGACGTCGAGCTCACGCAGCAGCAGTTCGAGCATGTGCTCGGTCATGTCGTCGGCGATCTCGAGACGGACCGGCGAGCCGAAGCGCCGCCGAGCGAGTTCTCGCTCCAGAGCCTGCAGCAGGTCCTCGTCGCGGTCTTCCTCGACCTCGAAATCGGCGTTGCGCGTGATCCGGAACGCGTGGGACTCGACGACCTCCATGCCGGGGAAGAGCACATGGAGGTGAGCGGAGATCAACTCCTCCATCGACAGGAAGGCGTCGATGCGGTGAGTGCCCTCGCCGCGCTTGACGCGCACGAAGCGATCGACGTTGTCGGGGACCTTGACGCGGGCGAAGTGCTCCCCGGTCGTGGAGTAGTCCTTCACTGTCACAGCGAGATTGAGGCTCAGGCCGCTGATGTAGGGGAACGGGTGCGCCGGGTCGACGGCCAGCGGTGTGAGAACCGGGAACACCTGTTCGGTGAAGTAGTCCGACAGTCGCGCACGTTCGTCGCTGTCCAGATCGGACCACCGGATGATCGCGATGCCCTCGGCGGTGAGCTCGGGCAGAATCGAATCCAGCAGCACTCGCGCGTGTTTGAGCGCAAGTTCCTGGGTGCGCTGCCCGATCACCGCCAGCTGTTCGCGAGGAGTCATTCCGTCGGCCGATCGAACCGACAGACCGGTTTCGTCGCGACGTTTGAGACCGGCGACCCGGACCATGTAGAACTCGTCGAGATTGGACGCGTAGATGGCGAGAAACTTCGCCCGCTCCAGCAAGGGCAGCGAGGAGTCCTCGGCGAGAGCGAGGACACGCGAGTTGAAATCGAGCCAGCTCAATTCTCGGTTGAGATAGCGATTTTCGGGAAGAACGGTCGCAGCGTCCACCGATTCCGGTGTGGCGGCCGGTAGTGCGGACGGGATGCTCGGCATCGTCGACGCGATCGGCGCGCTCCACGCCGGCTCCGAGCCTGCGGCCTTTCCTGTCTCGATCGGCGGATCCTGGTTCGCTGGCTGCACGTCGTCTTTGCTCACCGCACGATCATCCCCCATACCCGGCGTCGGTGAAACTCCGATGGCCGAACTCGGGTCGGTGTTCACCCGGCTGCCGTGGCGGTCCCTACCGTCACGCAGTCGTCGCGGATGCCTCGTCGTTCCACCCGAGCGAGTGGAGAACGGCCGCCGTCGCCGGTCCGACTCCCAGACGATGCGCTCTGCGGACGTCGTCGGCGGTGTCCACGTCCAGTCGAAGGCCAGGCCACTCGCCGTCGAGTTCCCGTGCGCCCGAGGCGGTATGGCGGCGTGCGGAGTCCGGTCCGAACAGCGGTGTCAACTCGTCGGGGGAATCCTTGAGGATCAGGGCAGCGGTTCCCGTGCCGTGATGATCGACCACGAGTGATCTGCCTCCCCGCCGGGCGCGCTCGTAGGCCTGGGCGAGTTCTGTCGAACGCATCGCCGGAAGGTCTGCCTGCAACGCGATGATGTCGACGTGGCCCGCGCTGACGGTCTCGTCCCCATCGACGTCCGCGCCGACGTGACCGTGACGCAGTACGTGCGCCGCGGCCGCGAACGCGTGATTGAGGCGTTCGTCCGGTTGCAGTGCCGGATCGCGGACCGGTTCGTCGAACACCCGTGCACCGATTCTGCGGGCGGTGTCCGCGACGAGAGGATCCGGGGTGACCACCGTGACCGAATCGACCGCCGACACCGAGTCTGCGGCGGCCACGGTGTCGCTGAGCATCGCGAGCACCAATCGTGTCCGGTCGGGTGCCGAGAACTCCGCCGCCAGGCGCGACTTCGCCGTGGCCAGATCCTTCACCGCGATGAGAACCCTGACGACGCGGTCGCCGTCATCGTCTCGTGATGCACCCATGGTGCTCGATCCTGCCAGCGTCATGGATCTGTGCCGACTCCGACCGCCCGAGCAGGTCTGCGAGTTAGGGTGATGCGCGCGTGGACAGGGCATCGGCGAAGTAGGCGAGGGGTTGGCGGAATGAGCAGAGCAGCGGTATTGGGGTCGGGTTCGTGGGGCACCGCATTCGCCAAGGTGTTGGCCGATGCCGGAACGGACGTCACCATGTGGGCCCGCCGTGAGGAACTCGCCGCATCCATCACCGACGACCACGAGAACAAGGACTACCTTGCGGGAATCGAGCTGCCGTCCTCGATTCGCGCGACGAGTGATCCCGTCCGTGCACTCGACGGAGCCGACATCGTGGTGCTGGCCGTGCCCTCACAGAGTCTGCGGGCCAATCTGGGGGCGTGGACCGACTCGATTCCGCCGCACGCGACGCTGCTCTCCCTGGCGAAGGGGATCGAGACCGGAACGCTCATGCGGATGAGCCAGGTGATCTCTCAGGTCACCGGTGCGGATCCCAGCCGGGTCGCGTGCCTGTCCGGTCCCAACCTCGCGCGCCCGATCGCCGAGGGACAGCCCGCCGCGACGGTCATCGCGTGCTCCGACTCCCAGCGTGCCCTCGAGATTCAGAAATCCTGTGCCACAGGATATTTCAGGCCCTACACCAACAGCGATGTCATCGGTGCCGAGATCGGGGGTGCCTGCAAGAACGTCATCGCCCTCGCGTGCGGTATGGCCGCAGGCGTCGGATACGGCGAGAACACCCTCGCGTCGATCATGACCAGGGGCCTGGCCGAGATCATCCGCCTCGGAGTAGCACTCGGTGCCAAGCCGTCGACGCTGTCGGGCCTGGCCGGCGTGGGCGACCTGGTCGCCACCTGCTCGTCCCCCCTCTCGCGTAATCGCACGTTCGGAGAACGACTGGGTTCGGGTGGCTCCCTCGAGAGTGCGCAGGAAGCAGCGCACGGGCAGGTTGCCGAAGGCGTCAAGTCGTGCACCTCGGTCCGGGCGCTCGCCGAGAGTTACGACGTCGAGATGCCGCTGACCGACGCCGTGCATCGCGTCTGTCACGGCGGCATGTCCGTACCGGATGCGGTCGGGCACCTGCTGGGACGTCGCATCAAGCCCGAGTGAGGCAGTGATCGCGGTCTCGCGACGAACAGGGCGAATCCGCGTTCGACGAGCCGCGGCGGTACGGTTTCTCATCGTGAGTACTCCCCGCATCAAAGTTGCCGTCGTCTTCGGGGGCCGCAGCAGCGAGCACGCTGTGTCCTGTGTATCGGCAGGTAGCGTGCTGCAGAACCTCGATCCGGCCAGGTACGAGGTGGTTCCCGTGGGAATCACCCCGGACGGTGCGTGGGTACTCGGCTCCTCCGACATCGACGCGCTGACGATTCACGACCGCGTCCTGCCCACCGTGGACAAGACCGGGGCGGCGCTGGCTCTCAGTACGGACCCGGGTCACGCCGGCGCTCTGCTCGCCCTCGGCGAGGGGGAAGGCGGGACGGTGCTCGCATCCGTCGACGTCGTGTTCCCGGTTCTGCACGGACCGTACGGCGAGGACGGCACCCTGCAGGGTCTGCTCGAGTTGGCAGGCGTTCCGTATGTCGGGCCGGGCGTGCTGGCCAGCGCTGCGGGGATGGACAAGGAATTCACCAAGAAGCTGCTCGGTGCCGAAGGATTGCCGATCGGTCGCCAGGTGGTACTCCGACGCGGGGTCGACGACCTGACGGCAGGCGAGCGTGACCGAATCGGCCTGCCCGCATTCGTCAAGCCGGCCCGAGGCGGATCGTCCATCGGAATCTCGCGCATCACCGCGTGGGACCAACTCCCCACCGCGATCGCCGTCGCACGCGAACACGACCCCAAGGTCATCGTCGAAGGCATGATCCACGGCCGCGAGGTCGAGTGCGGAGTGCTCGAATTTCCCGACGGCACCGTGCGCGCGAGCGCCATCGCCGAGATCCGAATTCCCGACGCGGACATCGACGATCATGCCTTCTACGATTTCGACACCAAGTATCTCGACGATGTCAGTGAGTTCGACATCCCGGCTGCCCTCGACGACGCCACGAGCGACCGCATTCGTGAGCTCGCCGTCGCCGCCTTCCGCGCGTTGGACTGCCAGGGTCTGGCGCGGGTGGATTTCTTCGTCACCGAGAACGGCCCGGTCATCAACGAGATCAACACCATGCCCGGGTTCACCTCGATCTCGATGTACCCGAAGATGTGGGCCGAATCGGGCGTCGACTACCCGACGCTGATCGCCACCCTGATCGACACCGCTCTCGCCCGCGGTACCGGTTTGCGTTAGAGCTGTTGCGGCCCGGCGCTACTGCAACGGAGCCGGGTCGAGAGGTTGCTGGGGCAGCGCGCCCGACACGGCGGAGGACGCGTCCTGCAACGGGGTGGGGCCCGAGTCGCCCGGAATCGTCAGGGCAACGTACACACCGCGATCGACGACGAACCACGTGCTGGCGTCGATCCCGTCGTCTGCGCCGGACACCTCGAACCACTGAACGCCGTTGATCACCTGAAGCGGCGCGGCCACATCGAACCCGATCGGCCGGGGCAGACCGCAGCGCAACACGACCGGCTCGGCGTTCTCCTCGGCCGAGACCCACGCGCGGACTCCGACCGGGGCCGGGTCGGCCAGTTCGGCTCTGGTGTAGTCGCCGAGGTCTTCGGGCAGGGCGTCGAGCAGCGACGTGCACTGCGCACTCGCGGCATCGGGGGAGTCGACCGGGCCGAGCGCGACCGGATCGAGGACGGGTGAGCGATTCACCGCGATGGCGGCAACCAGAACTCCGACGACGAGCGCGACCGGTAGCGCGATCGCGGTGGCGATGACTGCGGGATGGCGCTGCTCGCGAGTGCCCTCGGTCTCGGCGGGGCCGTCTTCGGTGCCGGCGTCGTTGCCGGTGTCGGGTGAATTCACGAGCTATCCGACGGACGTCGTCGACCGAGGGGCCACGGGGCAGGTGAGGGTGCGAGTGATGGCATCGACCTTCTGGATGCGAGAGACGATCTCGGCGATCCGGGCGTCGGAGGCACCGTCGGCGCGCGCGATCACGTCGTAGGGCCCGACCACTGCCTCGGCCGACACGACACCGTCGACGGCCTCGATCTGCTGTGCGACGGCCGTCGCACGACCGACCTCGGTCTGAACGAGAACGAATGCTTGCACCATCGGTGGTCCCTTTCCCCTGCCGGACTTCTCGACTGTAGGTTGGTTCGACTACGTTCTCTTCGCACGTAACCTGCTGCATCGGTACTGTCCCGACCGCCGCTAAAAGGTACCGCAGGCGCGGCACTCGCTCCGCGCGAGACCGTCGCTCACGCACCGCGTTCTCAGGGAGGAACATCATCGACGACACCGTCATCGACTCGGCCACCGGCAGCGAGCGCACCGTCGCTCAGGTCGGCGAATTCGACGTGATCGCTCGGGCCATCACGGGCCGCGAGCAGCCGTCGTCGACCATCGTCGGGCCCGGCGACGACGCAGCCGTGGTCGCCGCGCCCGACGGTCGGATCGCGGCATCGACCGATATGTTGGTGCACGGCAGGCACTTTCGGCTCGACTGGTCGAGTCCGATACAGATCGGCCGCAAAGCGATCGCGCAGAACGGCGCGGACATCGCCGCGATGGGCGCGCAGTGCTCGGGTTTTCTCGTCTCTCTCGGATGCCCGGCCGACACTTCGGTGAGCGTGACCGACGGTCTCAACGAGGGCATGTGGATCGAGGCGGTTGCTGCGGGATCGGCCGTCGTCGGTGGCGATGTGGTGCAATCGCCGGAGCTGGTGATCTCGATCACCGCGCTCGGCGATCTCCAGGGCCGGGCCCCGGTTCTTCGATCGGGGGCGTGTGCCGGTGATGTGATCGCCTATGCGGGGCGGCTCGGCTGGTCCGCGGCCGGCCTGGCCCTGCTGCTCGGCGACCGGGACGGAACGGGCCACGACGCCGTGTTGGACGCACACCGAGTGCCCGTCCCGCCGTACCGCGCCGGGATCGACGCCGCAGAGGCGGGTGCGACCTCGCTCACCGACGTCTCCGACGGGCTGCTGGCCGATCTCGGCCACATCGCCGACGCATCGGGCGTTCTCGTCGACCTCGATCCCGACCTGCTGGAGATCCCCGTCGAACTGCGTTCGGCAGCAACGCTGATGGGGCACGATCCGCTGGAGTGGGTACTGACCGGAGGCGAGGATCACGCGCTCGTCGGCACCTTCCCCGATGCCGCCGCCGTTCCCGGGGGATGGACGGTGATCGGCCGCGTCGAGCACGGAGACGGTGCGCCTGCGGGTCGAGTGACGGTCGGCGGACGCGTCCACGCGGGTAGCTCGGGATGGTCGAGTTTCGAGGGCGAGTGAACGCGGGTCGGGTCGGTCGAGTCGGCTAAGTTGCAGAGATGGCTATCTATGCGCTCGGTGATCGCGAACCCGACATCCACCCCGACGCCTACGTTCATCCCGACGCCGTCGTCATCGGAGCGGTGACCTTGGCTGCCGGATCGTCGGTGTGGCCCACTGCGGTTCTGCGGGCCGACTACGGCACCATCTCGATCGGCGAGGGCACCAACGTGCAGGACGGGACCGTGGTTCACTGCACTCCGATCGACGCAACGGTCATCGGTTCCGGGTGCGTACTGGGCCACAATGCGCACGTCGAGGGTGCGACCATCGGGGACAACTGCCTCATCGCGTCGGGCTCGGTGGTACTGAACGGATCGAAGATCGGGGCGGGCTCGATCGTCGGTGCAGGCGCGGTGGTGCCGTTCGAGTTCGTCGTTCCCGAACGTTCCATGGCGCTCGGCGTGCCCGCCAAGATCCGTGAGGGCTACCAGGTTCCCGACGGGCATGTCGACATCAACGTGCAGATGTACTCCGCCAATGCCGCGTACTACCGCGACGCCCTTCGCCGGATCGACCGGTGACGCCCCGGCCGCTGTCCGAGAGCGTCGAGTCGGGCTGGGCTGCTGCCCTCGCTCCGGTCGAGACGAATGTCGCTGCGATGGGCGACTTCCTGCGAGCCGAACTCGCCGCCGGACGGCACTACCTGCCCGCGGGTGAGAACGTGCTGCGCGCTTTTCGCTACCCCTTCGATCGGGTTCGCGTGCTCATCGTCGGTCAGGATCCGTATCCCACGCCGGGACACGCAGTGGGCCTGAGCTTTTCTGTCGCGCCCGACGTGCGACCCGTACCGCGGAGTCTGAGCAACATCTTCAAGGAGTATTCCGACGATCTCGGTCTGCCCACGCCGAGCACCGGCGATCTCACACCCTGGTCGGAGCAGGGAGTGATGTTGCTCAACAGGGTGCTCACCGTCGAACCGTCGCAGGCGGCGTCACACCGCAAGAAGGGCTGGGAAGCGGTGACCGAGCAGGCGATTCGGGCATTGGTCGCCCGAGCGGAGAACCCCGACGCGCCCGGACTGGTGGCAGTTCTCTGGGGACGTGACGCGGCAACCCTGAAGCCGATGCTCGGATCGGTGCCCTTCATCGAATCCGCTCATCCGTCACCGCTGTCCGCCTCACGCGGTTTCTTCGGATCCAAGCCCTTCAGCCGCGTCAACGAACTGTTGGTCGAAGGCGGAGACGAACCGATCGACTGGACGTTGCCGTGACCGGTTCAGGAGAAGTCTGGACGACGCTTCCCGACGAACGCGTCGACGCCTTCACGTCCGGCCGGTGACGCCGCAGCGACCGATATCGAGGCGGCTTCGGCGTCCAATTGTTCTGTCAGAGTTGCTGATTCGGAGCTTCCGAGTAGTCTCTTGATGCCCTGGTACGCCGATGTCGGGCCGTTGGCGAGGGTTCGAGCGAGGCGCTCGGCCTCACTGTCGACGATGTCGTCGCCCACCAGCCGGCTGAGGATTCCGAGCCGAACGGCATCCTCTCCGTTGATGATCGAGTCACCCAGAAGTATGTCCATCGCGCGGCCCGAACCGACGATTCGGGGGAGTGTCCAGGACATTCCTCCGTCCGGGGTGAATCCGATGGAAGGGTACGCAGGGCGCAGTTTGGTCGACGGTCCGCCGATGGCGATATCGGTGAGACAGACCAGACTCATGCCCGCCCCGGCCGCCCAGCCGTGGACCCCGGCGACGACCGGGACGGTGACGGCGGCCAGTTCGCGGACGAATGCATGGAACGTGTCGGCAACCGAACCGACGAATGCGCCGCGGTCGTCGGCTCCGGCGAAATCGCGTACGTTTCCGCCTGCGCAGAAGTTGGGCCCGCGGCCGATGAGGAGCACACTTCCGATCGCGGTGGTACCGGCGTTGACGGATCGCAGTGCCGCCGTGCCTGCGTCGATGCCTTCGAGGTCGAGGGAGGCACCGCCCGCCTCGGTGGCGACGACGATGCGCAGCACGCCGTCCTCGATGCTGACCTTGCTGGGACCGTAGTCATCCGAATCACTCACGATCGGAATTCTAATGGACGTCCAAGTGTTCGAGTGCACCGACGACTGTGCCCCGCCTCCGAATACGGGGGCGGGGCACAGTTCTCGCACGCGAGGAACGCCGTGGAGGAAAACGAAGAGCGAGGCCGAAATCAGCCCCGGACCACCTTGCCTGCCTTCAAGCAGGAGGTGCACACGTTCATGCGCTTGGAGTTACCAGGCGCAACCTGAGCGTGAACGGTCTGGATATTCGGGTTCCAACGACGGTTGGTCCGTCGGTGCGAGTGCGAGACCGACTTACCGAAGCCGGGCCCCTTGGCGCATACGTCGCAGACGGCAGCCATAGTCGCGAACTCCTTGATAGATGTTGATCGATACATGTGGTCGAAGACATCGAAACGAACTACGAGCAGATGCAAGGATTGCAATGCGTGAAGATCGCCTCGAGGCAACCCTGCAAGAATAGCGGCGTCGCACGCAATCACCAAACCGCCACGGCAGACGCTCCGCGGGGCTCACGTACGGCGCGCCACCGATCATGCCCGACTAAGCTTCGGGCACTGTCCGCGAGGGAGTTCGGACGAGGTGAGGGACGTGACGCGGGGGGAGGCTGGCCGAGGTGGTCGACGTTCTCGAATCGATCGATGCCGCGGCCCTGCGTCAGTGGGCCTACCACTGCGTCGATTCCCTCACCGCACGGTGCGACGAGATCAATGCACTCAACGTGTTCCCCATCCCCGACTCGGACACCGGCACCAATCTCATGTTCACCTTCCGCGCCGCGGTGGAATCGATGCGCGCAGCCGGGCCCGCTGCGGACGCCCGCTCCATCGGGCGAGCGCTGGCAGTGGGGGCGGTCGCGGGGGCGCGGGGGAACTCGGGAGTGATCGTGTCCCAGCTGTTGCGCGCCGTCGCCGAGGCCGCAGCGGACGGCCCGCTGGACACGGTGTCGATGCAGGCGATGCTGCGTCGCGCCAGAGTCCTGGTCGCGGGCGCGGTCAGCGTTCCCGTCGAGGGCACGATGCTCACCGTTCTGGCCGCAGCCGATCGCGAAGCCTCGGCGCACGATGCCAATGTCAGCCTCTCCACGCTGGTGGTCGACATCGCCGAGGCCACTGCTAGGGCCGTCGACAGCACGACGGACCAACTCGCCGAACTCCGCGAGGCCGGTGTCGTGGACGCAGGAGCTCTCGGTCTCTCGGTGATCGTCGATGCGTTCGTGGAGGTGGTGATCGGCCGCACGCCGCCGCGCAGGCGATACCGTCGCCCACACGAGCACGAACGCCGGACGGGCGACGATGCGCCGAACCTCTCGTCGGACTGCGGCCGTGCACCCGTCGCGGTGTCGGAGTACGGATCGTCTCGCTCCCTCGGGTACGAGGTGGTCTACGTCGTGCACGGGCCGGACGAGGCGGGGGCGGCGGAACTTCGCCGAGCACTGGCCGACATCGGAGATTCGGTCGTCGTCGCCGGTGACGGTTCCGGGGCCTGGTCCGCGCACGTACACACCACCGACCCCGGTGGTGCCGTCGACCGCGGCATCGCCGCCGGAGATGTTCGCGGAGTGCGTATCTCGTGTTTCGGTCCGGCCGAGTTCGCCGCAGTTGCGATCCCCGAGAGCCGCGACGCAGCGGTGCTGTCGGTCGGTCGCGATATTTTGGCGCTGGTGGCCGGTGACGGTGCCGCAGACCTCTACGTTCAGGAAGGTGCGACGGTGGTGCGGTGCGACGAGGCGATCGACTCCTCGGTGCTGCATCGCGCGATCGTCGGGATGAAGCATCGTGAGGTGTTGGTGTTGCCGAACGGCGCGTTGTCCGCGCAGGAACTCGTCGCGGTCGGCGCCGCTGCCCGAGCGGACGGCAAGGACGTGGTGATGTTGCCGTGTTCGGCGATGGTGCAGGGACTGGCCGCGCTCGCGGTGCACGATGCCGCCCGCGCCGCAGTCGACGACGCGTTCACGATGTCCGAGGCGGCGGCGGGCACGAGGTGGGGTTCTCTGCGTATCGCACAGGAGCGATCTCTGACGTGGGTCGGCACCTGCGAGCCGGGCGACTGCATCGGGCTGGCGGGGCAGGAGGTGGTGATCGTCGCCGCTCGTCCGCTCGATGCGGGGTGTCGGTTGCTCGATCAGCTCCTGGCCACGGGAGGGGAGCTGGTGACGGTGCTCGTCGGGGCCCAGGCGTCGGATGACTTCGGTGATCGGTTGGCCGAGTACGTGGCGGGCGCACATCCCGGAGTCGACGTGGTGGTCTATACAGGTGGACAGCCGGGGGATCTCGTGCAATTCGGAGTGGAATAGGGAATCTCGGACAATGGCAACGCTGGTGGATCGGCTCGATCACATCCTGGGAGCCGCGGCGGCGACGCCGCTGGCCGACGTCTTCGGAATTCACACTGTCGAGGACCTGCTGCGGCACTATCCGCACCGCTACATGACGCACGGTTCGGAGCTGGGGGAGAAGGAGCCGCCCGAGGGCGAGCACATCACCATCGTCGCAACGGTCGAGTCCGCGACGCTGCGTTCGATGAAGAACCGCAACGGTCAGTTCCTCGCCGTGACACTCGCTGCCGACGGGCAGCGGATCGACGCCACCTTCTTCAGTCCGCACAAGCTCAAGCACGTTCTGCTGCCCGGTCGTCGAGGAATGTTCTCGGGCAAGGTCAAGTACTTCGGCAAGCGGTGGAATCTCACGCACCCCAGCTACGTGATTCTCGGCGGAGACGGCAACGACGGTGCCGTCGTGCCTGCAGGTCGAATCGTCGGCGGTGGCACCCTGGCCGGACTCGCTCGCGGCTCGGTCGATTCCTCCGGTGCCGTGGACATGTCGGTGTTCGATCGCGCGTTCGTGCCCATCTACCCGGCCGCGAAGGACGTCGAGAGCTGGACCTTCATGCGCTGTGTCCGACAGGTGCTCGACCAACTCGACGATGTGGTCGATCCGTTGCCCGAGTCGGTTCGTGCGCAGCGCGGTCTCGTCGACATCGACACCGCGCTGCGGTCGGTCCATTTCCCGGATACCGCACAGGACAAGGACTCTGCGCGCGAGCGGCTGAAGTTCGACGAGGCGCTCGCCGTTCAGCTCGTCCTCGCCGACCGCCGACGCGACGCATCCACCCGCGTGGCTCCGCGATGCCCACCGATCACCGACGGTCTCGCCGCGGAGTTCGATCGGCGTCTGCCATTCGAGTTGACGGCCGGCCAGCACCAGGTGGCAGCCGAGATCGCCCACGATCTGTCGGCACCGCATCCGATGTCGCGACTGTTGCAGGGTGAGGTCGGCTCGGGCAAGACGATCGTTGCACTGCGGGCGATGCTGCAGGTGATCGATGCCGGGCATCAGTGTGCGTTGCTGGCACCGACGGAGGTTCTCGCCTCCCAACACGCGCGCTCGATTCGGTCGATGCTCGGGAGCCTCGCGGCCGGCGGCGAACTCGGATCGCACGAGCTGGCGACCAAGGTCGCCTTGTTGACCGGTTCGATGTCCACTGCGGCCAAGCGATCCGCGCTGCTCGACGCCGTCACCGGTGATGCAGGCATCGTGATCGGCACCCACGCCCTGATCGAGGACCGCGTCGAATTCCTCGATCTCGCGATGGTCGTCGTCGACGAACAGCACAGGTTCGGCGTCGAGCAACGAGATGCGTTGCGCGCGAAAGCTCGCGACAACACCAGTCCGCACTTGCTCGTGATGACCGCAACCCCCATCCCGCGGACCATCGCGATGTCGACGTTGGGTGACCTCGAGACGTCGGTGCTCACCGAACTGCCCCGCGGCCGATCGCCCATCGTCAGCAACGTGGTGCCTGCCAGGAGCAAACCGGGCTGGGTGGATCGAGCGTGGCAGCGTATTCACGAGGAAGTGGCAGCCGGTCGCCAGGCCTATGTGGTGTGCTCCCGCATCGGCGACGACGAGGACGCGGAGACGGGGAAGAAGAGCGCTGCGAAGAAGAAGAGTGCGAGCGCGGAGGACGGCCCCGAGACCACGGCTGCGGTGGATCTGTACGAGACCCTCTCCACCGGACCGATGCACGATCTGCGCGTGGGTCTGTTGCACGGACGACTGTCGGGAGACGACAAGGACATCACCATGTCCGAGTTCAACTCCGGCGAGATCGACGTCCTGGTCTGCACCACGGTGGTCGAAGTGGGAGTGGACGTTCCCAACGCGACGGTCATGGTCATCATGGATGCGGACCGATTCGGCGTGAGCCAACTGCACCAGTTGCGAGGCCGAATCGGCCGAGGTGGGCATCAGGGCCTGTGCATCATGATCAGCTATCTCAGCCCCGCGGGCGGCTCGTTCGCCCGGCTCGAGGCGGTGGCAGCGACCAACGACGGTTTCGAGCTGGCCAAGCTGGATCTGGCCACTCGTCGCGAGGGCGACGTTCTCGGAGCTGCACAGTCGGGCACGGTCAGCGGGTTGCGGCTGCTCTCGTTCATCGACGACGAGGACATCATCGCGGACGCGCAGGACTGCGCCCGGTCCCTGTTCGCGCAGGACCCGTCGCTGGCGAACGATCCCGGCATCGCGTCGATGATGCGATCGGCTTGGCGATCGGATCGAGTCGATTACCTGCAGAAGTCCTGACGGGTGGGCGGGAGCGGTCGAGGGGTCGGTCGTTACCTACTGCACCGTTTCAGTGGAGAAAATCGAGGACATCGTCCCGCATGATGAGATCAGTACGCCTCGGTGGCCGACGCTGCCGGGTAAGTTGAGCCAATGTTCTCCAAAGTTTTGGTTGCCAACCGCGGTGAAATTGCCATCCGTGCCTTCCGCGCCTCCTACGAACTCGGGGCCTCGACCGTTGCGGTGTTCCCGTTCGAGGACAGGAACTCGGTACATCGGACGAAGGCCGACGAGGCGTACCAGATCGGGGAGAAGGGCCATCCCGTTCGCGCGTACCTCTCGGTCGACGAGATCGTCGCCGCTGCCAAACGCAGCGGTGCGGACGCGGTGTACCCCGGATACGGATTCCTTTCCGAGAACCCGGATCTGGCCGCGGCGTGCGCCGAAGCAGGCATCACCTTCGTCGGTCCGTCCGCCGATGTTCTCGAACTGACCGGCAACAAGGCCCGCGCGATCGCGGCAGCCAAGGCGGCTGGACTTCCGGTACTGGCGTCGTCGGAACCGTCGTCCGATGTGGACGCGCTCGTCGCCGAGTCCGAGTCGATGACGTTCCCGCTGTTCGTCAAGGCCGTCGCGGGCGGTGGCGGCCGCGGTATGCGCCGAGTGGCCGAGCCCGAGCAGCTGCGCGAATCCATCGAAGCTGCTGCGCGCGAGGCGGAATCGGCCTTCGGTGATCCGACCGTGTTCCTCGAGCAAGCCGTGATCGATCCCCGGCACATCGAGGTTCAGATCCTGGCCGACGGCCAGGGCAACGTGGTGCACCTGTTCGAGCGAGACTGCAGCGTGCAGCGTCGGCATCAGAAGGTCATCGAGCTCGCTCCGGCTCCGAATCTGCCCGAGGGATTGCGGGAGAAGATCTGCGCCGACGCCGTCGCGTTCGCGAAGCAGATCGGCTATTCGTGTGCCGGTACCGTCGAGTTCCTGCTCGACACCCGCGGCAATCACGTCTTCATCGAGATGAACCCTCGAATTCAGGTGGAGCACACCGTCACCGAAGAGGTGACCGATGTGGATCTGGTGCAGTCCCAGCTGCGGATCGCCTCGGGAGAGACACTTGCCGATCTCGGTCTGCAGCAGGAGAACATCGTGCTGCGTGGTGCGGCCCTGCAGTGCCGCATCACCACCGAGGATCCGGCGAACGGATTCCGCCCGGATGTCGGACGCATCACCGCGTACCGGACGCCGGGCGGTGCCGGAGTGCGCCTCGACGGTGGTACCACTCTGGGTGCCGAGGTCGGTGCCTACTTCGACTCCATGCTCGTCAAGCTCACCTGCCGAGGCCGTGACTTCGACACCGCCGTGGCGCGTGCCCGACGAGCCCTGGCGGAGTTCAGGATTCGCGGTGTCGCCACGAATATCCCGTTCCTGCAAGCGGTTCTGGTCGATCCCGACTTCACCGCGGGCCGGGTCACCACCTCGTTCATCGAGGAGCGCCCCGAACTGCTCACCTCGCGCTCCTCGGGCGACCGCGGCACCAAGATTCTCGCGTACCTGGCCGACGTGACGGTGAACAAGCCGCACGGCGAGCGTCCGTCGTCGGTGTACCCGCACGACAAGCTGCCGCCGGTGGACTTCGCAGCCCCGATCCCGGACGGTTCGAGGCAGCGGCTGCTTGCGCTCGGACCCGAGGGGTTCGCTCGCGATCTGCGCAATCGAAAAGCCCTCGGCGTCACCGACACCACGTTCCGCGACGCGCATCAGTCGTTGCTGGCCACGCGCGTGAGGACGAGCGGACTGCTCGGAGTCGCTCCGTACGTCGCGCGCACCACGCCGCAGCTGCTCTCCATCGAGGCGTGGGGCGGTGCCACCTACGACGTGGCACTGCGATTCCTGCACGAGGATCCGTGGGAGAGATTGGCGAGCCTGCGAGAGGCCGTGCCGAACATCGCAATTCAGATGTTGCTGCGCGGCAGGAACACCGTCGGCTACACCCCGTACCCGGAGAAGGTGACCCGCAGCTTCGTCGCCGAGGCCACCGACACCGGCATCGACATCTTCCGCATCTTCGACGCGCTCAACAATGTCGATCAGATGCGTCCGGCCATCGATGCCGTGCGCGAGACCGGCACGGCGCTCGCCGAGGTGGCACTGAGCTACACGGGTGATCTGTCGAACCCGAACGAGAACCTCTACACCCTCGACTACTACCTGAAGTTGGCCGAGCAGATCGTCGACGCAGGCGCGCACGTGCTCGCCATCAAGGACATGGCAGGACTGCTGCGCGCACCCGCAGCCAAGACTCTGGTGACGGCACTGCGCTCGAACTTCGATCTGCCCGTTCACGTACACACCCACGACACACCCGGTGGTCAGCTCGCGACCTACCTCGCCGCATGGGAGGCCGGGGCCGACGCCGTCGACGGTGCCAGCGCCGCGATGGCAGGCACCACCAGCCAGCCTGCGTTGTCGGCGATCGTGGCGGCTGCCGCGCACACCGAGCGCGACACCGGCCTGAATCTGCAGGCTGTCTGTGACCTCGAGCCGTACTGGGAAGCCGTGCGAAAGGTGTACGCGCCGTTCGAGTCCGGTCTGCCGGCACCGACGGGTCGCGTGTACACACACGAGATCCCCGGCGGACAGCTCTCGAACCTACGGCAGCAGGCCATCTCGCTCGGGCTCGGTGATCGGTTCGAGACCGTCGAGGCCAATTACGCTGCAGCCGACCGCATGTTGGGCCGTCTGACCAAGGTGACACCGAGCTCGAAGGTCGTCGGCGACCTGGCACTTGCTCTGGTCGGTGCAGGCGCGTCCGCCGAGGAATTCGCCGAGAATCCCGGTCGCTACGACATCCCCGATTCGGTGATCGGATTCCTGCGCGGCGATCTGGGTACGCCTGCGGGCGGATGGCCGGAACCGTTGCGGACGAAGGCGCTGGAGGGTCGTGGCGAGGGCAAGCCGGTGACACCGCTCACCGATGAGGACGAGAAGAACCTCGACGGCACCTCGGCTCAGCGCCGCGAGACTCTCAACCGTCTGTTGTTCCCCGGTCCCACAGCCGAACTCGCCGCTCACCGCGAGAAGTACGGCGATACGACGCGGCTGTCGGCCAATCAGTTCTTCTACGGCCTGCGGCAGGGCGAGGAGCATCGGGTGGCCCTGGAGAAGGGCGTCGAACTGCTGATCGGGCTCGAGGCGATCTCCGACCCCGACGAGCGCGGAATGCGCACCGTCATGTGCATTCTGAACGGACAGTTGCGTCCGGTCTCGGTGCGCGACCGGTCCATCTCGAGCGAGGCCCCCACGGTCGAGAAGGCGGATCGATCCAACTCCGGTCATATTCCGGCACCGTTCGCCGGTGTGGTGACGCTGTCGGTCGAGGAGGGACAGAAGATCTCGGCCGGAGACACCGTCGCCACGATCGAGGCGATGAAGATGGAGGCCGCGATCACCGCTCCCCGCGGCGGCACCGTGACCCGGTTGGCGATCTCCGGTGTGCAGCAGGTGGAAGGCGGCGATCTGCTCGTCGTCATCGGTGGGGGGTCGACGGGCGAAGAGGCCGGCAGCGAATGACGCGGATCGTGGCGGGTGTCGCGGGTGGTCGACGATTGTCGGTTCCCGGCCAGGGCACCCGCCCCACCTCCGAGCGAGTTCGCGAAGCGCTGTTCAGCTCGCTGGAGAGTCGGATGGAACTCGACGGTGCCGCGGTGCTGGATCTGTTCGCGGGATCGGGAGCACTGGGGCTGGAGGCACTCTCGCGTGGAGCGTCGTCGGCGGTGTTGGTCGAGTCCGATGCCCGAGCGGCAGCGGTGGTGCGAAAGAACATCGAGTCGGTGGGATTGCCCGGCGCTTCGGTCCGCTGCGCCCCGGTGGCCTCCGTGCTGGCCGGGGCAGCGGATGCCGAGTACGACCTGGTGTTGGCCGACCCGCCGTATGCCGTCACCGACACTGCCGTCGCCGGGCTGTTGGACAGGCTCGTCGTCGGGGGATGGCTCACACCCGATGCGGTCGTCGTCCTGGAGCGGTCGTCGCGTTCGCCGGAGACCCGATGGCCGACCGGACTGGTCCCGGAGAAGTCGAAGAAGTACGGCGAGAGTCGAATCGAGATCGCTGCACGTGCGTAACGAGCGTGCACGGGATCGGCTGATAGGTTCGCGGGCATGACTGGCGCACTCTGCCCTGGATCCTTCGACCCGGTGACCAACGGTCACCTCGACATCTTCGAGCGGGCGGCCGCAGCCTTCGACGAGGTGGTGGTCACGGTGATGGTGAACAAGAGCAAGAAGGGAATGTTCAGCATCGACGAGCGGATCGAGATGCTCGAGGTCGCCACGGAGCATCTGCCGAACGTCAGGATCGGCTCGTGGTACGGACTGTTGGTCGATTACGCTCGGCAAGAAGGCTTTTCGGCGATCGTCAAAGGTCTGCGCAGTTCGGTCGATTTCGACTACGAGTTGCAGATGGCGCAGATGAATCGAACCCTCACCGGAGTGGACACGCTGTTCCTCCCGGCGAATCCAGCGCACAGCTTTCTGTCCAGTTCGCTGATCAAGGAAGTCGCGACCTTCGGGGGAGACGTCACCGGGATGCTGCCGCCCTTCGTTCAGGACCGCCTGACCGCCCGTATCGCCGAGCGGGCCGCAGAGTAGTTCGAAGAGCGACACACCGAGCCGGTATAGCGCAGACGTCCGCCTCGGCGGGCAGACTGAACAGCGCAGCACTGCGAGTGAAGACCGCGCAGTGGCAGATTCGACGATTGGGGTAACCGGTGTACCGCGTATTCGAGGCGCTCGACGAGCTCGTCGCCATTGTCGAGGAGGCGCGCGGCGTTCCGATGACTGCCGGGTGCGTCGTCCCTCGCGGCGATGTCCTGGAACTGCTCGACGACGTTCGGGACGCGATCCCCGGCGAGCTGGACGACGCCCAGGACGTACTGGACCATCGCGACAAGCTCGTCGGCGATGCCAGGGCCACCGCGGAGAAGACGGTCGGCACCGCCAACGCCGAGGCCCAGAACACGGTCGAGAACGCTCGGGATTCGGCCGATCGCATTCTCGCCGACGCCAAGGCGCAGGCAGATCGCATGGTGTCCGAGGCGTCGGCGCATGCCGACCAGCTCGTGGCCGATGCCGAGGCGGAGGCCGAGCGAACGGTGCTCGAAGGCCAGCGCGAGTACGAGGCTCTGACCGTTCGCGCCCGCACCGAGGCCGATCGGATGATCGAGTCCGGGACGGCGTCGTACGAGCGGTCCGTCGCAGACGGTACTGCCGAACAGAACCGTCTCGTGTCGGAGACCGAGGTCGTTCAGGCGGCCCACGCCGAGTCGGCTCGGGTGATCGACAGCGCTCACGCCGAATCGGACCGGATGCGCAGCGAGTGCGACGTCTACGTCGACACCAAGCTTGCAGAGTTCGAGGAGTTCCTCAGCGGCACCATTCGTTCGGTCGGACGTGGGCGTCAGCAGCTGCGAACCGGCTCGGGCGTGCCCGAGTACGGCAGTGAGCCGTACGGAGAATCCGCGTACGGGAGCCAGGAGCAGGGGCGTCGCAGCCGCCACTGATCGGCAGCGATTTGCCCTCGTATGCACGTATGCGTATCGTTGTGGGGTTGCTTACCGACAGTAGGCATACCGACAGTAAGGAAGAACAGACGTGCCCCCGCCCAAGAGAACGACCCGTCCGGAATTGGACGACGGATTCGTTCTGGACATTCTCAACCTCGGTCGTCGACCCGGGTCGACGAAGGCCATCGAGCGGACGGTTCCGGCTCCTTCCCGAATCGGCCTCGATGCCATAGCCATCGAAGCCGGTGTTCCGGTCTCGCTCGATCTGCAGTTGCAGGCGGTCTCGGAGGGCGTTCTCGTCACCGGCTCCGTACGAGCGGCCACGGCCGGAGAGTGCACTCGTTGCCTCGACCCGGTCGGTGGCAACGTCGACGTCTACTTGACGGAGTTGTTCGCGTACCCGAACAGCATCACCGAGGAGACAACCGATGCGGACGAGATTCACCGCATCGTCGACGACCTGATAGATCTCGAACCCGTCATTGTCGACGCGGTCGGTCTGGAGCTTCCACTCCACCCCGTGTGCAGCGACGAGTGCGAGGGATTGTGCCCAGAATGCGGCGTTCGCCTGGCGATTGCTGAATCCGGCCACAGTCACGATACAATTGATCCTCGCTGGGCTGGTCTTGCAGCCAAATTTGGCGTGGATCCAGAACCGAGCACAGAACTTGTGAACAACGAAGCCGAGGAGAAGTAAGTGGCTGTCCCGAAGCGCAAAATGTCGCGTTCCAACACGAGGTCGCGTCGTGCACAGTGGAAAACCACTGCGCCCACCCTCGTGACGTGCCCCAACCGCGGTTGCGGCGAGAAGACTCTGCCCCACATCGCGTGCCCCTCGTGCGGCACCTACAAGGGCCGCCAGGTCGTCGCAGCGGTCTGATTTCCGCTTACGTGACAAACGAAGTAGTGGACCGGCACAACAGCGGTTCACAGAAGAATAGCTCCACTGCCGCCGGCGGCGGGGACGACCGAGAGTCGCTCCTCGCCGCTATCGGTGTTTCCCTGTCGGAACCTCTGCTGACGTTGGCGCTGACGCACCGATCGTTCGCGTACGAACACGGTGGTCTGCCCACCAACGAGCGGCTCGAGTTCCTGGGAGATTCCGTCCTCGGTCTTGCGGTGACCGAGCACCTCTACGCGGTGCATCCCACCAAATCCGAAGGTCAGCTGGCCAAGATCAGGGCGAGCGTGGTCAACATGCACGCCTTGGCGGAAGTCGCGCGCGGTCTCGGTGACGGCGGACTGGGTCGCCATCTGCTGCTGGGTAAGGGCGAGGAACAGACCGGTGGGCGCGACAAGCCGAGCATCCTTGCCGACGGCATGGAGTCGTTGCTGGGTGCAATCCACCTCCAGCACGGCATCGACGTCGCTCGCACCGTTGTCCTGACGCTGTTCGCAGGCCTCCTCGATCGGGCTCCCAAGCTCGGTGCCGGGCTGGACTGGAAGACGAGCCTGCAGGAACTGACCGCCGAACGTGCACTCGGCGTTCCGGCGTACGAGATCTCGTCGACCGGACCCGACCACGACAAGGAATTCACCGCGACCGTGTTGGTCGGTGGATTCCCGCGCGGCGTCGGTATCGGTCGGTCGAAGAAGGAAGCCGAGCAGAAGGCCGCCAGTCTGGCGTGGAACACGTTGTCGAACAACGACACCGCGATTCCCGGCGAGCCGGCAACCGACGAATCCTGATGCCGGAACTCCCCGAGGTCGAGGTCGTCCGGCTCGGTCTGGAATCTCACGTCGTCGGCAGGACGATGCAATCGGTGGAAGTGCTGCACCCTCGCGCCGTGCGGCGTCACGATCTCGGTGGCCTCGATCTGATCGGCCAGCTGCGCGGTCAGCGCGTCTCCTCGGCTCGGCGGCGCGGTAAATACCTGTGGCTGGTGATGGAACCCGGCGACTTCGCCACCGTCGTGCACCTGGGCATGAGCGGACAGATGCTGGTGCAGCCGCCATCCGCCCCGGACGAGAAGCACCTCCGGATCCGGGCACGACTCGACGACGGCGCCGATCTGCGCTTCGTCGATCAACGCACCTTCGGCGGCTGGGCGCTCGCCCCGATCGTCACCGTGGACGGCACGGAGTTACCCGAACCGGTCGCACACATCGCCCGTGATCCGATCGATCCACTGTTCGACGCCGAATCGGTGGTCGACGTGTTGCGCGGCAAGCACACCGAGATCAAGCGGGCACTGCTCGATCAGACGGTGCTCTCGGGCGTGGGCAACATCTATGCCGACGAGGCGCTGTGGCGCGCGAAGATCCACGGCAATCGAATCGCGGAGGCGCTGACGCGGCCGGCGCTGCGGCGCCTTCTGACCGCAGTGCACGCCGTCATGGGCGAGGCCCTCGCGCAGGGTGGAACCTCTTTCGACGCGTTGTACGTCAACGTCAACGGACAGTCCGGCTACTTCGATCGTTCCCTCGACGCCTACGGTCAGGAGGGTCTGCCGTGCTCGCGGTGCGGAACCCCGATCAGACGCGAGAAGTTCATGAACCGCAGCTCGTTCAGCTGCCCCACCTGCCAGCCGCGACCCCGACACCTGCGCAGCTGACAGCGCCCAGGTCATTCCGCGGGTTCGACTCCTGAACAGCCCGCCTAGTATTTCCGTCATGGCAGAACAGAGCACGCCGACCAACCTCTGGGTCGAGCGCACAGGCACCCGTCGCTACACCGGCCGCAGCTCCCGAGGAGCCGAAGTGCTCATCGGGTCGGAATCGGTGGAGGGCGTCTTCACCCCCGGCGAGCTGCTCAAGATCGCACTCGCCGCATGCACCGGCATGAGCTCGGACCTACCGCTCTCGCGGCGACTGGGCGACGACTACGCCGCCACCGTCGAGGTCTCCGGGGCCGCCGATCGCGAAAACGAGCTGTACCCGGAACTGAACGAGATTCTCCGAGTCGACCTCGGCGCGATGGACCCCGAGGCGCAGGAGCGTCTGCTCACCGTCGTCGAGCGCGCCATCGACAAGGTGTGCACCGTCGGGCGCACCCTGAAGGCGGGTACGAAGATCACCTTGGACATCGACGTGGACGCCTGATGAGAGCCGGGGCAGCCGTAATCGTCGCGGGTCTGATCCTCGGCACGGCGACCGCCCTGGCTCCCACCGCCGAGGCGTCGAGCAGTTGCACTCCGTGGTCGGTGAGCACGGTGGCGGCGGGATTCGGGGTGCTCGAGAACCTCGAGTTCGACGGCCGCGGCTCGATGATCGTGTCCGAGACCTCTCTCATCGGACCCGGCGCGCTGCGTACCGTGGCCCCCAACGGCGCACGGGGCACACTCGTCGCCGACGTCCAGTCGCCTGGCGGACTGGTCCGCGACGCCGACGCGCTGTACTTCACGACCGGAAACAGCGCTGCCGCAGGTCTTCTCGATACCCGAACCGGCACCGTCGACACGATCGATCTCGGCACGGGGGTTCGGTCGACGTACGCGTCGGGCCTGACGATGCCCAACGGGCTGGCGCGATCGGCGACCGGTGATCTGTTCACCACCCGCAACCTGGGTGGCCACTCCGGCCTGACGAGCGTTGCGGTCGACGGTTCGGTGTCGACGGTGCGTACCGATCTGGGATCGGCAAACGGCATCGGAATCGGTAACGGAAAGATGTACGTGGCCAACACGTTCGATCTCGAGACCACGCTCACCGTGCTCGACGAGCAGAATCCGTCCGGACCGTCCGCGCGCATTCGCATCGACGGTGTCGGACCACTGGCGATGTCGGACGACCTGACCGTCGGCGACGACGGAACGGTCTATCTCGCACAGAATCTCGCCGGCAGGGTGGTCCGTATCGATCCGGAATCCGGCGCCTCCTGTGTGATAGCGACCGGCGTTCCGCTGACCTCGTCGGTCGCCTTCGGCGGGGTCGGGTTCGACGAGAAAGCGTTGTACGCCACCAGTTTCGATGGAACTGTCAGGAAGCTCGAGCCCGGGTGGCAGGCATGAACGACGAACGGTTGACGGCGTGGGTGCACGGGCTCGTTCAGGGCGTCGGGTTTCGGTGGTGGACTCGCTCGCGCGCACTCGAACTCGGACTCGTCGGTCACGCGACCAATCACGCGGACGGACGAGTCCTGGTGATAGCGGAGGGCCCACGTGAGCATCTCGAGGCGCTCCTGGCCCTGCTCCGAGGTGATCGGACTCCGGGCAGGGTCACGCTCGTTGTGGAGAGTTGGGACGCCGCCCGCGGAGATCTGACGGGATTCGTCGAACGCTGATCGTCCGTTGCGGGAGGCTCGGCGCACTTTCTGGCAGCGTGCCGGTAAAGTACGGACGCTATGTATCTCAAGAGTCTGACGCTGAAGGGCTTCAAGTCCTTTGCTTCGGCGACGACTCTTCGTTTCGAGCCCGGAATCACCTGTGTCGTCGGCCCCAACGGCTCCGGCAAATCCAATGTCGTCGATGCCCTGACCTGGGTGATGGGTGAACAGGGCGCCAAGGCGTTGCGCGGCGGGAAGATGGAAGACGTCATCTTCGCGGGCACGTCGGGTCGAGCCCCGCTCGGCCGCGCAGAGGTCACTCTGACGATCGACAATTCCGACGGCGCACTCCCGATCGACTACTCCGAGGTCTCGATCACCCGCCGTATGTTCCGTGACGGCGCGGGTGAGTACGAGATCAACGGCAGTTCGTGCCGATTGATGGACGTTCAGGAACTGCTGAGCGACTCCGGTATCGGTCGCGAGATGCACGTGATCGTCGGGCAGGGCCGGCTCGCCGCGATCCTGGAATCGCGGCCCGAGGACCGTCGAGCCTTCATCGAGGAAGCAGCCGGGGTGCTCAAGCACCGCAAGCGCAAGGAAAAGGCCGTTCGCAAGCTCGACGCGATGCAGGCCAACCTGGCGCGGTTGACCGACCTCACGACGGAATTGCGCCGCCAACTCAAGCCTCTCGGGAGGCAGGCCGAGGTCGCGCGTCGCGCGCAGACCGTCCAGGCCGACCTGCGCGACGCCCGGCTGCGACTGGTGGCCGACGACCTGGTGGCCAGGCGCGAGGAATTCGCGAACCAGACCCAGGACGAGGAAGCGGCGCGTGAGCAGTACGCGATGGTGCAGGACGCCCTCGAAGCCGGCTCGGTGGCACTCGGCGAACACGAACAGGCCGTCGCCCGGCTGACCCCCAGCGCCGAGGCCGCCGGGCAGACGTGGTTCCGTCTGTCGGCCCTCGCCGAACGCGTCAACGCGACGGTTCGAATCGCCCACGAACGTGCTCGGCATCTCGACGCCGTGCAATCCACCGGTCGGGGACAGGACCCGGACGAGCTCGAAGCGCAGGCCGATCGAGTCGCCGAAGAAGAGATGGAACTCGTCGAGGCCGTCGAGATGGCACGCGAAACCCTCGAGGCGGCACGTGAGCAGCTGGCCGAGCGTGAAGCCGCCGCTGCGGCCGCCGAGCGTGCCCACCTCGCTGCCGTGCGCGCGGTGGCCGACCGCCGCGAGGGATTCGCGCGTCTGTCCGGCCGAGTCGATACCTTCCGAACCAAGGTCGAGTCGATCGACGCGGAGGTGGCGCGTTTGTCGGTGGCCATCGACGAGGCCCGCGAGCGCGGCGAATCGGCTCAGCGCGAATTCGAGAGTGTGCAGGATCAGATCGGCACCCTCGACGCGAGCGAACTGAGCCTCGACACGCACTACGAGCGAGCCGTCGCCGCACTGCGACATGCCGACGCCCGAGTGACGGAGCTGCAGGCAGAAGAACGCATCGCGGGCAAGAAGGTGGCGTCGTTCGAGGCCAGGATCGAGGCGCTCACGATGGGCCTCGAACGCAAGGACGGTGCCGGGTGGCTGGTGGAGAATCAGCAGGACGGTCTGTCGGGTCTGCTCGCGGGCCATCTCACGGTCGAACCGGGATACGAGATCGCGG
Source organism: Rhodococcus sp. 15-725-2-2b (assembly GCF_002259075.1). Classification (NCBI taxonomy): domain Bacteria; kingdom Bacillati; phylum Actinomycetota; class Actinomycetes; order Mycobacteriales; family Nocardiaceae; genus Rhodococcus; species Rhodococcus sp. 15-725-2-2b. Next base: position 230,731 of record NZ_NPFL01000020.1, on the reverse strand, counting down.
TGGCAGTGGCCATGGGTCCGGCCGCCGATGCCGCACACGCCGAATCGTTCGATGCCGCGCGTGATGCCGTGCTGGCGCTGCGTGCGGCCGACGGTGGTCGCGCGTCCATCGTGCACGGCAATATCGTTGCAGCGCAATCGGTTCCACGTCCGGACCTCCCGAACGGCGCTCGATGGGTGCTGGACCTGATCGAGTATCCGGACCGGCTGGCCGGGGCCATGGCGGCCCTGCTCGACGGTGTGGTCGCCGTCGACTCGCTCGACGCGGCCCACCGTCTGGTCTCCGATTCCGGTGAGCTGCGTGCGGTGACCAAGGACGGCGACGTCGTCGAAGCCGGTTGGGTCACCGGTGGCTCGGACCGTCGTCCAAGCACCCTCGAGGTTCAGTCGGCCATCGACACGTCGACGGTGGAGTTGGCCGCGGCGGTCCGCCGCGCGGAGGAGCTCGACGCGGCGTTGGCAGGCGCGTTGGAAGAACAACGGGATCGGCGCGAATCGGCCGAGCAAGCGCTCGCAGCACTCAACGAATCCGACGCCGCGATGGCCGCGGTGTACGAACAGTTGGGCCGATTGGGTCAACTGGCGCGTTCGGCTCACGCGGAGTCTGCGCGATTGACGACGCAGCGTAGCTCTGCCGAGGCCAGTCGAGAAGAAGCGATCGCGCGGCTGGCCGAGCTGGAAGAGAACCTGCGGACGGCAGAAGACGAGCAATCCGGCTTCGCGGGAGACGGCGAGAGCGGTGACGCTGCGACCACCTTGGAACGGGAGATGGCGGCAGCGGCACTGACCGAAGTGCGTGCCGTCGAGGTCGAAGCTCGGTTGAACGTGCGGACCGCCGAAGAGCGCGCACAGTCCGTACGAGGCCGGGCGGATTCGCTTCGACGGGCGGCGCGAGCCGAGCGTGAGGCCAGGGCGCGAGCCGAGCGCGAGAGCGCAGCGCGTCGGCATGCGGCCGCAGTGGCGGCGGCGGTCGGGGAAGCGGGCGAAGAAGTCGCCGCGCGGTTGGCCACGGTCGTTGCGGCCGCTGCCCGTAGGCGCGACGAGCTGTCCGCCGAGCGTGCAACGCGCACAATCGAGCTCGACAAGGTCAAAGAGCAGGTCCGAGCCCTGCAGGGTCAGCTGGCGTCGATCACCGACGCCGTGCACCGGGACGAGGTCGCCCGTGCGCAGGCAGCGCTGCGGATCGAACAACTCGAGACGACGATTCTCGAGCAGCACGGCATCGGCCTCGACGATCTGGTGGCCGAGTACGGGCCCGATGTGGCCCTGCCTCCCACCGAACTGGAGATGGCCGAGTACGAGGCGGCCAAGGAGCGGGGTGAGCAGGTGGTGGCACCTGCCCCGATGCCGTTCGACCGAGCCACCCAGGAGCAGCGCGCCAAACGCGCCGAGCGCGACCTCGCCACACTCGGCAAGGTGAACCCGCTCGCCCTCGAGGAGTTCGCAGCCCTCGAGGAGCGCTACAACTTCCTGTCCACCCAGCTCGAGGACGTCAAGTCCGCCCGCAAGGACCTTCTCGGCGTCGTCGCCGACGTCGACGAACGGATCCTGCAGGTCTTCACCGAGGCCTGGCTCGACGTCGAACGAGAATTCACCGGGGTGTTCGCCAAGCTCTTCCCCGGCGGTGAAGGACGACTGATCCTGACCGACCCGTCGGACATGCTCACGACCGGCATCGAGGTCGAGGCACGCCCGCCCGGCAAGAAGGTCAAGCGACTCTCGTTGCTCTCCGGCGGCGAGAAATCGCTGACCGCGGTGGCCATGCTGGTAGCCATCTTCCGCGCCCGACCGTCACCGTTCTACGTCATGGACGAGGTCGAGGCCGCACTGGACGACACCAACCTGCGTCGTCTGATCGGACTGTTCGAGCAGCTTCGCGAGAAGTCGCAGCTGATCGTGATCACGCACCAGAAACCGACGATGGAGGTGGCCGACGCGCTGTACGGCGTCAGCATGCGCGGCGACGGCATCACCACGGTCATCTCGCAGCGGTTGAACCGAGAACGCGTCGCGGTGCCCGCGGCCGAGTCGGACGCAGTGGAGTCGGACGCAGTGGAGTCGGACGCAGTGGAGTCGGACGCCCACGAGCCGGACGCAGTGGAGCCCGACGCACACGAGCCGGAGGCGGCATCCGTCGTCGCCGAACCCGACACCGTCTCCTGAGGTTCGTCCGCCGCAGCTACTGCTTCGGATACAGCTGCTCGGCGTAGGACGGTCCGTAGTACTCGCGTAGTTCCTCCACCGTCTCGGGAGCCTGCGGAATCAACGCCTTCGTCAGAGTGGCGACATCGGGGATGGCGTCGGCGTCCCACGTCTCGGGCTGCCACAACTTGGACCGCATGAACGCCTTCGCACAGTGGTGGAACACTTCCTCGATGTCGACGACCAGGCACAAGATCGGGCGATGACCCTCGACCCGAAGCTCGTCGAAGAACGGCGCGTCGGTGACCAGGGACGCGCGACCGTTGATGCGAAGGGTGTCGCCGCGGCCGGGGACGAAGAAGTTCAGGCCGACGAACGGGTTCTCGAGAATGTTGCGATAGCCGTCCATCCGGCGGTTGCCCGGCCGCTCGGCGAGGGCGATCGTGGTGTCGTCGACGACGTGCACCAGACTGCCGGCCGGATCGCCCTTGGGTGAGACGTCGCATCTCCCGCTCGCGTCGGAGGTTCCGAGGAGGCAGAACGGTGAGGCAGCGAGCCACTGCACGTCGAGGGGGTGCAGCGTGCGTCGGTCCTTGTTCGCGGCTCGGAAGCTCGGCGTTCCGAACATCTCGGTCAGCTCGGCGGCGTCACGCACCGTGGTCCACTCCATGACCGTGAATGCTATCGACTCGAACTCCCGGGCGGGAAGCGCTTTTTCGCGGTCGGTGCACCACCGGTGACGAGCGGCCACGATCGCCTGAGAGGATGTTCCACGTGAGTAACCAAGCGTGGATCATCGTCGCGGCGATCGCTGCCGTCCTGCTCGTCGTCCTCGTCGTCGGGCTGGTGCTCTCCCGTCGTCGGAGAGTGTCCCTCAAGTCGGACGAGGCGGCGCGAATCGAGGACGCGGCCACCAAGGACAGATCCGGTGGCTACACCGCGGGCAGCGGTTTCTCGTTCAGTCAGGGAACGGCGACAGCCGAACCCGTGATCCCGAAGGCCCCCAAGCCGGCCGAGTCGAAGCCGGTGGAGCCGCCGCCGGTGGTTCCCACCGCCGAACCGGTCGAATCGGAGACCGTCTGGATCGAGCCGGAAGTGCTCGAACCCGAGGCCCCGGCGACCGATGTCACCGTCGCCGAGCCCGTTGCGCCGGAGCCTCCGGTGGAAGACACCGTTGCGCCGGAGCCTCCGGTGGAAGACACCGTTGCTCCTGCGCCTCGCCGGTTGGACACCATCGACCCGACCGAGGGCCGGCTCGATCGTCTCCGTGGACGGCTCGCACGATCTCAGTCCGCGGTGGGCAAGAGCCTGCTGGGACTGCTCGGCGGCGGCGACCTGGACGAGGATTCGTGGGAAGAGGTCGAGGACACGCTGCTGATCGCCGATATCGGTTCGGCGACCACCGCGGAGATCATGCGGACGCTACGTGAGCAGATGGCGGCCCGCAGTATTCGCACCGAAGCCGATGCCAGGGCCCTGCTGCGCGAGATTCTCGTGGCGCAGTTGCACCCCGAGTTCGACCGGTCCATTCGTGCTCTGCCACACGACGGTGCCCCCGCGGTGTTGCTGGTGGTCGGAGTCAACGGCACCGGCAAGACCACCACCACGGGCAAACTGGCTCGGGTGCTGGTCGCGGACGGGCGGCGGGTGCTGCTCGGTGCCGCCGATACCTTCCGCGCTGCTGCGGCCGATCAGCTGCAGACCTGGGCCGAACGAGTGGGTGCCGAGGTGGTTCGCGGCAAGGAGGCAGCGGATCCGGCTGCGGTCGCCTTCGACGCGGTGAGCAAAGGGATCGAGAACGGCGTCGATGTGGTTCTCATCGACACCGCGGGACGGTTGCACACCAAATCGGGGCTGATGGACGAACTGAGCAAGGTCAAGCGTGTCATCGAGAAGAGGGCCCACGTCGACGACGTTCTGCTCGTTCTCGACGCAACCGTGGGCCAGAACGGACTGACGCAGGCCCGTGTCTTCGCCGAGATCGTGAACATCACAGGTGTCGTGCTGACCAAGCTCGACGGAACCGCGAAGGGTGGCATCGTCTTTCAGGTGCAGCGTGAGCTCGGAGTGCCCGTCAAGCTCGTCGGTCTCGGGGAAGGTGCCGACGATCTGGCACCCTTCGAGCCCGGTGCGTTCGTGGACGCGCTGCTCGGCTGATCGACCCCGCAGGGTGGCCTGCGAAACGGGGAAAAAGCACAAACGCCAGCACGAAACCTTTTTGCAACAGAATCCGGTCATGCGTTCACATGCCCGAAACACCCGAGTGTCACGGATGAAACCTCGTGAAACCACTCTTCTTGCTTAACGGCGCGCCAACCGGTGTGCAGGAGAATGGAGGGTGTACGTGAGTCCCGAGGATATGTTGGCCAACTCCGGCAACGCCGCGTGGATGCTGATGGCAGCATCGCTGGTACTGCTGATGACGCCGGGCTTGGCGTTCTTCTACGGCGGTATGTCGCAGCAGAAGTCCGTGTTGAACATGATGATGATGTCGTTCGGAGCAATGGCCGTCGTCTCGATCATCTACTTCCTGTGGGGCTGGTCGATGTCCTACGGCACCCAGGACATCGGCGGAGTCTTCGCCAACCCGTTCGAGTTCTTCGGACTCAAGGATTCGATCACCGACGCGGACGGCAACTACATCGTCGGAGCATGGGGCTACGCCAACGTCATCGACGTGGCATTCCAGGTCACCTTCGCCATCATCACGGTCGCACTGATCAGCGGCTCGATCGCAGGCCGCGTCAAGTACGGCACCTGGCTCGCCTTCGCCGGTATCTGGGTCACCCTCGCGTACTTCCCGCTCGCACACATGGTCTGGGGCGGCGGACTGCTCTCCGGATCCGAGAACGGTCTTGCGGCAATGATCTTCGGCACCACCGACGACGGTGAAGGCGGACTCGTCGCCAACGTCGCTCCGATCGACTTCGCCGGTGGCACCGTCGTGCACATCAACGCCGGTATCGCCGGTCTGATTCTGGCGATCATCATCGGCAAGCGCGCCGGCTTCGGCAAGGTCGCCTACCGCCCGCACAACCTTCCGTTCGTGATGCTCGGCGCAGCTCTGCTGTGGTTCGGCTGGTTCGGATTCAACGCCGGTTCGGCCTTCGCGGCCGACGGAATCGCCGGTGTGGCCTGGGTCAACACCACCGCAGCCACGGCAGCCGCCATCGTGGGCTGGCTCATCACCGAGCGCATCCGCGACGGACACGCCACCAGCCTCGGCGCCGCCTCGGGCATCGTTGCAGGTCTGGTCGCGATCACCCCGGCCGCAGGCGCACTCACGCCGGTCGGAGCCATGATCCTCGGTGTCATCGCCGGTGTGCTCTCCGCACTGGCCGTCGGCCTGAAGTTCAAGTTCGGTTACGACGACTCGCTCGACGTCGTGGGCGTTCACCTCGTCGCAGGCCTGTGGGGAACCATCGGAATCGGCTTCCTCGGATCCGAGACCGGCCTGTTCTACGGCGGCGACTACAAGCAGCTCGTCGTGCAGATCGTCATCGCACTGTTCGCGCTGATCTTCACCGCCATCGTCACCGCAGTCATCGCGTTCGCGCTCAAGCCTCTCGGCTGGCGCGTGACGGACGAGGAGGAGGCGAACGGCATCGACGAGGCCGAGCACGCCGAGACTGCATATGATTTCGCCTGACAAGGTAGAGATAGACGTGAACGCTGCACCGTACGACAACGGGCACTCGAGGTCTTGTGAAGGGAAGCAAAAATGAAGCTGATCACGGCAATCGTCAAACCGTTCACCCTGGAGGACGTCAAGACGGGGCTGGAGCAGGCCGGCGTACTCGGAATGACAGTCAGTGAAGTTCAGGGTTACGGCCGCCAGAAGGGCCACACCGAGGTGTACCGAGGTGCCGAGTACTCGGTGGACTTCGTCCCGAAGGTCCGCGTAGAGGTAGTCGTCGACGACGCCGCTGTGGAGAAGGTCGTCGAGGTCATCGTCGAGGCTGCACGCACCGGCAAGATCGGTGACGGCAAGGTCTGGGTTTCTCCGGTCGACTCGGTCATCCGAGTCCGCACCGGAGAACGTGGCGCAGATGCACTCTGACCCCAAAGGGTCTCGGGCCGTGGGCCCCGGTTCTGGCGCGAAAGCGTCAGGATCGGGGCCTTCGGTCTCCACGGGCTCCGCATCGAAGGGCACGAGCGATGCTGCAGCAGATCTCGCTCGGGCCAGAAAACAACTACTCGACGGCGGAACACGCAATCGTCGACTCGATGCACCCTCGCTCCGGCAGGCTCTGGTCGATCTCCACGAGTTCTGGCTGACCACCAAAGGTGCCGAGCTCGGGATCAAACCGGACTCCGGCTTCGCGATCGTCGCTGTCGGCGGTCTTGCTCGTCGTGAACTGCTGCCCTATTCGGATCTGGACCTGATCCTGCTGCACGACGATCTCGAACCACGCATCGTCTCCGATGTCGCCGACAAGCTGTGGTATCCACTGTGGGACGCGCACATCAAGCTCGATCACAGTGTGCGCACGGTGCCGCAGGCTCTGCAGGTCGCTGCAGCAGACATGACGGCATCCCTCGGAATGCTCGAGGCGCGTCACATCGCCGGTGACGTCGAATTGAGCAATCTTCTCATCGGCGGCGTACGTCGCCAGTGGCGCAACGGTATTCGAGGGCGTTTCGACGAGCTGATCGAGCAGACCCGCGGACGGTGGTCGCGCAGCGGTGAGATCGCGCACCGCGCCGAACCCGATCTCAAGAGCGGCCGCGGGGGACTGCGTGACGTCCAGTTGCTCGACGCCCTCTCCATCGCACAGTTGACCGACGGTATGCCCGGGCTCGGACCCGAATCACCGGGTGGCGGTTTGGCGTTCGCGCACGGACGCCTGTTGGACGTGCGCACCGAACTGCACCGCGTCGCCGGTCGAGCACGGGATCAACTGCGCGCGCAGGACGCCGACGAGATAGGTGCCGCGCTGCGCATCGGGGATCGCTTCGATCTCGCACGCGTGCTGAGCGATTCGGCTCGCACCATCAGCTATTCGGTGGACGTCGGGTTGCGAACCGCAGGCAATTCGTTACCGCGACGGGGTCTTTCGAGACTGCGTCGAGTCCCGGTCAGACGCCCGCTGGACGAGGGAGTCGTCGAACACGGCGGCGAGGTCGTTCTCGCCCGCGACGCTCGACCGAACAAGGATCCCGGCCTGATCATGCGAGTCGCAGCGGCGTCGGCCCAGACCGGAATGCCGATGTCCGCCTCGACCCTGAACCGGCTGTCCGACAGCGCCCCCGAACTTCGGGAACCCTGGCCCAAGGAAGCACTCAACGATCTGCTCGTGTTGCTCGGATCGGGTCGCAAGGCGATCGCGGCGATCGAGGCGTTGGATCGAACCGGACTGTGGGGCAGGCTCATTCCGGAGTGGGGCGCGGTACGCGACCTACCGCCGCGAGATGCGGTGCACACGTGGACGGTCGATCGACATCTGGTCGAAACCGCAGCCTACGCAAGCGCATTGACCACCCGCGTTGCGCGTCCTGACCTGTTGGTGCTCGGCGCACTGATCCACGACATCGGCAAGGGACGCGGCGGCGATCACAGTGTCGTCGGCGCAGATCTGGCCATCCAGATCGGCAACAGGCTCGGCCTGTGGCCTTCCGACGTGGCACTGCTGACGGCGATGGTGCGATACCACCTACTGCTGCCGGAGACCGCCACCAGACGCGACCTCGACGACCCCGCAACCGTGCAAACCGTCGTCGACGCGCTCGGTGCCGACACGATTCTGCTCGAGCTGCTTCACGCACTGGCAGAAGCGGATTCGCTCGCCACCGGCCCCGGGGTGTGGGGTGATTGGAAGGCCTCGCTCATCCGTGAGCTCGTGCGTCGCTGCAGATTGGTGATGGCGGGGGAGAGTCTGCCCTCACCGGATCCACTCGACCCGGCGCACATCGAACTCGCCGCGCGGGGAGGCGTCCACGTCGACATCGCGCCGACCGACGGGCTGCACACCTTCGTCGTCACGGTCATCGCCCCCGACACGCCCGGGCTGCTGTCCGATGCCGCGGGAGTCCTCGCACTGCACTCGCTGCGCGTGCTCTCGGCCTCTCTCGGAAGTCACGAGGGATCGGCGATCAACTCGTTCGACGTCGCGCCGCTCTTCGGCTCCCCGCCGCAGGCCGGTCTGCTGCGGCAGGAGATCATCCGCGCTCAGGCCGGCGAACTCGACCTCGTCGCCGTGCTCGACGCCAAGGAACGCGACGCAAGAGCCGACACCGTCGAGGACGACGCAGAGGATTCGGCCGTCCCGGTTCTCTACGCTCAAGCTCCGCCTCGGGTGCTCTGGTTCGACGACAACGAACCAGGTCAGGTGGTACTCGAGCTACGAGCTGAGGACCGGCTCGGTCTGCTCTGCCGGTTGGCCAGCGCGATCGAACAGCAGGGATCCGACATCCGGTGGGCACGCGTGTCGACCCTGGGCAGCTCGGTGGTCGACTCGTTCTGCATCGACCTGGCGGGAGCAGACAGCAGGGCGGTGCGCGAGGACCTCGAGCGAGCGATCCTCGCGGTCGTACCCGCCCCCGAACCGCCCAAGCCTCCGGAAAAGCCGGAAGGCACCTGACCGCGGGTCGGAATGCGACAGCAGACCGGCTCGCGCTGGTGACTTCTCACGAACTTCCGGCCGACGGGACTGCCGCCGATGCCGATTTGTTACATTCGTCCCCACGCAGAAACGACACTCTCAGCCGTTCCTGCACACTCCACACTGCTCGAACCACATCGTTCCTGCTGGAACCATGTGGTTCCTGCAGGCTCCGCACTGCTGGAACCACGTCGTTCCTGCAGGCTCCACTCCTGGTCATTCGAGAGGCACGAACTGTGGGATCCCACCGACGGTCGACCGTCCACACACCGACCGACTTCGCAGCGCGTCCCACGCGCGGCAGGCACCGCGCCGTACCGGACAGCCCCGTCGTCGGTCGACGGGCGGCCACCATCGTCGCCGCGACCGGCGCGATCGTCGTCGGCGCGACGTCGATGGGTGCAGGCACCGCCGCGGCCGCGCCGATTCCGGAGCCACCCGCAGCCGGACTCCCGTTCGCCGTACCGGAGGGACTACTGCCCGCTGGATTCGAGCTACCCCAGTTCGAGCTACCCCAACTCGAGATCCCGCAGTTCGTACCCCCACAGCTCGCGCCCCCGCTTTCGCAGCCCGCACCGCCCGAGGCCGCGCCTGCCGAAACCGCGCCCGCTGCGGAACCAGCACCCGCACCGACCTCCGACCCACTGGCCGCATTCGGAGCCGATCCCGGCGCTGCCGCCCAGCAATGGCTCGACGATGTCGGCCTGGGGCAGCTGGGAGCCGGTGTTCAGTCACCCCTCGAGAGCCTGCGCTCGCTGAAGAAGGGCACAGTGCAGCCCGTGGCAGGGGTGTTGACCTCCAACTTCGGCTCGCGATGGGGCACCCAGCACAGTGGCCTCGACATCGCAGCACCCATCGGAACGCCCATCTACGCCGCCGCCGACGGCACCGTGTCCGACGCAGGACCGGCATCCGGCTTCGGTCTCTGGGTCAAGGTGCGGCACGACGACGGTACCGAGACGGTCTACGGACACGTCAACGACTTCTCCGTTCATCCCGGCCAGCGTGTGTCGGCCGGTGAGCAGATCGCCACCGTCGGCAACCGTGGCCAGTCGACAGGCCCACACCTGCACTTCGAGGTGCACGATCCCTCCGGCGTCAAGGTCGACCCCGCGCAGTGGCTCGCCACCCGGGGTGTGGCAGTGACGTGGAACGATTCCGCGCGCAACGCCTGACCGGTCGGCATCGACACGTTCGACACGACAGTCGAACGCCGCAGCGACGACGAGGCGTGCTGCCGCTAGTCTGGTGACCGTGCCGGATTCGGCTCGTTTTCGGTGATCGGCTAGCTCAGGAGTGCAATCGGTGTTCGAATCCCTTTCCGACAGGTTGACCGGGACTCTCAAGGACCTGCGTGGCAAAGGTCGACTGTCCGGCGCGGATATCGACGCCACGGCCCGTGAGATCCGTCTGGCCCTGCTCGAAGCGGACGTGGCACTGCCCGTCGTACGTGAATTCATCAACCGCATCAAGGTCCGGGCCAAGGGTGCCGAGGTCTCGGGCGCGCTCAACCCGGCCCAGCAGGTCGTCAAGATCGTCAACGAGGAACTGGTCGGCATCCTCGGCGGCGAGACTCGCAGGCTCGTCTTCGCCAAGAACCCGCCCACGGTGATCATGCTCGCCGGTCTGCAGGGTTCGGGTAAGACGACGCTGGCGGGCAAGCTCGCGAAATGGCTCAAGGGCCAGGGCCACACCCCACTGCTCGTCGCGTGCGACCTTCAGCGTCCCGGTGCCGTGAGCCAGCTGCAGATCGTGGGCGAGCGCGCCGGTGCCGCCGTCTTCGCGCCGCACCCCGGCACGTCCATCGGCGGCGGCGACAATGCACTCGGAGTCTCGGCAGCGGATCCCGTCGAGGTTGCCAGGGCCGGCATCGCCGAGGCTCGCAGCAAGCAGTACGACGTGGTCATCGTCGACACCGCAGGTCGCCTCGGCATCGACAGCGAGCTGATGAATCAGGCCGCGGGAATTCGCGACGCGGTCGAGCCGGACGAGACACTGTTCGTTCTCGATGCGATGGTCGGTCAGGACGCCGTCAGCACCGCCGAGGCGTTCCGTGACGGCGTCGGCTTCACCGGTGTCGTACTCACCAAGCTCGACGGCGATGCCCGGGGCGGTGCTGCGCTGAGCGTCCGCGAGGTCACCGGCCAGCCGATCATGTTCGCGTCGACCGGTGAGAAGCTCGAGGATTTCGACGTCTTCCACCCCGATCGCATGGCGAGCCGCATCCTCGGCATGGGCGACGTGCTGAGCCTCATCGAGCAGGCCGAGCAGCACTTCGATGCCGAGCAGGCCGAGGCGACGGCCAACAAGATCGGCTCGGGGCAACTCACGCTCGACGACTTCCTCGAGCAGATGATGGCCGTCCGCAAGATGGGGCCGATCGGAAACCTGCTGGGCATGCTGCCCGGTGCCGGCCAGATGAAAGAACTCGCCAACGTCGACGAGAAGCAACTCGACCGGGTTCAGGCCATCATCCGGGGCATGACGCCGCAGGAACGTACCGACCCGAAGATCATCAACGCGTCACGACGGTTGCGTATCGCGAACGGTTCGGGCGTCAAGGTCTCCGACGTCAACCAGCTGGTCGACCGGTTCTTCGAGGCTCGCAAGATGATGTCGGCCATGGCCGGTCGGATGGGCATGCCGGGCGCGCGCAAGCAGGTACGGAACAACAAGAAGGGTAAGAAAGGGAAGAAGGGCGCTCGCGGTCCGACGCAGCCGAAGATCCGCGGTGGATTCCCCGGCATGCCGGGTGGAATGCCGGCGGGAATGCCCGATCTGTCGTCCATGCCCAAGGGCCTCGACCAGTTGCCGCCAGGGCTGGAAGGCATCGACCTCTCGCAACTGAAACTGCCCAAGAAGTAAGCGCGCGCACGTGTCGGCCATGCGGGTGCGGGGCCGCGGACTGCCGGACGGGACGGAGATCGACCTCTGGATCGAGGGCGGTGTTCTGTCCACCGAGCCCATTGCGGATGCGGATTTCGTCCACGACGGCGGGTGGGTCCTGCCCGGCCTGGTCGACGCGCACTGCCATGTCGGGATCGAATACGGCGGGGGACACACCGACCTGATCGGGTCGATCCGACAGGCCGAGACCGAGCGAGGCGTCGGCGCGCTGCTGCTGCGCGACGCCGGGTCCCCGGTCGACACACGCGCCCTGGACGAGTACGAGGACCTACCTCGCATCATCCGAGCGGGCCGCCACATCGCATCACCCAAGCGATACATCCCGGGTCTGGCGATCGACATCGAGGACGAATCGCAACTGCCCGAGGCGGTGGCTCAGCAGGCCCGGTTCGGCGACGGCTGGGTCAAGCTCGTCGGCGACTGGATCGACCGCTCGGTGGGAGATCTCCGGCCACTGTGGAACGACTCGATCCTCGTCGACGCCATCGCTGCCGCCCACGCCGAGGGAGCGCGGGTGACAGCCCACGTGTTCGGCGAGGATGCTCTGCCCGGTCTGATCGCGGCGGGAATCGACTGCATCGAGCACGGCACCGGTCTGACCGACGAGACCGTCGAGATGATGGTCGACCACGGCACCGCTCTGGTACCGACGCTGATCAACATCGAGACGTTCCCCGGCATCGCCGATTCCGCCACCCGGTATCCGGTCTACGCCCGGCACATGCGGGCGCTCCACCAACGCGTCGCCGCCACCGTCGGACGAGCCCATGACGCAGGCATTCCCATCTACGCAGGTACCGATGCCGGTGGATCGATCGCGCACGGACGCATCGCCGACGAGGTAGCCGCGCTGGCCGCCGTGGGTCTCTCTCCGACGGACGCGCTCGGTGCTGCCTGCTGGGACGCCCGGTCGTGGCTGGGTCGGCAGGGACTCGAGCACGGCGCGCCCGCGGATCTGGTCGTCTACTCCGACGATCCGCGAGGGGGACCGGACGTGCTGGCCGATCCGGAGCTGGTGATCCTGCGCGGACGCGTGACCGATCGGCGCGGCCGCACGACGAACGGGCCGGTGGGCCGAGGGTGACCGATCCGAGAAGCGATGCAGGACAGCCCGATCCGAACCGACCCAGCTGGGCCGCAATGGCACCGATGAATCGAATCGAGCAGCAGGGTTCGGGGTTGTCCGAAACCTACTGGCGAGCCGAGCAGGCCGCGCTCGAACGCAGAAGCGGTCAACGGTGGGGACTGCCGGCCGCGGCGCTCGTGCTGGGGCTCAACCTGGCGGGATTTCTGATACTCGGGCTCGTCGTGACGTCGGACGCCTCGGCCGTCTTCGTGGTGGGCATCATGATTCCGAGCCTTCTCGCTGCGGGCGTGGCGGTGGCCGTCTCGATGACCCGAGGAAACGGACCCGTCGTCGACTTCGGCCTCCCCAGGTCGACCCCCGAATTCCTCGGTCACCTCCGATCCGGGTTGGCGTGGGGTGGCGTCGCGGTGGTCGGTGGCCTCCTGCTGGCGCTGATTCTGTTGTCCGGTATCGAGTTGGACGATCCGATGCCGCTCGGCGACGTCACCGACACGACCGTCGGCTGGAAAATCGCTCTGGCCGTGTGGATCTGGCTCGGTGCACCGATCTGCGAGGAAACGATGTTCCGCGGCATGCTGTGGGGAGCACTCGAGAAACGCACCCGCCCGATGCCCATGGCCTGGTTGGGCAATCGATGGGTCGTCCTGGCGATCACCGCGGTGGTGTTCGCGATCTGGCACCGCGAGTGGTGGCGCTTCGTGGTGCTGCTGTGGGGTGGATTCGCGATCGGCATCGCACGGATGCGTTCCGGTTCGATCGTCGCGTCGACCACGGCGCACTCGGTGAACAACACCCTCCCCGCCCTGCTGGTCCTGTTCGCGTGAGGTGAGGGGTCCACAGGCCCGATTCACCGATCGAGCCGCCCGTCTGGCACAATGAACAGCTGTTCGCCCGTCTTCCGGTTACGTACCGCGCGGCGGTCACAACAACCCTCAACGCAAAACCGGGCTCGCATGCCGTGCGAACCGCTGAATTGCGCCGTGACCAACTTTCGAAAGGCTCCACCAGAACATGGCTGTCAAGATCAAGCTCATGCGTATCGGCAAGATCCGCACCCCGCACTACCGCGTCGTCATCTCCGATGCTCGCACCCGTCGTAACGGCCGTGCGATCGAGACCATCGGCACGTACGAGCCCAAGCAGGACCCCAGCGTCATCGAGATCGACTCCGAGCGGGCTCAGTACTGGTTGGGCGTCGGCGCACAGCCTACCGAGCCTGTCGAGGCACTGCTCAAGATCACCGGTGACTGGCAGAAGTTCAAGGGCCTCCCCGGTGCCGAGGGAACCCTCCGCGTCGCCGAGCCCAAGCCCTCCAAGCTCGACCTGTTCAACGCAGCGCTGGCGCAGGCCGACTCCGAGCCGCAGGGCGAGGCCACCACCGCCAAGAAGAAGAAGGCTCCGAAGGCCGACGACGCCGCCGCGGAGACCACCGACGCTGCAGCAACCGAGACAGCAGACGCGCCGGCCGCCGAGGCTGCTGAGAAGTGAGTGCCGTTGTCGCCGATGCCGTCGAACATCTCGTTCGCGGCATCGTCGCCAATCCCGATGACGTTCGCGTCGAGATGATCACCGGCCGTCGTGGCCGCACCGTGGAAGTCCACGTGCACCCCGACGATCTGGGCAAGGTCATCGGCCGTGGCGGTCGTACCGCTACGGCGCTGCGCACGCTCGTCTCGGGAATCGGTGGTCGCGGCATCCGTGTCGACGTGGTCGACACGGACCAGTAGGTCACGTACCCATCATGGAGCTGGTCATCGGCCGTGTCGCGAAGTCGCACGGCATCAAAGGCGAAGTCGTCGTCGAGGTTCGCACCGACAACCCCGACGACCGCTTCGCCGAAGGAACCGTTCTCTCGGGCCGCAGGCCCCGATCGAACGCGGAACCGGCCTCGTACACAGTGGAAGCCGTCCGGGAACACTCCGGACGGCTTCTGCTGCGTCTGAACGGTATCGACGACAAGACTGCCGCTGACCAACTGCGCGGCATATTGTTCGTCGTCGAATCCACCGACCTTCCGCCGTCCGACGATCCGGACGAGTACTACGACCACGAACTCGAAGGCCTCACAGTGATCCTGACCGACGGCACCGTCGTCGGAACGGTCCGCGAGGTCCTTCACTCCGCAGCGGGGGAGCTGCTCTCCATCACGCCGAGTCCGGGCTTCGGCGAAGCCACCCGCGCCGAAATTCTCGTGCCGTTCGTAGCGGCCATCGTGACGACGGTGTCGTTGGCCGACAAGACGATCGAGATCGATCCGCCCGAGGGTCTGCTGGATCCGGAGTAGATCGTGCGCCTCGACGTCGTCACCATCTTTCCCGAATACCTCACGCCGCTCCGAACTGCGTTGCTGGGCAAAGCAATCGACCGCGGCCTCGTCTCGGTCGAGGTTCACGATCTGCGGTCGTGGACTCACGATGTGCACAAGGCCGTCGACGATTCGCCCTACGGCGGCGGGCCCGGAATGGTCATGAAGCCGACAGTGTGGGGCGACGCACTCGACGACGTGCTCACAGACGATGCTCTCCTCGTCGTCCCGACCCCGGCCGGCGTGCCGTTCACCCAGCGGACAGCCGAGCGATGGTCCTCCGAGCAACATCTCGTATTCGCCTGCGGCCGATACGAAGGCATCGACCAACGCGTGTTCGACGACGCCGCGCGTCGCGTGCGTGTCGAGGAAGTCAGCATCGGCGATTACGTGCTCATCGGCGGCGAGGCGGCCGTCCTCGTCATGGCCGAGGCCGTGGTGCGACTGATGCCGGGGGTTCTGGGCAATCAACAGTCGCATCAGCAGGATTCGTTCTCCGACGGTCTGCTCGAAGGGCCGAGCTACACGCGTCCCGCTCGGTGGCGCGATCTCGACGTTCCGTCGGTGCTGCTCTCGGGTGATCACGCGAAGATCGCAGCGTGGCGTCGAGAGCAATCATTGGACAGGACCGCCGAGCGTCGTCCGGACCTGCTGCAGGACTGACGAATTCAGCTGACGGTGCCGTCGGGAAAGAGCATCGAGACGAATCCGGTGAGAGTTTCCCTTGCGTGCAGTGCGCTGGCGTCGTCGCTGACGTCGACGACGGCGGTGTCCGGATAGCTTTCCATGTCGTCCGCGTAGAAGATGTCCTCGCGTGAGGACAGAGCCAGAACGTAGCGGTTGTCGACACCGATCGTGCCTGTCGACAGGTGGACCCACCGATCGGACACGCAGCACATCCAACCCTGTTTCACAGCGTGCACGCTCTCTCCGGGAAGACCGTCGACGATCCCGAAATGCTGTTTGTAGCCGTCCGCGGCAATCGGTGCCGAACGCCGCAGCATTCCGATCACCACGTCCGTCGATGCAGTCGTCAAACCGCCGCTGCCGCCCAGCAACCCCGCGTAGTAACCGACCAGGTCACTGGGCGTGGTCTCGGTGTTGTACCACTGGTCGTCGCCGGGAGCTGTGGTGCTCGTCAGGCCGTAGCGAGCTGCGACCGTGCGCACGATGTCGGACGAGCCGTAGCGGTACCAGAGCGTGTACGCGGCGTTGTCGTCGGACAGCTCGAGCATGCTGGTCATGGTGGCCAGATCGTCGGCGGAGACCGGGCGGTTCTCCGACTGCGCTCGGAACAACACCTCGTCGGCGATGAAGAGCTTGGACACCGACGCGGTTTCGACCTGAACATCGGCGTTGCTGCTGTAGTAGGAGCCCGTCTGACGATCCAACAGCGCGAAATCCACATCGGCGCCACGGGCCCGGGCCGACGCGATCGCCATCGGGATACGAGCTTCGAGGGCGACGCCGTCGACCTTGTCCATATCGGGAAAGGGCGATGCCGACGTCTCGGCGGTCTCCTTCGACGCGGAGTCACCGACCTGATCGTCGGGAGGAACCGAACAGCCGACCAGCAGCAGGGAGGCGCAGGCTGCAGCCAGGAATCGAGACAACCTGACCATCCGCGAAACTCTCCCACACGTTGAACCGCCGACCGACTCGTCCCACAGTAGCGGTAGGGTCCATCGCCGTGACCACTGCTCTGAAATCTGTGAACAAGCGCATAGCCGAAGAACTCGACGTTCGTGAAGAACAGGTTCGTGCCGCCGTGGAATTGCTCGACGGCGGGTCGACGGTCCCGTTCATCGCGCGCTACCGCAAGGAAGTCACCGGCACCCTCGACGACACGCAGCTGCGTCAGCTCGACGAGCGGCTGCGGTACCTGCGCGAGCTCGACGAGCGCAGAGACGCCGTCATCGAGTCCATCCGCTCGCAGGGCAAGCTCGACGAAGCGCTCGAGCAGTCGTTGATGCTGGCCGACACCAAGGCTCGCGTCGAGGACATCTATCTGCCGTTCAAGCCCAAGCGCCGAACCAAGGCTCAGATCGCACGGGAGGCCGGGCACGAGCCCGTCGCCGACGCCCTGTTCTCCGACCCCACCACCGACCCGGCCCAGTTCGATCAGGAGCAACTCGACGGCGCGCGGGCGATTCTCGTCGAGCGTTTCGCCGAGGACGCGGATCTGGTGGGTGAACTGCGCGAACTGATGTGGACGTCCGGCAAGCTCGTCGCGTCCGTTCGCAAGGGCAAAGAGGAAGAGGGTGCCAAGTTCTCCGATTACTTCGAGTTCTCGGAACCGTTCACCAGCCTGCCCTCGCACCGCATCCTCGCCACGTTCAGAGGCGAGAAGGAAGAAGTACTCTCGCTCGGCTTCGAGCCCGAGCGTGACGAACCGACCCCCGGCGTCCCGAGCGTCTACGAGGGTCGGATCGCTACCAAGTTCGGGATCGCGAATCGAGGACGGCCCGCCGACAAGTGGCTGCTCGATACCGTCCGATGGGCGTGGCGTACCAAGATGCTGGTGACCGTCTCCCTCGATACCCGCATGCGACTGCGCCAATCGGCCGAGAAGGACGCCGTCGACGTGTTCGCGAGCAACCTCAAGGACCTGCTGCTCGCCGCGCCCGCGGGCAACCGCACCACGATGGGCCTGGACCCGGGCTTCCGTACCGGCACCAAGGTCGCGATCGTCGACGCCACCGGAAAGGTCGTCGACCACGACACCATCTACCCGCACAAACCGCAGGGCAAGTGGGATCAGGCGGTGGCCACCCTCGCCGGACTCGCCGCCAAGCACAAGGTCGAACTGATCGCCATCGGCAACGGCACCGCATCGCGTGAAACCGACTCGCTGGCAGCAGAATTGATCGCCCAGTTCCCTGCCGCCAACCTGACCAAGGTGGTGGTGTCCGAGGCCGGAGCGTCGGTGTACTCCGCCTCCGCGTACGCCTCGAGCGAGCTGCCCGAACTGGACGTGTCGATCCGCGGTGCCGTCTCGATCGCCCGCAGGTTGCAGGATCCGCTGGCCGAGCTGGTCAAGATCGATCCGAAGTCCATCGGCGTCGGGCAGTACCAGCACGACATCTCCGAAACTCTGCTGGCCCGATCTCTCGGCGCCGTCGTCGAGGACGCGGTGAACGCCGTCGGCGTCGACGTCAACACCGCGTCGGTACCGTTGCTCTCGCGGGTCTCCGGTATCGCCGGCTCTCTTGCCGAGAGCATCGTGGCACACCGTGACCAGAACGGTCCGTTCTCCAGCCGCAGCACACTCAAAGACGTTCCGCGGTTGGGGCCCAAAGCTTTCGAGCAGTGCGCCGGATTCCTCCGCATCTCAGGGGGAGAGGATCCACTGGACCGGTCGAGTGTTCACCCGGAGGCATATCCCGTTGTGCGCCGCATCGTCGGCAAGGCCGGCGTCGGGGTGCGCGAGGTCATCGGCAACACAGCACTGCTGCGCGGGCTCGACCCCGCCGAATTCGCCGACGACCGATTCGGTCTGCCCACCGTCACCGACATCATCTCCGAACTCGAGAAGCCGGGCCGCGATCCACGTCCGGAGTTCAAGACCGCGACCTTCGCCGCCGGTATCGAGAAGGTCGCCGACCTGGTGCCCGGCATGACGCTCGAGGGAGTCGTGACCAACGTGGCGGCGTTCGGGGCGTTCGTCGACGTCGGTGTGCATCAGGACGGGCTCGTGCACGTCTCGGCGATGTCGCACAACTTCGTCAAGGACCCGCGTGAGGTCGTCAAGTCCGGTGACGTCGTTCGCGTCAAGGTGATGGAGGTCGACATCCCCCGTCAGCGCATCGGTCTGAGCCTGCGGCTGGACGACGAACCCGGCGCGTCCGGCGGCAAGGACGCCGGACGCGGACAGCAGGGTGACCGTCCGCGAGGCCAGGGACGGGGCGCGGGCGCACATCAGGCCGGCCGCGGACGAGACGCACGCCCGCAACGGGATCGTCGTACGGCCGGGGGCGCTGGTACGGCGACACCGGCTGCCGGTTCCATGGCCGACGCGTTGCGGAAGGCGGGATTCGGAAAATAGCGAACGGTTCCTCGGTCGATGCTGCCCTGGGTGGTCCCGGACGCGAATAGGGTGAAACGCGATCACCGGTCGTTCGGCAGGAAGGACGTGAGGCACACGTGAGGTGGTTGCAACACGGGGTCATCGATCACGGCCGCCTGCCGCTGCTGTGTTTCCTGCTGGGGCTGTTGGCGGGGTTCCTCCTGATCCGCCTCAGCGTCAGAATGATTCGCGCAGACGTGAAATGGTGGCCGGGAAACATCACGCCCGGGGGTCAGCACATCCACCACGTCGTGTTCGGAATCGTGCTGATGCTGCTGGCGGGGATCGGCTTGATCGCGGTGTACGTCGACGGTTCCGAGCCGGTCGGCGCGGCGTTGGCGGCGATCTTCGGCATCGGCGCCGCTCTCGTCCTCGACGAGTTCGCGTTGATCTTCTATCTCCGTGATGTCTACTGGTCCGAACAGGGCCGCACGTCGGTGGACGCCGTGTTCGCGGCAGTGGCGTTCACCGGCCTGCTGCTGCTCGGCTTCCACCCCCTGGAGTTGCTCAGCCCGGCCGACTTCCGGGCCGATCCCGACCCGTGGGTGCGTGGCACCCTGGCGGTGCTGGCCCTGGCCAATCTCGCGCTCGGTGTCATCGTTCTGCTCAAGGGCAAGATCTGGACCGGACTGCTCGGGCTGTTCGTCCTGCCGATCCTCGTTCTGGCCGCAGTGCGGTTGAGCAGGCCGAGCGCACCGTGGGCGAGGTGGCGCTACACCACCAGGCCGAAGAAGATGGAACGCGCTCTGCGCCGAGAGAAGCGGTGGCGACGGCCGATCATCCGGGCCAAGATCTATCTCCAGGACGCGATCGCCGGGAAGCCGAGCATCGTGCACGCACGCGAGGCCACCGAGGACGAATTGGCGCGGACGGTCCTACCTGCGCCGATGGCGAGCGAGACGGCGTCGAGCCGAGAAGCGCCGATTTCGTCGAACGCCTGATGGTCTGGCACAATGGTCGGGTTGCCTCTAGCAGGCACGGACCTCACTCGGAGTACGAACCAGTCGAGCCGTTGCATCAGCGAGCCGCTCGGTTCCTCTACTCATGCGCAGAACGCAAGGATGGCACAACCGATGAACACTTTGGACTTTCTCGACAATCAGTCGCTGCGTAGCGACATCCCCGATTTCCGCCCCGGCGACACGCTGAACGTGCACGTCAAGGTCATCGAAGGCTCGAAGGAGCGCATTCAGATCTTCAAGGGCGTCGTCATCCGACGTCAGGGCGGTGGCGTTCGCGAAACGTTCACGGTCCGCAAGGTCTCGTTCGGCGTCGGCGTCGAGCGCACCTTCCCGGTGCACAGCCCCAACATCGCGCAGTTCGAGGTCCTCACCCGTGGTGACGTCCGTCGCGCCAAGCTCTACTACCTCCGCGATCTGCGTGGCAAGGCTGCCAAGATCAAGGAAAAGCGCTGACCGGTTCCGCCCGGACACTTCAGTTCACACCATGCCGCGTTGCCCGTCAGGGCGACGCGGCATGGTGCTTTCCACCCGCTGTCGTCCCACGTTTCTCCCGGCCGGCGAGCGGATCGAGAGCCGCGAACCGCCCATGCGCACACCGTCCGGCCGTGCGGGCGACGGTTCCGGCTAACCTGATCACGTGACGCAGTCCCCACAGGATCCGACCGACGAGCCCGACGACGAGTCTTCACGGAAGAAGCGTCGAGAACGCAAGCCCAGATCGTTCTGGCGTGAGCTTCCCATTCTCATTCTGGTAGCGCTGGTACTGAGTTTTCTGCTCCAGACATTCGTTGCCCGGGTCTATCTGATCCCGTCCGAATCGATGGAGCCGACCCTGCACGGCTGCACCGGCTGCACCGGTGACCGCATCGTGGTGGAGAAGATCGGATACCGGTTCGGCGACCCGAAGCCCGGCGACATCGTCGTCTTCCGCGGCCCGGATTCGTGGAACGACGAATTCGTGTCACAACGGTCCGACAACGCGGTGATTCGGGGAGCACAGGAAGTCGGCTCGCTGATCGGCGTAGTCGCTCCCGACGAGAACGATCTGGTCAAGCGCGTCATCGCCACCGGCGGTCAGACCGTCGAATGCTGCGACGACCAGGGTCGAGTCCTCGTCGACGGACAGCCGTTGGACGAGCCGTACATCCAGATGGATTTCCCGTTCACCCCGGGGACGATGACGTGCGACACCGAGTTGAAGTCCGGACGGTGCTTCGACCCCGTCACCGTGCCGGAGGGCAACATCTGGGTCATGGGTGACAACCGGAGCAACTCGCGGGATTCGCGGTATCACGTCACCGACGAGCTCACCGGCACCGTTCCCCTCGACAACGTGATCGGTAAGGCCGTGTTCATCGCGCTGCCGCCGTCACGAACCGGCATCCTTGATTCTCCCGACATCCAAGGTCGATGACTTCGACCCCCAGGCGTGCGCCGCGTGCGCGCGCAACCCTGACTAGGTCGTCGTGGCCGCCGCGTCCGGTCATCCGACGAGCGGCAGGCCTACGGACGATGGAATCGGCGCTCGAGCGCAACGGTCTCGGACCGGTCGCTGGAGTGGACGAAGCGGGACGAGGAGCATGCGCCGGTCCACTGACCGTTGCGGCGTGTGTTCTCGGTGCGCGGGCTCATGCCGCTCTCGCGGACCTGGACGACTCGAAGAAGCTGACCGAGCGACGACGCGAGGAACTTTTTCCCAAGATCCAGAGGCTGGCACTGGCATGGAGCGTGGTGTCGATCGATGCGGCCGAGATCGACCGCATCGGAGTCCACGTGGCGAACATCGAGGGAATGCGACGCGCGGTTGCCGGGCTCGGCATGACCCCGGGCTACGTACTCACCGACGGCTTTCGAGTACCCGGTCTTCCGGTTCCGTCGTTACCGGTGATCGGCGGCGACGCCACCGCGGCGTGCATCGCCGCGGCGAGCGTGCTGGCGAAAGTCTCCCGGGATCGATCGATGGTGAAGATGGACGAGTCGATTCCCGGCTACGGATTCGCCGTGCACAAGGGGTACAGCACGCGCGCACATTCCGCCGCGATGATCGCCCTCGGCCCGAGCTGCGAACATCGAATGTCCTACGCGAATGTCGCAGCGGCGGCCGCAGGGCTCTCTCGTGACGCCGTCGACGCCCTGGGGCGAATGGACTGCGGCGACGCCGGTACGCGATGATTGCAGTTCACGCCCGACTGGAGGATGAAAGAAACCGATGAGTGCCGAAGATCTCGAAAAGTACGAAACCGAGATGGAGCTCTCGCTGTATCGCGAGTACCGGGACATCGTGGGTCAGTTCAACTACGTCGTCGAAACCGAGCGTCGGTTCTATCTGGCGAACTCCGTCGAACTCATTCCGCACAACGCCGACGGTGAAATCTACTTCGAATTGCGAATGTCCGACTCGTGGGTGTGGGACATGTATCGCCCCGCCCGATTCGTCAAGCATGTCCGTGTGATCACCTTCAAGGACGTCAACATCGAAGAGTTGGACAAACCAGATCTTCGCCTGCCGGAATAGCTCTCCTCGTCCGACGGTGCGGCGTGGCCGAGCCGCCCGAACATCGGGCTCGAGTGGACGTGCCGCACATCCGGCTCGGAGGGACGGGCTGCGAACCGCCTGATTCGAATCGGTCGTCGAAGTTCCGATCGTATTGCCGGACGAAAAGCTGGACACCCGGCCAAATCGGTCCGCATGTTCTGTTTCTGTGTTCGATGTCCCGAAGATTTGTTCTGCGTCGAACGGTGCAGGTGGGTAGTGTAGGTGAAAACGATTGCGCAACAGGGTTATTCGATATCAGCGATTACTCACTCGAAAAGCCGTCGAATTTCTGCACCGATATTCGTCGATTCGACACGTCGCGAAACGCTTGCAGTTCTTTGCGTGAAAACGAGAATGGGTGGTAGAACTTGAATATCACATCCCCCAGACGTGTAAGAGGTACGAGATGGCACGCAAGACACTTGTGCAGATGATCGACGATGTAGACGGTTCGGTCATCAAAGAAGGCCAAGGTGAATCCATCGAATTCGGCATCGGTGGAAACCAGTACCGCATCGATTTGAATCTCAAGCATGCGAACGAATTGCACGAACAGTTGGCATTCTGGATCGAGCATGCCGAGAAGATTTCCGGCCGCCGCACACGTAAGGGCGGCGCTGGAGCAGCACCGGTTCGCGGCAAGGTCGATCTGCAGGACATTCGAGCGTGGGCACGCGAGAACGGCCACGAGGTCAGTGCCCGTGGCCGCATCAGCCAGGATGTGCAGGCGGCCTACGAGGCTGCTCACTGACCGTTCTTCTCGAACCGAGGCGCGAGGTCTCGGCACCGTTTTCGTATCGGTACTTTCGCCGTCGTATCGATACACCGCATCAGCTCCGTCCGAATCCGGACGGAGCTTTTTGCTTGTCGGGTCTGTTCTCGGCCGGTAACTCGGACGTGCTCGAGCGCTAGCACGGCCGTCCGACACAGCGGGTGAATCGCCGCTGATGATCGGACCGTTGTTCCCCAGCCGAACAGTTGTCCACAGGGCAATCGTCCACCTGCGCTTTCTTCGCTATTGCTCTTCCGAGTCGTGCCACCGTCGAGACGACCGAATCGACCGCATTGAGCGGTCGGAGAGTGGAGGAATGGCGGACATGGCAACCAACCAGGAACTCGGTGCGCGCGGTGAGGAATTCGCGGTGCGTTATCTCGAGGACATCGGCCTGGATGTGGTCGAGCGGAACTGGCGGCATCGAACCGGTGAACTCGACATCATTGCGCGCGAGGGCGAGACAGTGGTGTTCGTCGAAGTGAAGACCCGATCGGGAATCGGTTACGGAACGCCCGCCGAAGCGGTGACGTACGCAAAACGGACTCGGATCAGAGGGCTCGCGCTGCGGTGGCTCTCTCTGCAGCAGGGACCGTGGGTGCAGATCCGCTTCGACGTGATCGCGATAGTGGTCGGTCCGCACGACGAACCGGTCGTCACGCACGTTCGGTCGGCATTCTGATGCCGCTCGGGAGAGCGCATTCGGTGGCGGTCAACGGGGTCGACGGTGTGCTGGTGGAAATCGAAGCAGATATCGGGCAGGGCCTGCCCGGTACGCATCTGGTCGGGTTGCCCGACACTGCTCTCAACGAATCGCGTGATCGCGTGAAAGCCGCCGTGAAGAATTCGGGTGGCACCTGGCCGGACAGTCGGGTGATTCTCGCGCTGTCACCCGCGACGTTGCCCAAGGGCGGATCGGTGTACGACCTTGCGCTCGCGTTGTCGGTTCTCGATGCCGCGAAGGCGATTCCGCGCGGATGCCTGTCCGACACCGTATTTCTGGGTGAGTTGGCACTCGATGGCAGGCTGCGCGCAGTTCGTGGGGTCCTGCCCGGGGTGCTCGCGGTCAAGAGTGCGGGGTGGCAGAGGGTGGTCGTTCCGCTGCAGTGCCTACCCGAGGCGGGTCTGGTGGACGGAATCGAGGTGCTGGGTGCGGGTTCGCTCGGGGACGTGGTGGCGTGGCTTCGTGGTGAGCAGGCCCTCGAGTCGCCCGTCCCGACCGAATGGCACGAGCAGGCCTACCCGGATCTCAGTGATGTCGCCGGACAGGCCGATGCGCGATGGGCCCTGGAAGTCGCCGCTGCGGGCGCGCATCACATCATGCTGACCGGGCCGCCGGGAATAGGAAAAACGATGCTCGCGCAACGGCTTCCGGGAATTCTCCCGCCGCTGACCGAATCGGAAGCGCTCGAAGTGACCGCCATTCACTCGGTGGCGGGTCTGTTGACCACGGCGCGGCCTCTGATCACGTCGCCGCCGTTCATCGCGCCACATCATTCGACCTCGGTCAGTGCCTTGGTCGGGGGCGGAACCGGAATGGCCAAACCGGGAGCGGTCAGCCGAGCACATCGGGGAGTCCTGTTCCTGGACGAGTGCGCCGAGATGAGCGTTCGAGTACTAGAGGCATTGCGTACTCCGTTGGAGGACGGTGAGATTCGCATTGCTCGCCGTGACGGTGTTGCCAGGTACCCGGCCAGATTTCAGTTGGTTCTCGCAGCCAATCCGTGCCCGTGTGCGCCGGCGCGACAAGTGGACTGTGTCTGCCCGCCGATAGCGCGGCGCAAGTATCTCGGCAAGCTGTCCGGGCCGTTGCTCGACCGTGTCGATCTGCGCATTCAGATGATGGGTGTGGCGACGGGCGCACTGGTCGACGACGTGGGGGAGGGTACGAGCGAGATACGCGCACGCGTGACCGGGGCCAGGGACGCCGCTGCGGAGCGGTGGCGGGAGTTCGGGTGGAGGACCAATGCGGAGGTGCCGGGACCCGCTCTGCGCCAACGATTTCGATTGGCGCGCTCGACACTCGCTCCGGTCGAGCGGGCGTTGCGCAACGGATCGCTCACCGCGCGCGGCGCAGACCGAGCCATTCGGGTGGCGTGGACGCTGAACGATCTCGCCGGCGGCGCGGTCCCCGGTGCCGACGAGGTAGGAGCCGCGTTGGACTTCAGGGACAGGGGAGTGGCATGACACACGACTCGCGACGACTGGCCTGGGCGTATCTCTCCCGCGTGGCGCAGGGCCCGCATCGACCGGTGGTCGATCATGCCGCAGCTCACGGTCCCGAATCGACGGCAGCAGCGGTGCGGGCCGGTGGGCTGGGGGAGCGGCTCGCGGTTCGCGCCCACCTCGACACTGCGGCAGCAGACCTCGATCACATCGCTGCGCTCGGAGGCCGATTGATCACCCCGGACGACGACGAGTGGCCGGCGTGGCGCTTCCTCGGATTCGACGGACCGGGTATGACCGCAGGGGTGGACACCTGTCCACCGATTGCATTGTGGGCGCTGGGAACTCGTCCGGTCGCGACGATCACAGAGCGATCGGTGTCCATCGTGGGGACACGCGCATCGAGTCCCTACGGTGATCATGTGACGGCGGAGATATCGTCCGATCTGGCGCTCGACGGCTGGACCGTCATCTCGGGAGCGGCTTTCGGCATCGATGCCGCGGCACATCGAGCGGCCCTCGGAGTCGAGGGAACGACGATGGCGGTACTCGCCTGTGGCGTCGATCGTGCGTATCCAGCGGGCCATTCGCGGCTGTTGCGGCAGATCGCTGCTCACGGACTGGTTCTCAGCGAGTATGCGCCGGGCACGACCCCGGCGAAGCATCGCTTCCTCGCTCGCAACAGGCTCGTCGCGGCACTCGGATCGGCTGTGGTGGTCGTCGAGGCCGGGTGGCGCAGCGGTGCACGCAACACGGCGGCGTGGGCAGCCAAACTGGGCCGTCCGGTGCTCGCGGTACCCGGTCCGGTCACCTCACCCACCTCGACGGGTTGTCATCGCATGATCCGAGAGGGCGAGGCCGTGCTCGTGTCGAGCTCTCACGACGTGGTCGCCGAGGCGGGCGTACTCGGGTCGCCCGAGGAGTCTCGGCCCGAGCTCTTTCGCGAGACCGATGCGCTCTCGGACACCGCCCTGTTGATCTACGACGCGTTGCCGGCGACCGGATCATTGTCGAGTCGAGAGTTGTCCGAGCACTCCGGTGTGCCGCTGAGCAAGGTGCGTGCATCCCTGCCGGTACTGGAGATGGACGGATTCGTGGCCAGCGACGAGACCGGATGGTTCCGCGTGGTGCGTGGATGAGCGCACCACGACCTCGAGCCCGAACGGTAGGGTGTTAGGTAATGCTTAGTCGATGCATCGGGTATCGGCGTCGTTCGCTCGAAGAGGGGTCCGAAGTGCCACGCAAGAAAACCACCCTGTCCGTCCTGCGCACCGAAGCGCTCACCCCGCACATGCACCGGGTCTACCTGGGTGGGGCCAACTTCGACGATTTCGATGCGATCGACGAGACCGACGCCTACGTCAAGTTGTTCTTCGGGACCGACGACGAACCGATCATGCGCACGTACACCGTTCGGTCGGTCGACACCGGCGCGCGGGAGATCGCCATAGATTTCGTGGTGCACGGCGACGAAGGAGTCGCCGGGCCGTGGGCCACTCGGGCGAAGCCGGGAGACGAGATGTCGTTCTACGGCCCGTCCGGTGGGTACGCCCCGCGCCCCGACGCGGACTGGCATCTGTTCGCCGGCGACGAATCGGCGATTCCGGCGATCTCGGCTGCCGTCGAGGCGCTTCCGGAAGACGCCGTCGCCAAGGTTTTCATCGAAGTTGCCGACCGGCACGACGAGATCTACATGGAGACGCTCGCCGTCGTGGATGTGACCTGGGTCCACCGAGGTGCGTCCTCGAACGAGGTCGGAGACGACCGGGCCGGAGACAATGCGCCGTTGATCGCAGCGGTGAAGGAAACGGAATGGCTGCCCGGGCAGGCGCAGGTCTTCGTGCACGGAGAAGCGCAGGCCGTCATGCACAACATCCGGCCCTACATCCGCAAGGAGCGGGAGGTCGGTGCCGAATGGGCCTCGATCTCGGGTTACTGGCGTCGCGGCCGAACCGAGGAGACGTTCCGAGTGTGGAAGCGCGAACTCGCACAGGCCGAATCCGCAGTCGACGCCTGATCCCACGACGAACCACCTCCGACGGCGTGTCCGGTTGTCGCCCGGCCTGCCGGCGCTCAAGCTGAGTCGATGACCGATTCGCTGCCGCCGCACCTCGAGATTCACGTCGAGGAATTCGCCGAGCACCTGCGACTCGGTCGAGAGCGATCGGAGCACACCATCCGGGCCTACGTCTCCGATGCGCGTTCCTTGCTCGCGCACTTCGCGGAGTCCTCTCCGGATGCGAGCATCGCCGACCTCGACCTCCGCGCGGTGCGTTCGTGGTTGGCCACGCACTCTGCAGCCGGCTCGGCCAGAACGTCGATGGCGAGGCGAACCTCGTCGGCGAGGACCTTCGGGAAGTGGCTCGAGCGGGTGGGAGCGGTGACAGCAGCGCCGGCGGAACGCCTGGCCGGCCCGGCCGGTCATCGCACATTGCCCGGTGTTCTTCGCCACAGCCAGGCGGCGCAGGCCTTGGCCGCTGCCGAATCGGGTGCCGCGGAGCTCGATCCCATCGCGCTGCGGGACAGGGCCATCGTGGAACTGCTGTACGCGACCGGGGTGCGGGTGGGGGAGCTGTGCGGACTCGACGTCGACGACGTGGACACCGATCGCCGCCTGATTCGCGTCATCGGCAAGGGCAACAAGGAACGCTCGGCTCCGTTCGGTGCGCCGGCGGCACATGCAATCGAGAACTGGCTGGTCAGCGGCAGACCCGAACTGGTCTGTGATCGATCCGGTGCGGCCCTGCTGCTGGGACGTCGAGGTGGACGGCTCGATCAACGGCAGGCCAGAACGGCGGTGCACGCGGTACTCGAGACCGTCCCCGGTGGTCCCAGCCTCGGTCCGCACGGCCTACGTCACACCGCGGCAACTCACCTCCTCGAGGGAGGAGCCGATCTGAGAGTGGTGCAGGAGCTGCTCGGTCACGCGTCGTTGGCGACCACCCAGATCTACACTCACGTGTCGGTCGAACGGTTGCGGGCCGTGCACGATCAGGCGCATCCCCGAGCCTGAGCCGAGCGTCGGCGGCACAACGTTTGGTAGCGTCGTGTCCGACTGACGACACCGAATACGGGGGACCGTGGACCGCGACCGACCGCAAGGTACTTCGGAGACGTGGTCCATGCATGTCCGCAACGGCTCTTCCGCCGACCGACGGAGTCCCGACGGTCGGTCGGACGACGCACGCGACACCGGCGACAGGCCCGTATCGTCGGATTCGATGTCCGCACCTCGCTCGACTCCTCGGCAGCCACCACCGTGGCAGACGCCCGACTCGGGCGACCGGCAGCCCCTGCCGCCGCGGTACAACCCTCCCGTGCCGCTCGAACCCGGGCCACCTCCGGTGCAGCCGGACCGGTATCTGCCGGCACCGCCGTACACCGAGGATGCGCGAACGCAGCCCGATCGATGGTCGCCGCAACCGTGGTCGGGAGCGCCCAACGCCTACCGCCCCAACAGTCAGGAGCTGGGCGCGGATTCGTTGCTCAAGCGCCCCAAGCGAGCGTCGAGCTCGGGCTGGCGGCGCGGGGTGCACCGGCTCACCGGCGGGGTCATCAGCCCCGGAGAATCGACGGCCGAAGAGCGGTACCGAAACCAGGTCGAACGCATTCGGCAGCCGGTGCTCGGCGACTACCGGATCGCGTTCCTCTCGCTCAAGGGTGGTGTCGGCAAGACAACGACCACGCTGGGCCTCGGCTCGACTTTCGCGTCCCTGCGCGGAGATTGCGTCATCGCTGTCGACGCAAATCCCGACTTCGGCACTCTGGGGGAGCGAGTTCCGCGTCAGACGTCGTCGACCGTGCGAGATCTGCTGGCCGCGGCACCGCACATTCGTCGCTACTCCGACATCCGCGAGCACACCTCGCAGGCACCGAGTCGACTCGAGGTGTTGGCCGGCGAACGTGACCCCGCCGCGTCGGAGATGTTCGGCGAGCAGGACTACCGCGCCGTCATCGACATGCTGCAGGTGTACTACAACCTGATCCTGACCGATTGCGGTACCGGGATCATGCACTCGGCGATGAACGGGGTGCTGCAACTGGCGAACGCGCTGGTTCTGGTCAGCTCGCCTGCGGTCGACGGTGCTCGCAGTGCTGCCGCGACGCTGGACTGGCTGGAGCTGCACGGCTACGGCCATCTGGTCGAGCGCACCGTGGTGGTGATCAGCTCGGTTCGCCCGGGTTCGTCGGCGGTGGACATGAACTTGTTGCAGCAGCACTTCCTCGAGCGCTGTCGCGCCGTGCTGGTGGTTCCGTTCGACGAACACCTCGCAGAGGGAGCCGTGGTCGATCTGGACCAGTTGCGTCCCCAGACTCGAAGCGCGTTCGTCGAACTCGCTGCCATGGTGGCCGACGACTTTCCCGCGGCGTCCGGCAGACACTCCGGCCCACAGCGCTGACGATCATCTGCCGTCCTCGTCGAGCGGTTTCAACCTGATCGGACTCACGCGCACCAACGCCGTGGGATCGAGATACTCGCGGCCACGTCTGACGCCCCAGTGCAGGCACGTCGACGGACAGCTCTCGTGCCCCGACGCCAACGAACCCAGCACGGTCCCTCGCCGAACACGCGCGCCGGCGGCAACCGAGGCCACCACCGGTTCGTACGTCGATCTCAGTCCGCCCGGATGATCCACCGATACGACGGGCTTTCCCGCGACCGACCCGGCGAACACCACGGTGCCGTCGGCGACGGCCAGTACCGATCGGCCTTCCGGTGCGGCGAGGTCGACACCGCGATGGCCGGGCAGCCAATTCTGTTCCGGGCGGTCGAAGGGGGTGACGACCTGCGGCCTCGGCTGCAGCGGCCAGGCGAATGCGCCCTGCTGTGCCGATGCGACCGGCGTCGAGAGTGCAACCGCGGTCGCGAGGCACACCGCGAAAGTGCGGCGCGGGAGGCAGACGTTCACCCGTCGACCATCTCCTGGATCGGGCCGACCGAACGACCGCGGAGGAGATTTGTGGACAAGGGATTTCTTTGTCCACAGGTCTCGGAAACTCTTGACAGACGGGCCTGGTTATGACGGGGGCGATGGCAGGTCTACACTCGTACTGCGGCCTGTGCGTGCACGGGTCGACTTCGCGCGTCCGCTCCATCGCATCGTCTGCCTTGCGCAGAATCGACGATACGAGAACCGGTTGTCGGCGGTCCCGAGATCTTCGTGATGTCGGGTCCGGCAACTTCAGCGGCCGCCAGGGCAGAGGTCACCGACACTCTGCGTCAACCGCACCATCGAAAGAGAGTTCTTCAGCCATGGCTGTAGTAACAATGAAGCAGCTGCTCGACAGCGGCACACACTTCGGACACCAGACCCGTCGCTGGAACCCGAAGATGAAGCGATTCATCTTCACCGACCGCAACGGCATCTACATCATCGACTTGCAGCAGACTCTGACCTTCATCGACAAGGCCTACGAGTTCGTCAAGGAGACCGTCGCCCACGGTGGCACGGTTCTGTTCGTCGGTACCAAGAAGCAGGCGCAGGAGTCCATCGCCGCTGAAGCAACTCGCGTGGGTATGCCCTACGTGAACCAGCGCTGGCTCGGTGGCATGCTCACCAACTTCCAGACGGTCCACAAGCGTCTGCTCCGCCTCAAGGAGCTCGAGGCCATGGAGCAGACCGGTGGCTTCGAGGGTCGCACCAAGAAGGAAATCCTCATGCTCACGCGTGAGATGACCAAGCTGGACCGCACCCTCGGTGGTATCCGGGACATG
Organism: Rhodococcus sp. 15-725-2-2b; assembly: GCF_002259075.1. NCBI lineage: Bacteria > Bacillati > Actinomycetota > Actinomycetes > Mycobacteriales > Nocardiaceae > Rhodococcus > Rhodococcus sp. 15-725-2-2b. The sequence goes on along the minus strand of NZ_NPFL01000020.1, from coordinate 199,471 downwards.
GCCAAGGTTCCGTCGGCCATCTGGATCGTCGACACCAACAAGGAGCACATCGCCGTCGGCGAGGCTCGCAAGCTGAAGATCCCGGTCATCGCGATCCTCGACACCAACTGCGATCCCGACGTGGTCGACTACCCGATCCCGGGCAACGACGACGCCATTCGTTCCGCAGCGCTGCTGACCAAGGTCGTTGCATCCGCAGTGGCCGAGGGTGTGCAGGCCCGCGCGGGTCAGAACACCGCGTCCGACGCCAAGACCGAGGTCGGCGCAGGCGAGCCCCTCGCCGAGTGGGAGCTCGAGCAGCTCGCACAGGCTTCACCGGCAGCCGACGCTCCCGCAGCGGACGCCCCGGCAGCAGAGGCTCCGGCCGCCGACGCACCGGCAGCAGAAGAAGCACCGGCTGCAGAAGAAGCACCGGCCGCTCAGGCTTGATCGAATTCGGTCCCGGTTCACCCTCAGGGGTGGGCCGGGGCCGCTTCGGTATGTCAGGGTTGTGATCGGTCCGGCTCAGTTGCGAGCTCGTCGATCACGCCCTGAGAACAGCATTTTTCGTCAACGCCCGTACCCAGACTTTTGAGGAGGCTCGCCCACGATGGCGAACTACACTGCCGCCGACGTCAAGCGGCTCCGTGAGCTCACCGGCTCCGGAATGATGGACTGCAAGAACGCGCTCGCCGAGAACGACGGCGACTACGACAAGGCCGTCGAGTACCTGCGTATCAAGGGTGCCAAGGACGTCGGCAAGCGCGCCGAGCGCAACACCGCCGAAGGCCTCGTCGTCGCCGAGGGTGGAGTGCTCGTGGAGATCAACTCCGAAACCGACTTCGTGGCCAAGAACGACGAGTTCCAGACGTTCGCCGCGTCCGTCGCGTCGACGGCTGCAGCAGGCAAGCCTGCCGACGTCGACGCCCTCAAGGCGCTCGACCTGAACGGCAAGACCGTCGAGACGGCTCTGAACGAGCTGTCGGCCAAGATCGGCGAGAAGCTCGAACTGCGCCGCGTCGTGTCCTACGACGGCAACACCGCGACGTACCTGCACAAGCGCAGCGCGGACCTGCCGCCTGCCGTCGGCGTGCTGGTCGAGTACACCGGTGACGGCGATGCCGCGGGCGATGCTGCGCGTGCTGCCGCGATGCAGATCGCGGCCCTCAAGGCCAAGTACGTCACGCGCGACGAGGTCCCCGAGGATCTCGTTGCCGCCGAGCGTCGCATCGCCGAGGAGACCGCTCGCGAAGAAGGCAAGCCGGAGCAGGCGCTGCCGAAGATCGTCGAAGGTCGCGTCAACGGATTCTTCAAGGACGTCGTTCTCACCGAGCAGAAGTCGGTGCAGGACGGCAACAAGACCGTCAAGGCCATTCTCGACGAGGCCGGCGTGACCATCACGCGCTTCTCACGGTTCGAGGTCGGTGCCAGCTAGTCTGCGTACCGGTTCGGTCGAGGCGATGCCGTTCATTCGATTCCATCGAGTGGGCGGCATCGCTCGTGCGCGGGGCAGGTGGGTGTGCATGCAGGAGCCCTGTCCATCGCCCGGGCCTCGATAGGGCAGGATGATCCAAGAGGAAACCGTAGTGTTCGACGAGTACCGAGGAGAGCTATGACCGATCCGGCCCCTGACCGTCCCGGGTTCCGCCGCGTGATGCTCAAACTGGGTGGGGAGATGTTCGGAGGCGGCCAGGTCGGTCTCGATCCGGATGTCGTGAACAACGTTGCCGAACAGATCGCCGAGGTGGTGGCCACCGGGGTTCAGGTCGCCGTGGTGATCGGTGGTGGCAATTTCTTCCGTGGTGCGGAACTGCAGCAGCGCGGCATGGACCGGTCTCGCTCGGACTACATGGGCATGCTCGGTACCGTCATGAATTGTCTTGCGCTGCAAGACTTTCTGGAGAAGCAGGGCGTCGCCACCAGGGTACAGACGGCGATCACGATGGGTCAGGTCGCCGAGCCGTACCTTCCGCTTCGCGCGCGACGACACCTGGAGAAGGGGCGCGTGGTGATCTTCGGAGCCGGCATGGGCATGCCGTACTTCTCCACCGACACCACCGCTGCGCAGCGCGCCCTGGAAATCGGTGCCGAGGTGTTGTTGATGGCCAAGGCAGTCGACGGCGTGTACTCGGCCGATCCGCGCCTCGATCCCGATGCGACGATGTTCGACACCATCACGCATCGCGAGGCCATCGAACAGGGACTCAAGGTTGCCGACGCGACGGCCTTCAGTCTGTGCATGGACAATCAGATGCCGATGCTGGTGTTCAATTTGCTGATTCAGGGAAATATTGCTCGCGCTGTGTCCGGTGAGAAGATCGGCACGCTGGTCACGTCGTGATCGTTGCCGACGGTGACGCGAGCGAATCGAAGACGAAGACGATGGAGGACAGATCGTGATTGACGAAGCTCTCTTCGATGCCGAAGAGAAGATGGAAAAGGCCGTATCGGTTGCGCGTGACGATCTGTCCTCGATTCGCACCGGACGTGCCAACCCCGGAATGTTCTCTCGCATCGTCATCGAGTACTACGGTGCTCCGACGCCGATCACTCAGCTGGCCAGTATCAGCGTCCCCGAAGCGCGCCTGGTGGTCATCAAGCCGTACGAGTCCAGTCAGCTCGGACCCATCGAGACCGCTATTCGCAACTCCGACCTCGGCGTCAATCCCACCAACGACGGCAACCTCATTCGGATCGGAGTTCCGCAGCTCACCGAAGAACGTCGCCGCGAATTCGTCAAGCAGGCCAAGGGCAAGGGCGAGGACGCAAAGGTGTCGATTCGCAACGTCCGCCGAAAGACGATGGAAGAGCTCAAGCGGATCCAGAAGGACGGCGAGGCAGGCGAGGACGAGGTCGTCCGAGCCGAGAACGATCTGGACAAGACCACTGCGAAGTACACCGCCTCCGTGGACGAACTCGTCAAGCGCAAAGAGGGCGAGCTGATGGAGGTCTGACTCGACCTCGACAGCTGCTTTTTCGAGACGGACGACGATGAATTTCGAGGAGATGACGACAGTGGTGGGACCGGATCGGCAGGAGGGCAGCGGTACGCCCGCTGCCTCGTCCGGTGTCGCCGCAGCGAAGTCCGCCGGGAAAGCCGGCCGTAATCTGCCTGCCGCGATCGGCGTCGGCGGCAGTTTGGGTATCGGGTTGATTCTCGTGCTCGTGTTCGTCCCGCTGGTGTGGATCGGTGTCGTTGCGGTTGCGTTGGCCGTCGCGACGTACGAGGTGTCCAAGCGCCTGCGTGAGGGCGGTGTGCTGGTTCCGCGCATCCCACTGATTCTCGGCGGGCAGGCCATGATCTGGCTGGGCTGGCCGTTCGGGGCGGTCGGCGTACTCAGTGCCGCGGTCGGAACCGTCGTGGTCTGCATGGTGTGGCTGCTGCTGCGCCAAGGATTCGGCACAGCACCGAAGAACTACCTCGAAGAACTCTCCGTGACCGTCCTGGTGGCCTGTTGGCTGCCACTCCTGGCCTCGTTCGCCGTTCTGATGGTGCTGCAGGACAACGGGGCAGGACGCATCCTGGTGTTCGTGATCGGAGTCGTCTGTTCGGATGTCGGCGGTTACATCGCCGGTGTGTTGTTCGGCAAGCACCCGATGGCACCGGCCATCAGCCCGAAGAAGTCCTGGGAAGGGCTCGTCGGGTCTCTCATCTTCTGCATCATCGGGTGTCTGCTGACCGTCACGCTCATTCTCGAGGCCAACTCGCTGATCGGCATCCTTCTCGGTGTGGTGCTCGTGGTGACCGGCACGTTGGGCGATCTGATCGAGTCGCAGGTCAAGCGTGATCTTCGCATCAAGGACATGGGCACGCTGCTGCCCGGCCACGGCGGCATCATGGACAGGCTCGATTCGCTGCTGCCCTCGGCGTTCGTGGCATGGCTCGTGTTCACCGTGCTCCTCTGAGCGGACTGCTGTCCGGCGTGCGCAGTGATGTCACCGGGGTGATTCCCAGCCCGAACATCTGGAATTGGCCGCACCTGTACGAGGCGGAGAATCGCGCTCAGGACGTCGACGGTGCTGTGTTCGATGCGATCAGGTCGGTAGCGGACTGGACAGCGAGGACGGTCGTCGACGTCGGTTGCGGAAGCGGCTTTCATCTTCCGGTGTTCGCGGCCGACGCCGAACGGGTGCTGGGCATCGAGCCGCACGAACCACTTGCCGACGCGGCGAGAAGGCGAGTCGCGGGCCTGCAGAACGTCGAGGTGAAGACCGCGCGGGCGGATTCCCTCCCGATCGGCGACGGCACCGTGGACGTCGTCCATGCGCGCACCGCGTACTTCTTCGGACCGGGCTGTGGGCCGGGAATCGTCGACGCCATGCGAGTACTCCGGCCGGGCGGAGCGTTGGTCGTGGTGGATCTGGACGCGACCGCTTCGCCGTACGGGGACTGGATGCGGGCGGATCTACCGCACTACGCCCCGTCGACGGTCGAGGCGTTCTTCGAAGCACAGGGTTTCGCGCTCACCCGCGTCGACACGAGGTGGACGTTTCCGAACCGACGCATACTGCGCGACGTGCTGGGAATCGAGTTCGGGCCACGCGTTGCGCGCGATGCGGTGAAGTCGGTGGACGGTGTCTCGTTCGACGTGCGGTATCGAGTGCACGTCCGATACAAGCCGACCGGAATCGAGGTGCGGTAACGAGCCGGTCGGATTCGGCCGAAGCACCTCGACCGCGGGCGTTGTCAGGAAGCGGCGGAGATCCCGAAGATCTCGGCCAACTCGTTGATCTTGAGTGCTTTCGCCAGACGCGGAAGGTCGCTTCCGTCCTTGACGTGCGCTCCGTCGGCACCGAGGGCATCGATGACGTCACGGGCCCACGACACATCCGTCGGTGACGGGGCGAGCTCGCGGTTGACGATGGCAGCCTGCTCCGAATGCATGCACAACTTGCCCGTCATGCCCATGGACAGGGTCAGCGCGGCATCGCGTCCGAGGATGCTGTCGTTGGCCGTCAGCGTCGGTCCGTCGATCGGTCCCGGAATGCGCGCTGCGCGTGAGGAGACGACCAGGCGCGAACGCGGGTACGCCATCGCCAGGGGGTCGTCACTCATGCCGGTGTCGCGGCGGAAGTCCCCGCTACCGAATGCGAGTCGGAACGTCGAATCCGCGCGGGCGATCTCCGTGGCGGCTTCGAGGCCCATCGCCGACTCCACCAGTGCCAGGATCGGGGTGCCGGGTGCCAGGCGAGCAGCTGTGGCCTCGACCTGGCCACCACTCTCGGTCTTCGCGAGCATGACTCCGACCAGTCCGGGCAGGCCGGACAACGCGGCGAGATCGTCGGCCCAGTACGAGGTCGTGGCGTCGTTGATGCGGACCCACGCCGAGTTACCTTCACGGAGCCATCGAACGACGGCCTCGCGCGCGGCCGGCTTCTTGGCCGGAGCGACTGCGTCTTCGATGTCGAGGATGACTGCATCGACTCCCGACGCGACGGCGTCGCCGAAGGTTTCGGGCTTGGTGGCCGGTACGAGCAGCCAGGACCGTGCGCGGTCGGGGGCAACGCCGGATGCCACGGGTGTCTCCATGAAAGTTGTCACGTCATGCTCCTCGAGTGAAGTGGGGCACCCGAAATCCTGATCGATTCAGTCGATCAGCGCCACCTTCTGTGCATAGTGTTCACGGTCCGTGCCGCTACTTCTTCTTCGCTGCGCGTCTGACCTGAAGGATTCGCGCTCCGCCGACCATCGCCATCACCAGTGCGCCTGCGATCGCTGCCAGCAGCATGCTGATGCCCAGTGGCAGATCGAGCTGCCAGGCGAAGATCTGGACGGTGACGGAGTCGAGATTCTGCACGATGAAGACGAGCAGAACGACCAGGACAACGGCTCCGACCACCAGGCCGGTCCACAGCGCAGCGGTGCGGGTGTGAGCGACGTCGGTCGAAGTGCTTGCCTGGGGCTCCGGGGCGAACTCCGGATCCGGTGCCGAACGACCGTCCGAGTCCGGCGTCGTGATGGGCGCGAGGTCACCCGAGGCGCTGTGGTCGCCGGGATGAACCGCGCCTGATTTGTCCAGCGATGTCTCGTGACTGTCGTCAGCTCTGGTGGCCATGTCGATGATCCTTCCGCACGTGAAGGCCGAATGCACGCGCATCCGGCCACGACCTCGATACCCATCGGATAACGGACGGAAACCGGCGCGAATAGGACTGCGAGGCAAACAGGTGGACAATGGAGGTATGAGTGAGGCCGCCGACGCAACGAACACATCGACCGAGCAGAAGAGGCCGAATCTCCCCCTGGTCTTCACCGCCCCACGTCGCGGTATGCCGTCGCGCCACCTCGCCGATCTGGACAGAGAGGGATTGCGCGAGGCCGTGAAGGCACTCGGCCTGCCTGCGTTCCGTGCCGATCAATTGGCTCGGCACTACTACGGCCGGCTCGAAGCCGACACGACGAAGATGACGGATCTTCCCGCCGAGGCGCGAGAGAAGGTCGGAGCCGACCTCTTTCCGACCTTGCTCACGGCGATCAAACATCTGGCGTGTGACGACGGTGACACCCGCAAGACCCTGTGGAAAGCCAACGACGGCACTCTGCTCGAGAGCGTCCTCATGCGTTACCCGGACCGCGCGACGCTGTGCATCTCGAGCCAGGCCGGCTGCGGAATGGCCTGCCCGTTCTGTGCAACCGGTCAGGCCGGTCTGACCCGGAACCTGTCGACGGCCGAGATCGTGGACCAGGTGCGGTCGGCGGCCGCGGACATGCGCGACGGTGTTGTCCCCGGTGGGGAGGGTCGTCTGTCGAACGTGGTCTTCATGGGGATGGGCGAGCCCCTGGCCAACTACAAGAGGGTCGTCGCCGCGGTGCGCAAGATCGTCTCGCCTGCACCCGACGGGCTCGGCCTCTCGCAGCGCTCGGTGACGGTGTCGACGGTCGGCCTGGCACCGGCGATTCGGAAGCTGGCCGACGAAGGGCTGTCGGTGACGTTGGCGGTATCGCTGCACACACCCGACGACGAACTCCGCGACACGTTGGTTCCCGTCAACAACCGTTGGTCGGTTGCCGAGGTGCTGTCCGCAGCGCGGTATTACGCCGACCAGACGGGACGACGGGTGTCCATCGAGTACGCGATGATCAGGGACGTCAACGATCAGCCGTGGCGGGCCGACATGCTGGGAAAGAAGCTGCACAAGGCACTCGGATCCCGGGTCCACGTGAACCTGATCCCACTGAATCCGACTCCGGGCAGCGAGTGGGACGCCAGCCCTAAGCCGGTGGAGCGAGAATTCGTTCGACGGGTGATTGCCCAGGGTGTTTCGTGCACCGTCCGCGACACCCGCGGTCAGGAAATCGCCGCGGCGTGCGGTCAGCTGGCAGCCGAGAACTGAATCGGTTGCTAGCGGGGCTTGCGGCGGACGATCACATCTCGCACGACGAGCCCTACCAGCGTCGCAGCGAAGCCGATCAGCCACAGGTCCTCGACCTTGCCGGTGTGGTTTCCGATCATCATGAACAGCAGGAACGCGGCGACGACGAGGGCGGCCACGCGCATCGCGCGGTTCGACTCACCACTCCAACCCCACTCGGCGGACGGCACGTCCGGCACCTCGTTGCGGGTATCGACGACCGGGTCGTACGAAGCGGATTCCAGTTCGGTATTTGCCACCGGTCGGTCCTCTCGGGTCATGAATTCTCGAAGTCGCTCTTCACGAGGCGTCGAGCCTGCCGCGTTCGGACAATATTGGCATACGACCGTCCGTCGTAGCCATCAGGGTTGTGCGCTCACTCGGCGAGACTGCCGAGTTCGGTGAGAGACTGCGGCGGTGACGTCCGAGCGCCTTCCGCATCCGTTGACCCAGTTTCCGCTGAGCTACCCACGAGACATGGTGGGGTACGGCCGCACGCCGCCGCATGCGCAGTGGCCGGGTCAGGCCAACATCGCCGTCCAGTTCGTCCTCAACTACGAGGAAGGTGCGGAGAACAACGTCCTCGACGGTGACACCAAGTCCGAGACGTTCCTGTCGGAAATGATCGGGGCACAAGCCTTTCCGAATCGCCACATGAGCATGGAATCGCTGTACGAGTACGGCTCGAGGGCAGGCGTGTGGCGAGTGCTGCGGGCGTTCGAGAAGAGAGACCTACCCCTGACGGTCTTCGCCGTTGCGAAGGCCATGGAACGAAACCCGGAAGTGGTTGCCGCCCTGGCCGAACTGGGCCACGAGATCGCCTGTCACGGACTGCGGTGGCTGTCTTACCAGCAGATCGACGCGAACGTCGAGCGCGAGCACATGGCCGAGGCCGTGGCCATCCTCCGGGGCCTCACCGGATCGGCCCCGCTCGGGTGGTACACCGGTCGTGACTCTCCGAACACCCGGTCGCTCGTGGTCGAGCACGGCGGATTCGTGTACGACTCGGATTCCTACGCCGACGATCTTCCGTACTGGGAGAAGGTGACTCGCGGCTCGGACGTGGTCGATCATCTGGTGGTGCCGTACACCCTCGACACCAACGACATGAGGTTCGCCTCGCCGGGCGGCTTCTCGACCGGGGACGAGTTCTACGCGCATCTGCGGGACGCGTTCGACGTGCTCTACGCCGAGGGGGAGAACGGCAGTCCCAAGATGCTCTCGGTCGGACTGCACTGCAGGCTGGTCGGCAGGCCGGCGCGCATCGCCGCCCTCGAACGTTTCCTCGACCACGTTCAGTCCCACGAGAAAGTATGGGTCGCAAAACGAATAGACATCGCCGAGCACTGGCGCGCGGTACACCCACCCGTGTCCTGATCGAGGTCTCGGGTCAGTGCGGCGACCGACACTGCGTTTCCAACGCACTCAGGTAGCGGTCGGTGAACAGGGCCTGGACCCGCCTGCCCACCGGTCCGCCGAGCCTGGTGTACCAGCGGCCCGGGTTCGAGAACGCGGTGATGTGCGCGGAGACCGTCCCGTCCTCGGGGGAGTAGTCGACGTGGAACAGCTCCTCACCGGATTCGGGATGGCCGTCGAGTGTGCCGTACGCGAAACCCTGGCGGTTGGCTTCGTCGATGACGTAGACGACCCGGCACGGGATGCGGACGGGTCCGAGCGCGAGGACGACCACCGCGTCGGGGACGGCGTGGTCGACGCTGGAGTGAACCTTCAGTCCGGTGCCGCGATGCATGTCCCAGCGCATCAGCGCGTCGGCCGCGGCCACGAAGTCCTCGACTCCGGATCCGATGACCCGTGACGTCTCGACGTGGTGGTAGCCGGCCGGGAGCCTGCCGCTCGTCGCCCCCACATCGGCGTAGTTGAACGATGCCGCGCGATACTTCGAGACGTCCATGCCCTCCAGCGTGCCAGCTACGGCGACGCATAGGGGTTTCTCAGCCTCGGTAGGCAACAATGGACCGGTGCCAGACCATCGTGAGCGAACGACCTCCTCGGATCGTGCCGAGCCGATTCGTGTGTTGCTGTTGGGGAGCACCGGCTCGATCGGAACCCAAGCGCTCGACGTCATCGCCGCCGACCCCGACCGTTTCGTCGTCGTCGGTCTTGCGGCGGGCGGCGGAAACATCGCCCTCCTTCGCCGTCAGATCGCCGAGACCGGTGTTCGACGTGTCGCTGTGGCCGACCCCGCCGCTGCCGCCGAGCTCGACTTCCCCGGGGTGCTGAGTGGGCCCGGTGCGGTGACCGAGCTCGTCGAGTCGACGCAGGCCGACGTGGTGCTCAACGCGTTGGTGGGCTCGCTCGGTCTCGAACCGACGTTGGCGGCGCTGAAGACCGGCGCTCGGCTGGCGTTGGCCAACAAGGAATCGCTGGTGGCAGGCGGCGAACTCGTACTCGCTGCCGCCGCGCCGGGTCAGATCGTTCCGGTGGACTCGGAGCATTCGGCGCTGGCGCAGTGCCTGCGCAGTGGCCACCGGAGCGAAGTGGATCGCCTGATCCTCACCGCATCGGGTGGACCGTTCCGGGGCTGGAGCGAAGCGGAACTGAAGTCGGTGACCCCTGCTCAGGCCGCAGCTCATCCCACCTGGTCGATGGGCCCGATGAACACGTTGAACTCGGCAACTCTCGTCAACAAGGGCCTCGAGCTGATCGAGGCGCATCTGCTGTTCGGGGTGCCCTACGAGAAGATCGACGTCACGGTGCATCGGCAATCCATCGTCCATTCGATGGTCACGTTCGTGGACGGATCCACCATCGCGCAGGCCAGCCCGCCGGACATGAAGCTGCCGATCGGGTTGGCGCTCGGATGGCCGGATCGAGTGCCCGACGTCGCGCGCGCACTCGATTTCACTGCAGCGTTCTCCTGGGACTTCGAGCCACTCGACGATCGAGTCTTCCCCGCCGTACAGCTGGCCCGCGAGGCCGGAATCATGGGCGGGTGCATGACTGCGGTGTACAACGCGTCCAACGAGATCGCCGCCGACGCATTCCTGTCCGGTCGCATCGAATTCCCCGAGATCGTACACACGGTGCGGTCGGTTCTGAACGACGGCGGCGGGGACTGGTCGGCGGTGCCGACTACCGTGGACGACGTCCTCGCAGCGGATTCCTGGGCTCGCGCACACGCGCGTGAGCTTCTGAAACAGAAGGGCCTCTAGACTCACATGCTGTTCGCTCTGGGTGTGGTGCTGTTCGCCGTCGGCATCGGTGTGTCGATCGCGCTGCACGAGGCGGGACACATGTGGACCGCGAAAGCGCTCGGCATGAAGGTCCGCCGCTACTACATCGGCTTCGGCCCCAAGATCTTCTCCTTCCGACGCGGCGAGACCGAGTACGGGCTCAAGGCGATCCCCGCCGGCGGATTCTGTGACATCGCCGGAATGACGGCGATCGACGAGCTCGCACCGGACGAGGTCGAGCGGGCGATGTACCGCCAGAAGACGTGGAAGCGCATCGTCGTGATGGTCGGCGGTATCGCGATGAACTTCGTGCTCGGCATCGTATTGGTGTACGCCCTTGTACTCGGATGGGGCACGCCGGATCGGGCGACGCCGCCGACCGTTCAGGTCAGTGACGTCGTGTGTATCGCGCCGACACAGTCCGAGGACGGGGAACTCGCGCCGTGCTCGGGAGCCAGCCCGGCTCAGCAAGCGGGGCTCCGCACGGGCGACGTGGTCACCGCGGTGAACGGTGTACCGGCGCAGTACTGGTCCGAGGTCGTCGAGGCCGTGCAGGCGTCGTCGGGATCGGTCGATCTGACGGTCGAGCGGAACGGAGCGTCGGTCGACCTGACGATTCCCGCGACCGAGGTGCAGCGTTACGTCACCGACCCGGATACCGGAGCCAAGGAGTCGACGACGGTCGGCGCGGTCGGGGTCAGTGGCTCCACGATCGCCCCTCCACCCATTCGATACAACCCGATCGAGGCAGTCCCCGAGACGTTCGCCTTCACCGGAGAGATCTTCGTCCAGACCGGTAAGGCTCTCGTGGAGCTGCCGACGAAGGTGGAGGCCCTGTGGGAGTCGATCTTCGGCGGCGAGCGTGGACTGGACACTCCGATGAGCGTCGTCGGTGCCAGCGTCATCGGCGGTCAGGCTGCCGAGACGAACAACTGGGCGACGTTCGTCGGACTGCTCGCGTCGTTGAACTTCTTCCTCGGAGCGTTCAACATCGTGCCGTTGCTTCCGCTCGACGGTGGCCATATCGCGGTGACCGTCTACGAGCGGATCCGCAACATCTTCCGCAACCGTCGCGGCCTGCCCGACGGTGCGCCGGTGGACTACATGAAGCTCATGCCGGTCACCTACGTGGTGATCGTCGTTTTCATCGGGTTCTCCTTGTTGACACTCACGGCGGACATCGTCAACCCGATTCAATTGTTCTAAGTAGACTCGACAGTCGTAGCTAGGAAAGAAGGCCACTGTGTCCGTGTCAGTCGGATTGGGAATGCCGGCACCGCCGGTTCCAGTACTCGCGCCGCGTCGAAAGACCAGGCAGCTCCAGGTCGGGTCGGTGGGAGTGGGAAGCGACAGCCCCATCTCGGTGCAGTCGATGTGCACCACCAAGACCCACGACATCAACGCCACGCTGCAGCAGATCGCAGAGCTGACGGCGTCCGGCTGCGACATCGTCCGTGTGGCATGCCCCACACAGGAGGACGCGGACGCGCTGTCGATCATCGCCAGGAAGAGTCAGATCCCGGTGATCGCCGACATCCACTTCCAGCCCAAGTACATCTTCGCGGCGATCGACGCCGGTTGCGCCGCGGTGCGCGTCAACCCGGGAAACATCAAGGAATTCGACGGCCGCGTCAAGGAGGTCGCGAAGGCGGCCGGTGACGCGAACATTCCTATTCGTATCGGCGTCAACGCCGGATCGCTGGACCCTCGGCTGATGAAGAAATACGGCAAGGCGACGCCGGAGGCGCTCGTGGAGTCCGCGCTGTGGGAGGCGGGCCTGTTCGAGGAACACGGATTCGGGGACATCAAGATCTCCGTCAAGCACAACGACCCGGTCGTCATGGTCGCTGCCTACGAGCAGCTCGCTGCACAGTGTGACTACCCGCTGCATCTCGGCGTGACCGAGGCCGGGCCGGCGTTCCAGGGCACCATCAAATCCTCGGTGGCGTTCGGTGCCCTGCTGTCCAGGGGAATCGGCGACACCATCCGCGTCTCCCTGTCGGCACCACCCGCCGAGGAGATCAAGGTGGGCAACCAGATTCTGCAGTCGCTCAACCTGCGTCCCCGCAAGCTCGAAATCGTCTCCTGCCCGTCGTGTGGGCGGGCACAGGTGGACGTGTACACCCTTGCCGACGAGGTCACCGCAGGCCTGGAGGGCATGGAGATCCCGCTGCGCGTCGCCGTCATGGGCTGCGTCGTCAACGGTCCGGGAGAGGCGCGTGATGCCGACCTCGGCGTGGCGTCGGGCAACGGCAAGGGCCAGATCTTCGTCAAGGGCAAGGTCATCAAGACCGTGCCCGAGGCGCAGATCGTCGAGACCTTGATCGAGGAAGCAATGCGCATCGCCGAGGAATTCGACAAGGATGAGACTGCAGACGGTGGCGCACCGGTCGTGACCGTCAGCTGAGCGGGTTCGACCGGTTCGGTGTCCGGTTTGCCGCTCTGCCACCGGCGGAACGGGTTCTCTGGAATGATTCGGTACACGCTCGGTCGGTGTGTATGCGGTAGGTGGTCAGGAGGTCGGTAGGTGCTCAAGCTCCTCGGTGCGAAGCCTCTCGGTAATCGGGATGTTGCGCACGTCCTGCGGGTGCTCGACGCCGACCCGGTCGCCACCTGCATGGTTGCCGCTCGGGTGCAGGAATCCGGGCTGGATCCGAAGTCGTTCCACGGTGAGATGTGGAGCCGAGGTGGACCGGACGAGTCGTTGTGTTTCTACGGTGCCAACCTGGTTCCTCTGCTCGGATCCGGCGACGATCTGCGCTCGTTCGCCGATCGCGCGTGCCGCGGCCCGCGGCTGTGTTCGTCACTGGTCGGTCGAGCCGAACTGACATTGCCGTTGTGGGAGATGCTCGAGACCGACTGGGGCCCGGCCCGTGAGGTTCGCGGTGAGCAGCCGTTGCTGGCCACGTCGGTTCGATCGTCCATCACGCCCGATCCGCACGTACGCCTCGTTCGTCCCGAGGAACTGGACGTGTATCTGAGTGCGGCAGTGGCGATGTTCATCGAGGAAGTGGGCGTCGACCCGAGACAGAACGACGGGGGCCGTGGATACCGGCGACGGATCTCGAGTCTCATTGCCGCGCAGCGTGCGTGGGCTCGATTCGAGGACGGTCGGGTGGTGTTCAAGGCCGAGATCGGATCGCAGTCGGCGACGGTGGGTCAGATCCAGGGGGTGTGGGTTCATCCCGATCGGCGCGGGCACGGCCTCGGCGCGTCCGGTACCGCAGCGGTGGTGAACTCGGTGGTCCGCCAGGGCCGCACCGCGAGCCTGTACGTCAACAGTTTCAACTACGTCGCCCGGCGCGCATACGCGAAGATCGGCCTGACCCAGGTGGCGACCTTCACGACGGTCCTCCTCGACTGACTCCGACGTCGCTCGATCGGGTCGTGGCGAACCGCGATTCGTTGCCGCGGCCGAAGGCAGCGCCCTATTACGATGGGGCGCAATGAGATCACGTGGTGCAACCGAAGTGCGGTATCGAGTCGGAGCGGTGTCGATGGTTGCAGCCGTCGTTGCCGCCGCCCTCACCGGATGTACCCCCAAGCCCGACGGCCCGGAGCCGGCCGCCCAGGCATTTCTCGCCGCGTTCGAGGCCAACGACATCGCCGCCGCGGCTGCCGATACCGACAAGCCCGACGCAGCGGCGACGGCACTGACCGAGGCGTGGACCAACCTTCAGGCCGAGGCGCTCGACGCCGAGACGACGTCGGTACAGGTCGACGGCGACACGGCCACGGTCGGCTACACCTACACGTGGCAGCTGCCGAGGGATCGCGTGTGGACGTACGACGGTCAGCTGAACATGGGCCGCAGCGAAGGTGAGTGGGTGGTGCGCTGGACGGCGTCGGACATCCATCCCAAGCTCGGCGACACTCAGACGATGTCCTTGCGGTCCACGGCGGCTCCGCGGGCTCGGGTCAACGAACGCTCCGGGACCGACGTGCTGGTGCCGGGGGTGGTGCACCGAATCAAATTCGATGCAGCGGATGCGAACAACGTGGTCGCCTCGGCAACGGCGCTGTCGACGCTGCTGACGCCTTTCGATGCGTCCATCACTGCGCAGTCGATCGTCGAATCCGCCACCTCGGTCGACGGCGACTACCCGGTGGTTTTGCTTCGAGACAGTGACTACCAGCCGATTTCGGCCGCACTGACCGAGATCCCCGGAGTCACCGCGTCCGACGAATCGGATCTGGTGTCCACCGACCCCACGTTCGCGCCGGACCTGGTGGGCCAGGTCAAGAAGGCCGTCATCGACGAGGTCGACGGCAAGGCGGGGTGGAGCGTGGTGACCACGAACCGCAACGGCGTCGACATCGATGTCCTCACCGACACCCCGCCGGAGCCCTCGCCGTCGTTCTCGATCAGTCTCGATCGCAACATTCAGGTCGCGGCACAGCGAGCGGTGAATGCGCGCACCGAGCAGGCGATGACGGTGGTCATCCAGCCGTCCACCGGTGCCATCCTGGCGGTGGCACAGAACCCGGCTGCCGATCGGGACGGGCCGGTGGCGTCGGCCGGCCTGTACCCACCCGGATCGACGTTCAAGATCATCACCGCCGGTGCCGCCATCGCGAGCGGACTCGCGACTCCGGGCAGCACCGTCCCGTGTCCGGGGCGCATCGTGATCGGTGAGCGCAGTGTGCCCAACTACAACGAGTTCTCACTGGGTGACGTGACGATGAGTACCGCCTTCACTCGATCGTGCAACACCTCGTTCGCCAAGCTGGCCAGCGAGATGACACCCGATGCGCTGACCGTCGCGGCCTCTCAATTCGGCGTCGGCCCGGATTACGACGTCGTCGGATTGCCGACCGACTCCGGTTCGGTGCCACCGGCCGAAGAACTGGTTCAGCGCACCGAGGACGGCTTCGGTCAGGGCAGGGTGGTCGTGTCGACGTTCGGTATGGCCCTGGCCGCCGCGACGGTGGCTCACGGTTCGACGCCGGTGCCGAACCTCCTGGTCGGACGCGACACCGTGATCACCGGGGATCATCCGCCGATCGAACCGGCGATGGTCGACGGATTGCGCGGGATGATGCGGTCGGTGGTCACCAGCGGTACGGCCGAACGCATCGCAGACCAGGGCGAGGTCTACGGAAAGACCGGCGAAGCAGAGGTCGACGGCGGTTCGCACTCGTGGTTCGTCGGTTACCGCGGCGATATCGCCTTCGCCACCCTCGTGGTGCGCGGCGGCAGCTCGGACAACGCGGTCGCGGTGACCCGAGAGATGTTCGAGCAACTTCCACCCGGGTACTGACGACGCTGCGGCGTTCGGATCAGGAAGGCAGAACGCCGAGTCGACGGCACGCCACCACGGCTTCGTATCGGGTGTGCGAATCGGTTTTGCGCATCACACTGCGCAGGTACGACTTGACCGTCTCGGCACCGATCGACAGGCGCGCAGCGACCTCGACGTTGGTGCAGCCCAGGGCAACTTGCGAGATGACGTCGATCTCGCGTGGCGTCAACGACTGCGACACCTCCTGGGCTCGTGGGTCGTCGGGCGTGTTCTGTCCGAACGACGCGGCCACGCGAGCTGCCACTGCGTCGAGTCTGCGCCGGATCGCTGCGTCACCGACCGACCGGGCGAGATCGGACAGTTCCTCGTGGACACTACGCAGCTCGGCGGTCCGCGAGACATCCGAGTCGAGCGGCGAGCGGATGGTCGCCAGCAGACGGATCCTGCGGTCGACCTCGTCCCGCACGGAGATCTCCTGGCCGAGACGCCTGGCGGCGGTGGTCATGATGTCGCCGACACGATCTCCGAGGGGGCCGCGTTCGCGCAGCGCCGCGTACATCACTATTCGCGCGACTCCGGCCACGACCACCGGTACCGCCAGTATCGATTTGAGGCCCTCGCCGAGCACGGGTCGATCGAAGTGGTGGGTGATCGACATCGATGCGCCGTAATCGCTGACGGCCGCGGGCCTGCGCTGTTCCATGACTCGACCGCCGAGACCGGATCTGGGTGGGATGGCGAGTCCGTCCAGGCCTCGGGTTCGGGTTCCGTGGAATTCACTCAGGTACAGGGTCTCCGAGGAGACCTCGCCGCCGAACACGACGGGTACCTCGGACGTCGCTGCCACCTGGCGCAGCTCCGCGCGCAGGGCATCACCGTCGCGGGGCCGCAACAAATTCGAATGGACCACGGGGCTTCCTTTCTCGTGTCGACTGCACGAGCGACGAACGTGATCCAGATCATATCTGCACCGGCATGTGCTGTTTGGACTGGTACGGGCACTGCGCTGCGGTCCGCGGCCGAGTGCGAGCCGACTACTCTTGGGTCCATGTCTGTGACCGCCGAGAGCAAGCCCCGTCAGCCACTCGTACCAGGCGTCGTCTCGCCCGTCCTCGCGGTGCCCAAGTCGATCGAGCGCCCCGAATACGCGTGGAAGTCGACCGTGGCCGAGGGCAGCGAGCCCTGGGTTCAGACCCCCGAGGTCATCGAGAAGATGCGGGTGGCGTCGAAGATCGCGGCCAGGGCGCTGCAGGAAGCGGGCCGGGCAGTGGCACCGGGCGTCACCACCGACGAGCTGGACCGCATTGCCCACCAGTACATGATCGATCACGGCGCATACCCGTCCACATTGGGCTACAAGGGTTTTCCGAAGTCCTGCTGCACCTCACTCAACGAGGTCATCTGCCACGGCATTCCGGATTCGACGGTGATCCAGGACGGCGACATCGTCAACATCGACGTCACCGCGTACATCGACGGCGTCCACGGCGACACCAACGCAACCTTCTTGGCGGGCAACGTCTCCGAGGAGGCCCGACTGCTGGTCGAACGCACCCACGAGGCCACCATGCGGGCCATCAAGGCCGTCAAGCCCGGTCGCGCGCTGAACGTGATCGGCCGCGTCATCGAGTCGTATGCGCACCGGTTCGGCTACGGCGTGGTGGAGGACTTCACCGGCCACGGTATCGGTACCACCTTCCACAACGGTCTGGTCGTGCTGCACTACGACCAGCCGTCGGTGGACACCGTCATCGAACCGGGAATGACGTTCACGATCGAACCGATGATCAACCTGGGCACGATCAACGCCGAGATGTGGGACGACGGCTGGACGGTGGTCACGCACGACAAGAAGTGGACCGCGCAGTTCGAGCACACGCTCGTGGTGACCGAGACGGGTAGCGAGATCCTGACACTGCCGTGAGCGGAGCCTGCGTAGCGAATCGAGATCTGGTAGCGCCGTGAAAGGCGCTCTGTTGGTCGCCGGGACGACGTCCGACGCGGGCAAGAGTGTGCTGGTCGCCGGGCTCTGCCGAATGTTGGCGCGTCGGGGTGTGCGGGTGGCTCCGTTCAAGGCGCAGAACATGTCCAACAATTCGGTGGTCACGCTCGACGGCGGCGAGATCGGTCGAGCCCAGGCGATGCAGGCGGCAGCCTGTGGCCTGGAGCCGAGTGTGCGTTTCAATCCGGTGTTGCTGAAACCGGGGAGTGACCGGACATCGCAGTTGGTGGTGCGGGGGCGGGCCGTGGCGCAGGTGAGTGCAAGCAACTACATCGAGCATCGGCAGTCTTTGCGCGCGGTGGTGGCGGACGAATTGGCCTCTCTGCGTTCGGACTTCGATGTGGTGATCTGCGAAGGCGCTGGCTCGCCCGCCGAGATCAATCTGCGCGCCACGGATTTGGCCAACATGGGGTTGGCGACGGCTGCGTCCCTTCCGGTGATCGTGGTGGGGGATATCGATCGTGGGGGAGTGCTGGCCCATCTGTTCGGCACCGTGGCCGTACTGTCTCCGCAGGATCAGGCGCTCGTCGCCGGGTTCGTGATCAACAAGTTCCGGGGCGACCCAGCTCTGCTGGCACCCGGTCTCGACCAGTTGCGCGCGTTGACGGGTCGGCCGACGTACGGTGTCGTCCCGTTCGCCGACGGCTTGTGGATGGACGCCGAGGATTCGCTCGGAACCGTCCCCGATGCTCCGGTGGGGCGGCCGCGTCCACCGCACGGCTCGCAGTGGTTGCGCGTTGCGGCGGTGCGTCTGCCGAGAATCTCCAACACCACCGATGTCGAGGCGTTGGCCTGCGAGCCCGGGGTGTCCGTGCACTGGGTCACCGAGCCGTCCCGGCTCGAGGACGTGGATCTGGTGGTCGTTCCGGGCAGCAAGTCCACCGTGTCGGATCTCGAGTGGCTGCGGCGCAGCGGTCTTGCCGATGCGATCGCGGCACGCGGGGCCGCGGGACTACCGGTTCTGGGGATCTGCGGTGGGTATCAGATGCTGGGTCGGACGATCGACGACACCGTCGAATCCGGAGCCGGTTCTGTCCAGGGGCTCGGTCTGCTCGATCTCTCGGTCGAGTTCGCGAGCGACAAAGTGCTCGCGCAGGTGACGGGGCGATCGAAACAGTACGGCTCGAATTGCGCGTCGGGCTACGAAATTCACCACGGTCGGGTTGTGCGGAACGGCGACGATGCGCTTCTTGCTACTGCGTCGGGCACCCCGGAGGGCAGTGTGCGCGGGACTGTCGTGGGAACCCACTGGCACGGCCTGCTCGAGTCCGACGACTTCCGGCGTTCGTTCCTCACCTGGGTGGCAGGGAAATCGGGCCGTTCCGGCTTCGTGGTGGCGCCCGCTACATCGGTCGCTGCGTTGCGTGAGCAGCAGTTGGACCTGCTGGCGGATCTGGTGGAAGACAACCTCGACGTCAACGCCGTGCTCGACCTCATCGAGCACGGCGTCGATCCTGCGACGAAAAAGATTGTCACGCAGTTGCTTTGAGAAGACCGAACCAGCTGGCCACCGACAGCACTGCGGTGATGATCAAGGGGATCACGACCAGAAGAAGAATACGTGGGGTGTCGGTGAAGAAGGTGCCGATGTTCGGCCACCACCGTTGCCAGGTCACGAGTACAGATCCGCCGCCGAAGACTACGAGCGCTCCGAGTCCGAGGGTGAACAACCCGTTCGTGCGGAACCGTCGATACACGACGCCGATGAATGCACCGATGCCGCCGAGGAGCAGCATGACGGTAACGAGTGCGGCCCACTGCACCAACGGATTGTCGGTCGCGTACCGAGCGATGCCGAACATTCGCAGTTTCAGGCCGAATCCATCCGTGGCTGCTTCGATCAAGGACAGCACGTAGATGATCGTGCCGAATGCAATCGACTGGCACACACCTACCAACGCTGTGGCGGTGAGGAATTCGCGGCGGGTGACGCTCAGACCCAGGGCATAGGGAAAGCACTGAGTGATCGCGGTGATGTAGAACGCCATGGCGAATCCATAGATCGAGAAGACGCTACCGGTGAAGTTGTATTCGGAGTCTGTGGTCGGGATGACCAGAAATATGCCGAAGGTGATCACGAAGGCGATCGCGAGAACCGCCATCGGCCACACGAATGTCGTTGCCCAGGACGTGTTGTGGATTCGAGCGACGTTCAGTATTCGTTTCATGACACTGCCTCCTCGGGTTCGGCGGTGGTGCGTTCGATGATCAACTGCTGCAACGGGACCGGTTCGATGGTGAGCCCTACTGCAGCACCGTCCGATTTCTGCCGGTCGGTCAGTCGGCCGTCGATCGTGGCCCGAGCGCTGGCGCCGAGTGCCGTGCGACGCAGAGTGCGATGGCCCGAGGCGAAGGAGTCGACGGCGCGCGTCGGTCCGGTGATCTCGAAGGCGCTCTCGCGTAGATCGTCCGAGTCCGCGTCGAGCAGGATCTTGCCCTTGTCGATGAGAATCACGTGTTCGATCAGATCGCTGACCTCGTCGATGAGGTGGGTGGACAGAACGACGGTCCTGGGGCGTTCGGCGTAATCGGCAAGCAGTCTGTCGTAGAACAGGTGTCGCGATACCGCGTCCAGTCCCAAGTAGGGCTCGTCGAAGAAGGTAAGTGGTGCCCGTGACGCGAGTCCGATGACGATGCCGAGCGCCGAGGTCATTCCGCGGGAGAGCTTCTTGATCTTGCGGCCGAGGGGCAGGTCGAAATCGCGCAGCAAGTCGGCGGCGAAGTCATTGTCCCAGTAAGGAAGAATCTGCGAGGCATGCGCAACGGCGTGCTTGACCTTCAGATCGTCGGGGTACTTCTGGCTCTCCTTGACGAAGCACACGTGACCCAGTGCAATCGGGTTCTCCCACGGATGTTGCCCGAATATCGAGACCTCGCCCGCGCTCTGGCGCATCTGCGCGGTCATCATCTGCATGACGGTGGTCTTGCCTGCGCCGTTGCGGCCGAGAAAGCCGTAGATCTTGTTCTGTTCGATCTCGAAGCTCACGTCGTCGACAGCGGTGAACGATCCGAACTTCTTCGTGAGGTGGGTGGCCTTCGCGATCACGCGGCCATCGTCGCCGATCGAATCGAATTCATGGATGCTCATCGCGCTGCCTCCCAGTTGTCGAGCATTGTCTTGAGTTCGTCGACGGTCATGCCGAGCTTGCGCGCCTCGGTGACGAGCGGGTCGATGTACTGGCGAGCGAAGAGGTCGCGGCGACGGAATCGAAGAGCGTCGCGAGCCCCGGTGGTGACGAACATTCCGATTCCTCGTTTCTTGTAGACGACGCCGTCGGCGACGAGCTTGGCAAGTCCCTTACCTGCGGTGGCCGGGTTGATTCGATGGAATGCGGCCAGTTCGTTGGTCGAGGGAACCTGCTCTTCCTCTGCCAGTGAGCCGTCGATGATGGAGTTCTCTACGATCTCGGCGATCTGCAGAAAGATGGGCCTGCCCTCGTCCATCAGAACCACCGCCGATGCGTCGAGGTTGGTCGCCTCGCTGGTTCATTACTCATGTAACTAACCATAGAACCGATGTGTGGTCGGCGCAAGAGGCAGTACCGTCGTCTCCATGGAGTTCACGCATGTGAGTGCTGCGGGTGGGCAATGTTCGGTTCGGGTCGCAGGCCCGGACAGCAGGCACGCCGTTCTCTTGCTTCCCGATGCAGGCGATCCAGTGGATGTGTACGACGCCGTCAGTGAACGGCTGCACAATTCGGATCTGAAAACCGTTGCGCTGGAAAGCATCGACGGCATCAGCGACGATGCGATCCTGACTGTTCTCGACGAGCTGAAGCTGTCGTGGGTGCATCTCGTCGGCAGCGGCGCGGGTGCGGAGTCGGCTTGGACGTTGGCTGCCAAGACTTTCGGGCGCTTCGCCAGTCTGATCGCGGTGAACCGTTGCCACCCCGCGATCGCCGACGAGCAGGGCACCGTGCGCGCCGCGGACTGCCCCCCGGTCGAGTTGCCGACGACACTGGTCGTCGGGTCCTCACTGGGCCGCGCATCCGCCGACGCGAGCGGCCGGTTCGTCTACTCGGACTTCCGCGTGGTTCAACTCGACGGTGCCGCGAATGTCGTCGCCGACGAGCCGGCCGCGCTGGCAACGGAAATCGTGCTGCGTACCAGCCCGTGGTGACCGGAACTACAGGTCGAGTCCCAGCAGAGCGTTCTCGACCACCTCGGGCAGGCCGGGGTGAATCCAGTACTGACCGCGCGCCATGTCCTGGGCGGACAGGCCGAAGCTCATCGCCTGAATGATGGGCTGAATCAGGGTCGGGGCCTGAGCGCCGATGATGTGCGCGCCGAGGATCTTCCCGGTGCCCTTCTCGGCGATGATCTTGCACAGACCTTCGCTGTCTTCCATCGCCCAGCCGTAGGCGACGTCGCCGTAGTTCTGGACCTTGACCGTGATGTCCAGGCCGGCGTCACGGGCTTGTTCCTCGGTCATGCCCACCTCGGCGATCTGCGGATCGGTGAACACCGCCGCGGGAACGAAACGGTGGTCGTTGGTGCGCAGCGCGGCGGTGTCACCGTTCCATGCGTCGTGCAGCAGGTTGTGCTGGACCACTCGTGCTTCCTGGTTGGCCACATGCTTGAGCTGGTAGGGCGAGGAGACGTCGCCGAGCGCGAACACGCCCTCGGCGGTGGTGCGGCCGAACTCGTCCACCACGATGCGGCCCTCGTCGTCCATGTCGATGCCCGCCGTGTCCAGATCCAGCCGATCGCCGTTCGGCTCGCGGCCCACGGCCACCAGGAACGCGTCCCCGAGAACCTTGGTGCCGTCGGCCAATTCGACGCCGTGCAGGGCGCCCTCGGTGACGGCACGGGTCTCACCGGAGTCGAGATGGACGTCCCATTTGGCGCGGGCCAATTCGGTGAACCGCTTGGAGATGTCGGCGTCCAGTGCGCGCAACAAGGTGTCCTTGCGGGCGACGATCGACACCTTCGAGCCGAGCGCGGAGAACACGTGCGCGAATTCCGCTGCGATGTAACCGGATCCGAGAATCACCAGATGCTCGGGAAGCTCCGGCAGCCGCATCACATCGCTGTTGGTGTGATAGCTGACACCCGAATCGGCGATGGACTGCGGCACCACCGGCCGGGATCCGGCCGCGATGACGACCTGGTCTGCCGTGATGACGGTGCCGGTGCCGGTGTCGATCGTGCGGGGGCCCACGAACCTCGCGTGGCCCTCGAACAATGTGACGTTGGGGCTGCCTTCGGCGCGGTAGCGCTTGCCGCCCTCCGAGATGGGGTCGATGCGGCCGAAGACGCGGTCGACGATGTCCGGCCAGCGCACCGCGTCGACACGCGCGTCGACACCGTATTTGGACGAATCACGCACCGTACGGGCGACTTCGGCGGCGTAGACGAACATCTTCGTCGGGATGCAGCCGACGTTGAGGCAGGTGCCGCCGAATGTCGAGTTCTCTTCCAGAAGTGCGATCTTCTTGTCCTCGAAGCGCGAATCGGCGATGGAGTTGCCCGATCCGGAGCCGATGATCGCGACGTCGAAATGCTCGGTCATGAGATGTGCCCGCTCTCGGTGTGGTCCTTGCCCGACGCGTGGTCGGTGCCCTCGCTTCGATGCAACCACTCGATCCACTCGTCCATTTCCTCGAAGGCCCGCGCGCGCGGCTCCTCGGTGGACAGGAACACGTCGTGGCGGGCTCCCTCGATGGGGACGATGGTGGTGCGGTCGCCCAGGCAGCCGGCCCAGCGGGCGATCTGGCGGACGTCGAGGACGGCGTCTGCGGCGTCGACCGCGGAGCTGTACCGGCGTGAGAAGTGCGTCACCTTCGAGCGCAGGATGAGCGACGGAATGCCGATATCGAGGCCGCGATGCAGTTCGGCGTGACCGTGGCGGACAGCGCGGATCCAGCCGAAGGTGATGGGGAAGCCCGCGAGCGGTTTCCAGTCGAGGTCGTAGTCCCATTCGCCGTTCTCGGAGGCGGCGAGCGAGAGTCCGTAGGTGTCCAGGCCGCTGCCCGGCACCTGCGCCTTGGCTCGGAACCGTCCGATCACGTCGATCGCTGCGGTGCCGACGCTGCGTATCGCCGGTGGACCCTGCAGATCGAACCAGGGGCTGTTGAGCACGACGCCCGACAGGCCGAGGCCGGCCGACCCGCCTTCTCGGCGGTTGAGGCGGTTGAGCCAGAGCGGCAGTACGAGTCCGCCCGTCGAGTGCGCCATGAGCAGCACCGGGGCATCGGCGCGTTCGGCGCGGACCAGGGCGAGAGCCTCGTCGAGCTCGGCGTCGTACATCGCCAGATCGGTCACGAAGTGCGCGGTCTGACCCTCACGGCGCGACCGTCCGCACTTGCGTAGGTCCAGCGCGTAGAAGGCGTAGCCCATCGCGGCGAAGTGTTCGGCGATGTGTCGCTGGAAGAAGTAGTCGGTGAATCCGTGGACGTAGATCACCGCGCGCTCGACGTTCGTGGCACCCGACGGTTGATACCGCACGAGAGTGGCCTCGACCTGCCCCTCGCTGTCCGGATCGTCACCGAGTGGAATGGTCGTCTGTTCGTAGCCGTCGCCGAGGACATCGGGCACCCAGGTAGTCACAGATCACAACTGTAGTGGGCGCCGCGAGCGGCGTCCGAGGAGCACAATCGAGACCGGGTTGACGTGGTGTCCGATGGGGTAGGCCCAGCTAGTAACCTGACCGCACCGGGTGAGTAGCCCCTCTACAACAGAGTTCTTCGGTCGATGCCGCCACCGGCCGAGATCTCGACAGACAAGGAAGTCGATTCTCCAGTGTCCAAAGATGAGCAGGGTAAGCGGATCAAGACCGACGTCGTTCTGGTCGGTGCCGGAATCATGAGCGCCACCCTCGGTGCGCTGCTCCGTCAGCTCGAGCCGAACTGGTCGATCGACGTCTACGAGCGGCTCGACGCGGCCGCAGCCGAGAGCAGCGATGCGTGGAACAACGCGGGCACCGGCCACTCGGCCCTGTGCGAGCTGAACTACACGCCGCAGAACAAGGACGGCAGCGTCGACATCGCCAAGGCGCTCAACGTCAACGAGCAGTTCCAGGTGTCGCGTCAGTTCTGGGCACACGGTATCGAAACCGGTGTTCTCTCCGACGCCAAGAACTTCATCAACCCCATTCCGCACGTGAGCTTCGTGCACGGGGAAGAGAACGTGAAGTACCTCCGAGCGCGGTACGAGGCGCTCGTGGGCAACCCACTGTTCGCAGGCATGGAGTACATCGACTCCAAGGACGAGTTCTCCGCGCGACTGCCGTTGATGGCCAAGGGCCGTGACTTCTCCGACCCGGTGGCGTTGAACTGGAGCCAGGAAGGCACCGACGTCGACTTCGGTGCGCTGACCAAGCAGCTGCTCAACTACCTGTCGTCCGCGGGCGGCACCGTGCACTTCGGGCACGATGTGCGCAACATCACCAAGCAGTCCGACGGCACCTGGGACGTCAAGGTCGCCAACCAGCGCACCGGGGCGAAGAAGACCGTCAACGCCAAGTTCGTGTTCGTCGGCGCAGGCGGCGGCGCACTGCACCTGCTGCAGAAGTCCGGGATCGCGGAGATCAAGGGATTCGGCGGCTTCCCGGTCAGCGGCGAGTGGTTGCGATGCACCGATCCGGCACTGATCGAGCAGCACTCGGCCAAGGTGTACGGCAAGGCGTCGGTCGGCGCTCCGCCGATGTCGGTGCCGCACCTCGACACCCGCGTGATCAACGGCCAGCAGGGTCTGCTGTTCGGCCCGTACGCCGGTTGGTCGCCCAAATTCCTCAAGCAGGGCAAGATCACCGACCTGCCCGGCTCGGTCAAGCCCGGCAACCTGATGTCGATGCTCGGAGTCGGCGTGACCGAACTCGGACTCGTCAAGTACCTGGTCAGTGAGCTGGCTCAGTCGCAGGCGGATCGTGTCGAGACGCTGCGCGAGTTCGCACCCTCGGTGCTCGGCGAGAACTGGGAGCTCGTCACCGCGGGTCAGCGCGTGCAGGTGATCCGCAAGAAGGGTCGCGGCGGCGTACTCGAGTTCGGCACGGCCGTGGTCAACGCTGCGGACGGCACGATCGCGGGACTGCTCGGTGCATCGCCCGGCGCATCCACCGCCGTTCCGGCCATGCTGGACGTGCTGCAGCGGTGCTTCGGCGACAAGTACGACGCATGGCAGCCCAAGCTCAAGGAGATGGTTCCCTCGCTCGGGGTCAAGCTGGCGCAGAACAGCTCCCTGTTCGACGAGGTCTGGGCCTGGACGTCGAAGACGCTGGAACTGGAAAATGCTCGTGAGCTCGCACAGCCCTCGGGTGTGTGATAGCAAAAGGTATGAATACGCAAGCAGCAGCTCTCAAACGATCATGGGCACTAGACCTGTCCAACAGCACGTTGTACGACCTGTTGAAGCTGCGTGTCGAGGTGTTCGTGGTCGAGCAGGCATGCGCTTACCCGGAGTTGGACGGGCGTGACCTACTGACCGAGACGCGACACTTCTGGCTCGAACGGGACGGCGAAGTGGTGTGCACCCTTCGCCTGCTCGAGGAGCACGACGACGGCGAGAAGGCGTTCCGTATCGGCCGGCTCTGCACGCAACGCTCCGCCAGGGGACAGGGCCACACCACGCGAATTCTGCGCGCGGCGCTTGCCGAGGTCGGCTCTGCGCCGTGCCGGATCAACGCGCAGAGCTACCTCGTCGACATGTACGCCAAGCACGGGTTCCTGCCCGACGGCGAGGAAGTTCTCGAGGACGGCATCCCGCACACCCCGATGCGCCGGGGCGGCGGCACCGCCTGGAGCGAGGCCTGACCTCCTGTAGTACTCGATTACCAGTGGGGTCATTCCGCAGGCTCCACTCCCGGAACGAATGCCACACCCGGTCCACACCGTGTGTGGCATTCGTTCGTTCGGCGGTAGTGTTCCGTTCGAAGTCGGTCGCGGAGAAGTCCTGTGTCAATCAGGCGCGGTCCCGCCACTGTGTTCAGGAGACTCTTCATCGGAAGATTCCCCTGTCAGCCAGATCGCCGCCCGGCTTCGTGTATCTCGACCGAACGTCCGGCGCGGAACTCCGGGCACGAAGGGAATTGGCTGTGCAGCGAAATGGGAGTGTTCCCGAACCGGGATATCCGTTCAGTGCGATCGTCGGTCAGGATCAGCTGAGGTTGTCGCTGATTCTGTGCGCCGTACACCCCGGTATCGGCGGCGTACTGGTTCGAGGAGAAAAGGGCACCGCGAAATCGACGGTGGTGCGCGCGCTCGCGACCCTACTGCCCGCCGTGGACGACGAGGACGGGTCGCGCCCGGCGAAACTCGTCGAACTTCCGGTGGGCGCAACCGAGGACCGAGTGGTGGGGTCCATCGACCTCGAGAAGGTTCTGCGCGACGGCGAACGTGCGTTTCAACCCGGTCTCCTCGCGGCCGCGCACCGTGGTGTGCTCTACGTCGACGAAGTGAACCTGCTGCACGATCATCTGGTCGACGTGCTGCTCGACGCGGCCGCGATGGGCCGGGTACACGTCGAGCGGGACGGTGTATCTCATTCTCACCCTGCACAATTCGTGCTCGTCGGCACGATGAATCCCGAGGAGGGCGAGCTACGTCCGCAGCTGCTCGACCGGTTCGGTCTGGCAGTTGAGGTGACGGCATCGCGGGACGTGGACGTCCGCATGAACGTCGTCCGCCGCCGGATGAACTACGAGCGTGATCCGCACGCGTTCGCCGCAGAGTTCCGCAACGACGACATCGCCGTGGCCGAGCAGATTCTGGCCGCCCGGAAGATTCTCGACGACGTGGTGTTGAGCGACAAGGAACTTCGTCGTATCGCCGCGCTGTGTGCCTCCTTCGACGTCGACGGCATGCGCGCCGATCTGGTGCTGGCGCGTACCGCGTCCGCGCACGCCGCCTGGCGAGGGGCGAGCGAGGTGGCCGAGGAAGACGTGCGAATCGCCGCCGAACTGGCTCTGCCGCACCGGCGTCGGCGCGACCCCTTCGACGAGCCGGGAATCGACGACAAGCAGTTGGACGACGCCATGCGCGACGCTGCGGAACAGGCCGAGCAACAACCCGACCCGGAGCCCGATCCCGACCCGGAGCCCGATCCCGACGGCGGGGGAGCGCCCGAGCCCGAGGCCCCAGACGATGGGTCCCAGTCCCAGTCCCAGTCCCAGTCCCAGTCCTCCGACTCCGAGTCCTCCGATTCACGCGACGAGTCGAAGCAACCACCGCCGTCCTCGGGTGCCGGCAGCGAGAAGCAGGCAGGCACGCCGGGAGCACAGTTCAGAGCGCGGTTGCTCGAGGTTCCAGGAGTGGGCGAGGGCGCGCCCGGCCGACGGTCGCGGTCGCGGTCCTCGCACGGACGGTCGGTACGGCCCACTGTCGAGCCAGGCAGAGGTCTGCACCTGGTGGGCACCCTCTTCGCCGCGGCCGAGCAGCAGGTCGTCCGCGGCCGCACCGCCGGCCGGTTGAAGCTAGAGCCCGCGGACCTGCGGGGCGCGATCAAGGAGGGGCGTGAAGGCAACCTGATCGTCTTCGTCGTCGACGCCTCGGGATCGATGGCTGCGCGAGATCGGCTCTCCGCGGTGACCGGTGCGGTGCTGTCGCTGCTGCGCGATGCGTATCAGCGCCGCGACAAGGTTGCCGTGATCACGGTGCGCGGCACGCAAGCCGAGACCGTACTGCCACCGACGTCGTCGGTGGACGTGGCCGTCACTCGATTGCGGAAGATGAAGACCGGCGGTAGGTCGCCACTGGCGCAGGGATTTCTGCAGGCGCGTGAACTCGTTCTGCGAGAGCGTGTTCGAGATCCGCTGCGCCGCGCTCTGCTGGTCGCGCTCACCGACGGACGGGCCACCGGCGGTACCGATCCGGTCGGCCGGGCCCGCATTGCCGCCCGGCGCATCGCGTCGGACAAGATCGCCTCCGTCGTGGTGGACTGCGAATCGGGAATGGTCCGCCTCGGACTCGCTTCCGATTTCGCGGCGTGCCTCGGCGGTGGCTACGTGGCCCTCGCGGACCTGTCGGCCGAGCAGGTCGCCGCTGTCGTTCGCGCAGCGGCGTAGGAGTACGCGATGCCTCAGGGTGTACCGGCTCCCGGAACCGTTCCGCAGGACGGCCTCACGACGCGTCAGCGCCGCAATCTGCCCGTGCTCGCGGTGCACACCGGACCGGGCAAGGGCAAATCGACGGCCGCATTCGGGATGGCGTTGCGGGCCTGGAATCAAGGATTCGACGTCGGAGTGTTCCAGTTCGTCAAGAGCGCCAAGTGGAAGGTCGGGGAGGAAGCGGCGTTTCGCACACTCGGCGATCTGCACGAGAGCACCGGGGTCGGCGGAGCCGTCGAATGGCACAAGATGGGCGAGGGGTGGTCGTGGACCCGCAAGAAGGGCAGCGACGTCGACCACGCCGAGGCGGCAGCAGAGGGTTGGCGGGAGATCGCCCGGCGGATCGAGCAGGAGTCACACCGCTTCTACGTGTTGGACGAGTTCACCTACCCGCTCAAGTGGGGTTGGGTCGATGTCGCGGAGGTGGTCGAGGTTCTGACCCATCGACCGGGCAACCAACACGTCGTCATCACCGGACGGGATGCGCCCCATGAGCTGATCGAAGCCGCGGATCTCGTGACCGAGATGGCAAAGGTCAAGCACCCTATGGACGCGGGACGCAAGGGGCAGCGAGGCATCGAATGGTGAGCGCGTCGTGCCCCGCCGTGGTCATTGCGGCCCCCGCGTCGGGCAGCGGGAAGACGACGGTGGCGACCGGGCTGATGGGTGCGCTGCGCAGCGCCGGCCGCACCGTCGCCCCGTTCAAGGTGGGGCCGGACTACATCGACCCCGGTTATCACTCGCTCGCCGCCGGGCTCCCCGGCCGCAACCTCGACGCCGTGATGGTCGGTGCCGACCGCATCGGACCCTTGTTCCGACACGGCAGTCGAGGCTGCGACATCGCGGTCGTCGAAGGCGTCATGGGACTGTTCGACGGCAAGATCGACATGACCGGCCCGGGGGAGGCGTCTGCCGAGGGATCGACCGCACGGGTGGCCGCGATGCTCGGTGCGCCGGTGATCCTGGTGGTGGACGCCCGCGGGCACAGTCAGTCGCTCGCCGCTGTGCTGCACGGGTTCTCGACGTTCGATGCCAGCGTCCGCATCGGGGGTGTGATTCTCAATCGCGTCGGCAGTCAGCGGCACGAGGACGTGTTGCGTCAAGCGTGCGAACGGGTGGGTGTTCCGGTACTCGGCGCGCTGCCGCGCATGAGCGAACTGGTCGTCCCGTCACGGCACCTGGGGCTGATCACCGCGGTCGAACACGGTGGTGCCGCAACCGATGCCGTGGACGCGATGAGCGCCCTGGTCTCCCGATTCGTCGACATCGAGGCTGTGAGCGCACTGGCTCGATCGTCGGTGACCGCGCCGCAGTGGTCCCCGGAGGACGAGGTACGCACCTGCGAGGGATCGCCCGTGATAGCGGTGGCGGGTGGACCGGCATTCACCTTCGGCTACACCGAACACGTCGAACTGCTCCGCGCGGCCGGGGCCGATGTGGCCGTGTTCGACCCGCTGCGTGACGGATTGCCCACCGGCACAGCAGGAGTCGTACTACCCGGCGGATTCCCGGAGGAACACGCAGCCGCACTGTCGGCGAACGAGGTGTTGCTCGCCGACATTCGAGCCGCGGCGGCCCAGGGATTGCCGATCCACGCCGAATGCGCCGGATTGCTGTATCTGGCACGGCGATTGGACGGTCATGCCATGGCCGGGGTCGTCGATGTGGACGCGGAATTCGGGAACACCCTCACTCTGGGATACCGCGACGCGGTTGCCCTCGAATCGTCGACACTGTTCGACGCGGGTACCCGCATCACCGGCCACGAGTTCCATCGCACGAAGCTCGTCGTGCGAGTGGAGCCTGCAGGAACGAACCGATCCAGGGACGTGCGCGAGGCGGTGCCGGCCGCCTGGGGCTGGCACAGGCAGAACACCGACGGCAGAACTGCAGTGCGCGAGGGCTTCGTGCAGGGCGGCGTCCACGCGTCGTATCTGCACACCCACGCCGCAGGCAATTCCGAGTCGATCACCCGATTCGTCTCGGCCGCCGTCGATTACGCGCGCGTGTAAGAGAGGTCGCGAGATGCGGGTGGTCGTCGGAATCGGTG
Organism: Rhodococcus sp. 15-725-2-2b; assembly: GCF_002259075.1. Lineage (NCBI taxonomy): Bacteria > Bacillati > Actinomycetota > Actinomycetes > Mycobacteriales > Nocardiaceae > Rhodococcus > Rhodococcus sp. 15-725-2-2b. The sequence goes on along the minus strand of NZ_NPFL01000020.1, from coordinate 168,609 downwards.
CCCGAGCCGGCGTCGGCTCCGCCGCCGTCGTGGCCGCGATCGCCACGGTGCTGCAACCGGACTGGCGTGTCGAGGCCATCGCCTCGATCGACCGGAAAGCAGAACTGGTGGCGGCGGTGGCGTCGAGCATGGGGGTTCGGGGAGTGACCTACTCGGCGAGGGAACTGTCGACCGTCGTCACGCCGACGACATCGGTTCGGGTGCTCCGTGCCGTCGGAAGTGCCAGCGTCGCCGAGGCGGCGGCATTGCTGGCCGGCGGTTCGACGAAGTTGACGGTGCCCAGGTTCGGTTCGGCCGGTGTCACCGTTGCCGTGGTCGAGCTCTGCCTTGACGGTGGACCGGGGGTTCGGGCCATCCTGTAGGTATGACCGAGACGATGACAGCCGTTGCCTACACCCGCTCGCTTCCGATCGACGACCCCGCCAGCCTCACCGATGTGGTCGTCGACGTGCCCGCCGTGCGGCCGCGAGACCTGCTGGTCGAGGTGCGAGCCGTGTCGGTGAACCCGGTCGATGTCAAGGTCCGGGCCGGCAACGATCCACAGGGCGAGCCGAAGGTGCTCGGGTTCGACGCCGCTGGTGTGGTGCGCGCTGTCGGTGCCGACGTCACCATGTTCGCGCCGGGGGACGAGGTCTACTACGCGGGAGACATCGGCCGACCCGGGACCGACTCGCAGTTCCATGCGGTGGACGAACGCATCGTGGCGAAGAAACCGACGACCCTCGATTTCGCACAGGCCGCGGCGTTACCGCTGACCGTGATCACCGCATGGGAAGGACTGTTCGACAAGCTCCGCATCACTGCCGAGACCACCGGAACCTTGCTGATGGTCGGTGCCACCGGAGGTGTGGGATCTGTTGTGCTGCAACTACTTCGGACCCTGGTTCCTGGTGTGCGCGCGATCGCGACGGCAGCGGGTGAGGACGCGGTGGAGTGGGTTCGTTCTCTCGGAGCAGCCGAGGTGGTCGATCACCACCGCGATCTTCGCGACGAAGTACGCCGAGTGGCACCGGACGGCATCGACTACGTGTTCACTGCCCATTCCGCCGGCCAGGTCGAGATCTATGCAGACCTGTTGACGCCGTTCGGACAGATAGTGGCGATCGACGATCCCGAGACACTCGACGTTCTCCCGCTGAAGACGAAGGCGATCTCCTGGCACTGGGAATTCATGTTCGCTCGCCCGATGTACGAGACTGCGGATCTGATTCGTCAGCACGAGCTACTGACCAGGGTGGCCGAACTCGTCGATGCGGGTTCGGTGCGTACGACCGCGACGACGGTCCTCTCTCCGATCGACGCCGAGCAGCTCCGCGAAGCACACCGGTTGCTCGAGACCGGACACGTACGGGGAAAGGTCGTGGTCGCGGCCCGTTCCTGAGGACCGATCCGCGCCACCGACTGGCGAAAGCGGGCCGACGCAGGCAATGTGGATCCAATGACTTCCGACAGCATCGTCCTGCTCGGCCCGATCGTCCGGTACGTCGGCACCGAGACGGCGACCCTGTGGTTCGAGATGGCCGAATCGTCGACGGTTTCCGTGGTCACCGACGCCGGCGTCCGGGGTTCCGAACGTACGTGGGGAGTGCACGGCCACCATTACGCGCTGGTACCGCTCGAAGGACTGCCGGCCAACGCAACGGTGAACTACGAGGTGTTCGTCGACGAGCGTCGCGTGTGGCCCCCGGAAGGTCGGACGGCGGCCATCCACACCGTCGACGCCGAGGGACCCGTCACGTTGGCCTTCGGCTCGTGTCGGCGCGGTGACAACTACAGCGACGAGTCCTTGAAGCAGATCGGGGCCGACGCCTTGGCCGGGCTGGGGAACGCGCTGATCGAGCAGGATCCGAGTCGATGGCCGCAGGCGCTGCTGCTTCTCGGTGACCAGGTCTACGCCGACGACCCGTCTCCGGAGATCGTCGAACGACTCCAGGCGCGCCGAAGTTCGGGCGACGGACCGCAGAGCGCCATCGGTACCGACGCGGAGAACGAGATCTGCGATTTCGAGGAGTACTCCTGGCTGTACCGGGAATCGTGGGGACTCGAGCCGGTACGGACTCTGATGGCGAGCATCCCGTCGTGCATGATCCTCGACGACCACGATCTGCGCGACGACTGGAACTCGTCGGCCTCCTGGCGTCGGGACATCGTGACACGGCCGTGGTGGAACGATCGTGTGGTCGGCGCGTACTCGTCCTACTGGGTGTACCAGCACCTGGGCAACCTCTCGCCCAAGGAGCTGGCGCAGGACGAGATGTACGCCGCAGTTCGGTCTGCCGACACCGATGCCGAGCGGGAGAAGCTGTTGGCCGACTTCGCGTTACGTGTCGACCGCAGGCCCGAGACCGGACGATGGAGCTTCTACCGAGATTTCGGCGACACGCGGTTGATCATGATCGACTCGCGGTGCTCACGGAATCTGGATCCGAACAACAGAGAGATGGTCGACGAGAAGGAGTGGGCGTGGGTACGCGAGCGCGCACTCGAGAAGACCCCGCGACATCTGCTGTTCGGGTCGTCGTTGCCCTACCTCATGCTGCCCGCCCTGCACTACCTCGAACAGTGGAACGAGGCCGTGGCACAGGGCAGTTGGGGGTCGATGTCGGCCAAGGTGGCCGAGAAGATGCGGATCGGCCTCGACCTCGAACACTGGGCGGCCTTCACCAACTCCTTCAACGACATGGCGGCGTTGACGCGTGAGCTCTCTCGCGGCGAGAACACACCCGCCTCGATCATGTGGCTCTCGGGCGACGTGCACTGCTCGTACGTGGCGAACGCGGACTTCGGGGTCGGCGGGCGCGAGGTACCGGCCACGTATCAGCTGACCATGTCGCCGTTCCGCAATCCGCTCGATCTGCCGATTCGCGCCGTCAACAAGCTGGCCATCAAACGTCCCGCCGCCCGCATTCTGTCGAAGCTGGCGCGGGCGGCACACGTGGGCCCGTCCGGTGTCGAGTGGGAGGCCGAGGCGGGCCCCTGGTTCGACAACGGTGTCATGTTGCTGACCCTGCACGGCGACTCGGCTCGGTTGCGGGTGCACCACGCGCACGTCGACGATGCGGGCAAACAGGTGCTCACCGAGACGTCGGTCCTGGCCCTCGCCTAGCGGACGAGTAAACGATTGGCCATCGCCGGGCCGATGAGGTTGGCTGGTTCGTTGTGGCCCACCTCGAACTGAACGACATCGTCTACTTCCTGCCCGACGGACGGCAGCTGCTCAACGGTGTCGGGTTTCGCGTCGGCGACGGTGCCAAGACGGCGTTGATCGGTCCCAACGGAACCGGCAAGACGACACTGACGCGGATCATCGCGGGGGACGAGACCCCCGACGAAGGATCGGTGTCGAGCTCGGGCTCGCTCGGGGTGATGCGGCAATTCGTCGGTCAGCTGCGAGACGACTCGACCGTTCGTGATCTGCTGCTGTCGGTTGCGTCGCCGGCGGTGCAGACGGCCGCTGCGGCCCTCGACGCCGCCGAGAACACGATGATCGAGGTCGACGACGAGAAGACCCAGATGAAATACGCGCAGGCCCTCTCGGATTGGGGTGACGTCGGCGGTTACGACCTCGAACCGTTCTGGGACAAGGTCACCACTGCTGCACTCGGAATGCCGTTCGACCGCGCGAAGTGGCGCGCTGCGTCGACCCTCAGTGGCGGCGAGCAGAAGCGTCTCGTGCTCGAGGCTCTGTTCGCCGGCTCGGACAATCTGCTCCTTCTCGACGAGCCGGACAACTACCTCGATGTGCCGGGCAAGCGCTGGCTCGAAGCGACCATCCGCGACTCCGACAAGTCCGTCCTGTTCATCAGCCACGACCGGGAACTCATCGCCAACGCCGCGAACCGGATCGTGACGCTGGAACCGGGCGTCAGCGGTGCCACCTCGTGGGTGCACGGCGGCGGGTTCGCGACCTATCACGCCGCGCGTGAGGACCGGAATGCTCGGCTCGACGAACTACGACGGCGGTGGGACGAGGAACTGGTCAAACTTCGGGCGCTGGTGCTGCGCCTGCGAGAGAAGGCCAAGTTCAACGACGGCGTCGCTGCTCGCTACCACGCGTCGCAGACTCGGTTGGCCAAGTTCGAGGAGGCCGGGCCGCCCGAGGCGGTGCCGCTGAAGCAGCACGTCACCGTTCGGCTGCGTGGCGGCCGAACAGCCAAGCGCGCGTTGGTGTGTACGGCGCTGGAACTGACCGGACTGATGAAGCCCTTCGACACCGAGATCTGGTACGGCGACCGCGTTGCGGTGTTGGGCTCCAACGGTTCCGGTAAATCGCATTTCCTCAGGTTGCTGGCCAACGGTGGCACCGATCCCGAGAAGGAGCACGAGCCGGTTCAGGAACTGGCACTCGATCCGGTTCCGCACACCGGCACCGCGGTGCTCGGCGCTCGCGTCCGGCCCGGTCTGTTCGCGCAGACCCACACTCGTCCGGATCTCGCGGGCAACACGCTGCTCGACATCTTGCACATGGGCAACGAACATCGTGACGGTATGGGCCGCGAGGCCGCAGGACGGGCATTGGACCGCTACGGTCTGGCCCGAGCCGCCGAGCAGTCCTACGACAACCTCTCCGGCGGCCAACAGGCGCGCGTGCAGATTCTGCTGCTCGAACTGTCCGGTGCCACCCTGTTGCTGCTGGACGAGCCGACCGACAACCTCGACCTCATGTCTGCCGATGCACTCGAAGACGCGATCGCCGCGTTCGACGGCACCGTCATCGCCGTGACGCACGACCGGTGGTTCGCCCGCAGCTTCGACCGATTCCTCGTGTTCGGCAGCACCGGTCAGGCCTACGAATCCGATGAGCCCGTATGGGACGAGAAGCGGGTGCAGCGCGCGCGGTAGCGTTTCCTCTCGTGAACGCGACTGACTCTCCCTATCTGGTCGGCCTCAATCTGGAAGGTCGACGCGTCGTCGTGGTCGGTGGCGGCACCGTCGCGCAGCGTCGATTGCCACTGCTCATCTCCTGTGGTGCCGTGGTGCACGTCATCACGCGCGAGGCCACACCGGCAGTCGAGGCGATGGCGACCTTCGGACAGGTGACGATGGAGTTGCGTGACTATCGAGAGGGCGACCTCGCCGACGCCTGGTACGCCGTCGCCTGCACCGACGAGGCCGAGACCAACATCGCGATCGTCGCCGAGGCCACCGCGTCCAGAATCTTCTGCGTGAGAGCCGATATCGCCAAGGACGGCACCGCCGTCACCCCGGCGTCGGCCGAATGGGACGGTCTGACCCTCGGCGTCCTCGCCGGCGGTGAGCACCGTCGATCGGCCGCGGTGCGCAATGCCGTGATCGACGCTCTGCAGTCCGGTGTGGTCGCCGATTCGGCGCATGCGCCGTTGACCGGCGTGGCACTGGTGGGTGGGGGACCGGGCGATCCGGACCTCATCACCGTCCGCGGCCGCAGGTTGCTCGCCTACGCCGACGTCGTGGTGGCCGATCGGCTCGCACCGCCCGAGCTGCTCGCCGAATTGGGTCCGCACGTGGAGGTCATCGATGCCTCGAAGATTCCCTACGGCCGCGCGATGGCGCAGGAGGCCATCAACCAGGCGCTGATCGACGGAGCGAAGGCAGGCAAGTTCGTCGTCCGGCTCAAGGGCGGCGACCCCTACGTGTTCGGTCGGGGATACGAAGAACTCGAAGCGCTCGCCGCCGAGGGAATCCCGGTCACGGTGGTGCCCGGAATCACCAGCGCCATCTCGGTGCCCTCGTCCGCCGGGATTCCGGTGACGCACCGCGCCGTCACCCACGAGTTCGTCGTCGTCAGCGGCCACGTGGCACCCGACCATCCCGATTCGCTCGTCGACTGGAATGCACTGGCCAAGCTCAAGGGCACCATCGTGCTGCTGATGGCCGTCGAACGCATCGGTCTGTTCGCCGACGTTCTCATCGCCGGTGGTCGGCCGTCCGACACCCCGGTGATCGTCGTTCAGGAAGGCACCATGCGCACCCAGCGCGAAGTGCGCGCCACTCTGAGCACCGTCGCCGATGCTGTTCGCGACGCGGAGATCAGGCCTCCGGCCATCGTGGTCATCGGAACCGTTGCCGGTTTCTCTGTACACGCCGGTAACGTGAACGCCCGTGCCTGAATCATCGATGCCCGATACCTCCAGCACCGAGGTCAAGTACCCGGTGACGACCCGCGCGTTCGGGTTGGCGATCATCGTCCTGAGCGGCCTGCAGTTGATGGTGGTGCTCGACGGCACCGTCGCCAATCTCGCTCTGGCACCGTTGCAGGCCGATCTGGGTCTCTCCGATGCCGGACGCAACTGGGTGCTCACCTCGTACGCCCTCGCCTTCGGCGGGCTGATGCTCCTGGGCGGCAGACTCGGCGACGCCTTCGGCCGCAAGAAGATGTTCCTGGCCGGCGTCGTACTGTTCACCGTCGCCTCCCTGCTGTGCGGGCTCGCGGTCAACGAGGCGACGCTGGTAGCGGCTCGTGCGCTCCAAGGCGTCGGAGCCGCGGTGGCGTCGCCCACGGCGTTCGCGTTGGTGGCGACCACGTTCGCGCCGGGCCCGGTTCGAAATCAGGCCATCGCGATCTACGCGGCCATGACCGGTGTCGGCTCCATCGCCGGGCTGATCATCGGCGGTGCGTTGACCGAGGTGTCGTGGCGGTGGATCTTCCTGATCAACGTGCCTATCGGTGTCGTCATCGTGGTGCTCGCAGTCGTGTCGCTGCAGGAGACGGTGGGGGCGAGACTACCGCTCGACGTGCCGGGAGCGATTCTGGCGACGCTCGGCTGCACCGGCGTCGTGTTGGCTCTGAGCGAGGGCACCGAACTGGGCTGGACCAACCCGATCGTCATCGTCTCGCTGCTCGCCGGCCTGCTGTTCCTCGGGTTGTTCCTGATGGTCGAGCGACGCGCCGACAACCCACTGCTTCCGTTCTCGCTGTTCGGCAGCCGAGACCGCGTGGCGACGTTCGTGGCCATCTTCTTCGCCGGTGGGGTGATGTTCTGCCTCGCCGCGTACGTGGCACTGTTCGTTCAGGACATCCTGGGATACAGCCCGTTGCACGCGGGCCTGGCGTTCGTGCCGTTCGCCTTCGGGCTCGGTGCCGCCGCATTCCTGGCCTCGCAGCTGGTGACGCGCATCGCCCCACGGTGGCTGATTCTGAGCGGTGCCGTCATCATGGTCGGTTGGCTGATGGTGTCGGTTGCGACCATGAACGCGGACTCGTCGTACTTCCCCGGCCTGTTCTTCCCCGTCATCGGCATCGGATTCGGCGTCGGCCTGACGGTCGTGCCGCTCCCGCTGTGCGCCATCGCCGGAGTGAGCCCCACCGAGATCGGCCCCTTGACCGCCATCGCCCTGGTTGCTCAGACCCTCGGCGGGCCCTTGGCGCTGGCCGTGATCGGCGCGCTGGTGACCTCCCGCACCCTGTCGTTGGGCGGCATTTCCGGACCGGCGACGCTGATGAACGACACCCAGCTCGATGCGTTGAGCTCGGGCTACATGTTCGCGCTGTTCTGCTGCGCCGTCTGCGCCGTGGTCGCGGGAATCGCTGCGGTGTTCATTCGTTTCACCCCGCAGCAGGTCGCACAGGCCCAGGCCGCTCAAGAAAACGCCCAGAAGGGGTAACGAGCAGCGCCTATCACACGCCGAGGACGGCCTTGGCGATGAGGAAGTAGACGATCAATCCCGTCGCGTCGCAGAAGGTGGAGATGAAGGGTGTCGAGAAGACCGCCGGGTCGACACCGATCTTCCTGGCGATCAGCGGCATCGCTCCGCCGACAGTGGCTGCGAGTGTGCAGATCGACAACAGCGTCGTACCGATGACGAGCCCGAGGTGCCAGTCGTAGACGAGTCCTGCGATCACGAAGCCGAGGGTGCCGAGCATCGCACCCATCGTCGCTCCGACCCGAATCTCGCGAAACAGCACCGCGGCTATGTCTCGCGGTCGCACGTCACCGAGCGCGAGTGCCCGCGTGACGGTGGTCGCGGCCTGCGAGCCGGTGTTGCCTCCGGTTCCGGTCAGCAGCGGAATGAACAGCGCGAGAGTGACGACGGCGGCGAGCGCGTGCTCGAAGATCTCGAGCACCTGCACCGTGAGGATTGCCGACAGCGCCAGCACCAGCAACCACACCACGCGGGAGCGAACGATGGACAGCACAGGCGTCGACAGATACGGCCTGCGCAGCGGCTCCGAGCCGCCGGCGCGGGCAGCGTCCTCATCCTCGGCTTCTTCCAGGATTCGTGACGACTGCTCGAGGGTGAGAATGCCGATCAGCCGTTGCTCTGAATCGACCACGACCACTGCAGGACTGCGGTGCTCGAAGCACAGTCGGGCAGCTTCCTCCGCCGACGAATCGGCCTTGACCACCGGATGATCCGAGTACAGCTTGCCGACGGGAGTGGTCGGTGCCGCAGTCGCCAGGTCGGCGAGGGTCACCACCCCCAGTAGAGTTCGGTGATCGTCGGTGATCGGTAACAGGTACACCGACTCGGCGTCCGAGCCGGTGCGTCGCACGGCATCGAGTGCGTCGGCAGTGGTCGCGGCACTGCGCAGCCGAACGAACTCCGGGCTCATGCGGCGACCGACCGACCCGCGCTCGTACCCCAGCATGGGGGCGGTGAGCGCGCGCTCGTCGGGAGACAGGCCAACCAACAGTCGATGTGCCACGTTGGAGGGGAGTTCGTCGAGCAGTTCGACACGGTCGTCGGGGTCGAGATCCTCGAACAGAGCGATCACATCGTCACTGCGAAGACTCTCGAACAACTCGCCGCGAACGGTGGCGTCGAACCGCTCGAAGACCGTGACCGCTTCGTCCTTCGGCAGCAGACGAAACAACACCGCTCGTCGAGACGAGTCGACCCGCTCGAGCATGCGCACCGCATCGGTGGTCGACAGCTCGGCCATCAGAGTGGACAGGGCGGCCATGTCGCGGTCGGTCAGCAGATCGGACGTACGGGTCATGATGTCGTCGAGAGTTTCGGGCACGGAACCATTTTGCCTTGCGTACGAGCGGTGGACTCCAACACCTCAGCGCGAGAGGTCCGCTCGATCCGCCGCAGCCTGCCCCGAATCCCAGCCCTCGGCGTCCAGGCGGGGGCCGCGCATCGGCTTCGCCGTCGGGAACAGTCGATCGAACTCGGCTTCGACGGCGACGGTCTGCGCGGCGAGAATCGGTAGCAGATCACCTGATTCGTGACGAGCCTCTTCGAGTGCGAGCGCGTCGGCATCGGTGAGGCGGTCTCCGATGCGGACGGCATAGGCGTACAGAAACGCCTTGCCGAACGCCGCCGATCCGGCTTTCTTGCGCTTCTTCGCCTGCGGTGAATGCCCGAGGGCGCGCGTTGCCTGAACCAGCAGCGAGGTGAACAGCAACTCGGTCTGTTCCACGTCCACCGGAGCCCCGACCAGGGTTGCGACGGCGAACTCCGGATCCCAGATCGCCTTGACGCGGTTGGCGGTTGCGACGACGTGCAGCAGTTGCGCCTTGGCGGGCGCATGGGGGCCGTCGACATGTACCCGTCGGCCGTGAATGTCGATGTGGCCCTGAGAGAGCAGCATGGTGTCGATGGAGTAGCGCGTCATCAACTCCTGCGCCTTGGCCGTCAGTGTCTCGGCCTCCTCCTCGAAATCCGTGGCGTCGGCCTTGGCCAGCAGTCCGCGAATCTTGCTCAGCATCTTGGTGTTCGGTGAGTCGGTACCGGCGACACCGGTCACCGTGGGACGAGTGCGCGGCCATCGGGACGGCTTGGGGCCGAGTTGAGGCCACCGGGGCAGCGTCTGCCATCGGCCGAGCAGGGTGAGCACGTCGAGCCACTGATCACTGGCTGCGATGTAATCGGACTTACCCGAGGAGGCCAGGTACGCGGTCAGGAAATCGGGCGTGGCCTCCACCCGCGCCGCAACCTTGGGGAACTGCTCACAGATCGTGGACATCTGATCCACCCAGTCCTGCGGGGCCCGTGCATCGGCGTCGGTGAGGTCGGCCTGATGCAGCAGCACCGCGGCAGCGAGATCGGCCACGGCCACCGTGTGCTGACGCCGCACGACATGCACCAGATCCATGGGCTGCCAGCCGTTTTCGTACATCGCCTCGATCATGTTCGTCAGCGCCCGAGAGCCGAGTTCGGTCGCGTCCATCGACACCAGCCGATCCGCGACGTCGTCGGCGACGCGCTGGCTCCTGGTCTTGCCGACCGATGCATCGGCACCGAGGCGGAGCAGTCCCGGAATGTCGTTCATTCGGTGAGCACGATCAATTCGGTGCTCGACGCCACTTCGACCCGAAGGCCGGCCTTGGATGCAACGCGCGCAACAGCTTTCACGTCCTTCGGCTCGGCGGTGGTCAGGGTCAATGCGCGTGCCAGCAGACCCTTGTGATGCTTGTTGAAGTGGCTCACCACCGATCGGCTGCCGTCGGGCTTCTCGGTGAGCACCGTTGCGGTGATCGCGCCCGGGACGGGACCGAGTTGCTGATAGGTGCCCGATCGCAGGTCGACGACGATCCCCTCGTCCTCGGCGTCGATGGCATCGGAGAGTTCGGGCTTCCAATGTGATCGCAGCGTTCCGAAATTCGGAACGGTCGAGCCACCGGAGAGACGGTAGGACGGAATCGGATCGGAGGCACGGACGGCCCCGAACAGTGCCGAGCCGATCCACAGCCTCGCGTTCGCTCTGGCCCGACCGGCACGGGTGAACGACGCCGCGTCGAGGGCGTCGTAGAGCACGCCGGTGTACCGCTGCAGCGCAGGTGTGGTGGGTGAGGTCCACAACCGGGCGTTGCGTTCGATCTCGTCGACCTGAGTGGGGCCGAGGCCGAGCGCCGTGATCGATGCGTCGACGTCGCTGGACAGTTCCACCAGCGCGTCGGCGAGCTTTCGGCGAAGCGGCGTCAGCGAGGGCAACGACAGTCGGTCCAGATCGAGGGGTGCTCCGGAACCGCCGTCGGACTTCGTCTCGGAGGGAGGCAGCAGAATCAGCACGGGCTCGAGGCTACTCACTGCACGGCCGCCTGCTCACAGGCACTGCGTGAGCGACTAGTCTGACAACCTGTGATCACCCGTCTTTCGCAGTTGTTCCTTCGTACCCTTCGCGACGACCCGGCCGACGCCGAGGTCGACAGTCACAAGTTGTTGGTCCGCGCCGGTTACGTCCGCCGTATCGCGCCGGGCGTCTACTCCTGGTTGCCGCTGGGTCTGCGGGTGCTGCGGCAGGTCGAGCGTGTCGTGCGCGAGGAGATGAACGCCATCGGTGCGCAGGAGATATCCCTGCCCGCACTGCTGCCGCGCGAGCCGTACGAGACCACCAATCGGTGGACCGAATACGGCGACGCCCTGTTCCGGTTGCAGGATCGCAAGGGCAACGACATGCTGCTCGGCCCCACGCACGAGGAACTGTTCGCGCTGACCGTCAAGGCCGAGTACAACTCGTACAAGGACCTGCCGGTCACGCTCTACCAGATTCAGACCAAGTACCGCGACGAAGAGCGTCCCCGCGCCGGCATTCTGCGTGGCCGCGAGTTCGTGATGAAGGACTCGTACTCCTTCGACATGGACGAGGACGGACTGAAGAAGTCCTACGCCGCCCACCGTGAGGCGTACCAGCGCATCTTCGCCCGCCTCGGGGTCAGCTACGTCATCGTCGCCGCGACGTCCGGTGCCATGGGAGGCAGCGCCTCCGAGGAATTCCTGGCCGAGAGCGACATCGGTGAGGACACCTACGTGCGCTGCATCGAGTCGGGATACGCAGCCAATGTCGAGGCCGTCACCACGCCGGCACCTGCGCCGCTGCCGATCGAAGGGCAGCCCGCTGCCGTCGATCACGAGACCGGCGACACCCCCACCATCGCGACCCTGGTGGAGTGGGCCAACTCCGCCGATCTCGGACGCACCGTCACCGGCGCGGACACACTCAAGAACATCCTGCTCAAGGTGCGGGGCGCCGAAGGGGAGTGGGAACTGCTCGCCATCGGCCTGCCCGGTGACCGCGAGGTGGACGAGAAGCGCCTCGAAGCGTCACTCGAGCCTGCCGAATTCGCTCTGCTCACCGACGCGGACTTCGCGGCCAATCCGTTCCTCGTCAAGGGGTACATCGGGCCTCGTGCGTTGCAGGCCAACGGAGTTCGGTACCTCGTCGATCCCCGGGTGGTCGACGGCACGTCGTGGATCACCGGCGCGGACGTCAAGGGCAAGCACGTGGTCAACCTCGTCGCCGGTCGCGATTTCGTTCCCGACGGCACCATCGAAGCAGCCGAGGTGCGTGACGGAGACATGTCTCCTGACGGTCGTGGACCGCTCGTCAGTGCTCGCGGAATCGAGATCGGACACATCTTCCAGCTCGGCTACAAGTACACCGATGCGTTCTCTGTCGACGTCCTCGGTGAGACCGGCAAGCCGGTTCGCCTGACTCAGGGTTCCTACGGCGTCGGCGTCTCGCGTCTGGTCGCCGTGATCGCCGAGCAGATGCACGACGACAAGGGTCTGCGGTGGCCGTCGGAGGTTGCACCTGCCGATGTCCACCTGGTGATCGCGAACAAGGACGACGCTGCGCGAGCGGGTGCGGAATCCATTGCGACACAACTCGATTCCCAGGGCATCGAGGTGCTGTTCGACGATCGCAAGGCCTCGCCCGGAGTGAAGTTCAAGGACTCGGAACTGATCGGTGTTCCGCTGGTGGTCGTTCTCGGCCGGGGTTGGGCCGACGGCAAGGTCGAGATCCGTGATCGCTTCACCGGTGAGAGTCGCGAACTCGACATCGACTCGGCGGTCGAGGGGATCGTCGAGGCCGTGCGGCGCACGCCGTAGGACAGTCTCGCGATCTTTCTGCGCGGTCGGTTACCCGCTGGTAGCTTCGGGTCACCGACTAGGAGAGGTCACACCGTGGCTCAGTATTCGCTGTTCGATCCGACAACGTTCGATCCGGCCGAACTGGACGAGGAATCTCGCCGACAACTGCGCGCACTGATCGAGTGGTTCGAAAGTCGCGGCAAGGGCAGACTCCTGGCCGACGATCTGGACAGCGTCTGGCCGGCCGACTTTCTCGAATTCGTCGCCGAGAAGAAGCTGTTCGCGACCTTCTCCACGCCCGCCGCGTACGCGGAGGGATCGCCGAACACGCGGTGGGACGCTGCACGCAACGCTGCCCTGAGCGAGGTTCTCGGGTTCTACGGACTGGCCTACTGGTACACCTGGCAGGTCACCGTGCTGGGTCTGGGCCCCATCTGGATGAGTGCCAACGACGACGCCAAACGCCGCGCCGCACGCGAGCTGGACCGCGGCGGTGTGATGGCGTTCGGACTGTCCGAGCGCGCACACGGAGCCGATGTCTACTCCACGGACATGCTGTTGACGCCCGCGTCCGAGGATTCCGAGCTCGAGTTCACCGCGTCGGGGGAGAAGTACTACATCGGAAACGGCAACGTTGCGGGCATGGTCTCGGTGTTCGGCCGACGCACCGACGTGGACGGACCCGATTCGTACGTGTTCTTCGTGGCCGACAGCTCGCATCCGGCCTACCGGCTTCGCGAGAGCGTCGTCCACGGGCAGATGTACGTCAGCACGTTCGCGCTCGAGAACTACCCCGTCCGGCAGCAGGACATCCTGCACACCGGTTCCGATGCGTTCTCGGCCGCGCTGAACACGGTCAACGTCGGCAAATTCAACCTCTGCACCGGCTCCATCGGCATCTGCGAGCACGCGTTCTACGAGGCGATCACGCACGCGAACAACCGAATTCTGTACGGCAATCGCGTCACCGACTTCCCGCACGTGCGCAGCGCATTCGTCGACGGCTACTCGCGTCTGATCGCCATGAAGCTGTTCAGTGCTCGGGCGCTGGACTACTTCCGCGGCGCGGGAGCCGAGGATCGGCGCTACCTCCTGTTCAATCCGATGACCAAGGCCAAGGTCACCTCGGAGGGCGAAACGGTCGTCCGTCTGTTGCACGACGTCATCGCGGCCAAGGGGTACGAGAAGAACACCTACTTCCGTGAGGCAGCCCAGTTGATCGGAACACTTCCCAAACTCGAGGGCACCGTGCACGTCAACGTCGCCCTGATGCTCAAGTTCATGCCTGCCTACATGTTCTCGCCCACCGACTACCCCGATGTCGGCACTCGGACCGAGCCGGTGGACGACAGCTTCTTCTTCGCTCAGGGCCCGGCAAGGGGTGCGAGTTCGGTGCGGTTCCACGACTGGAATCCGGTGTACCGGAAGCACTCCGGTATCCCCAATGTCGGACGGTTCTACGAGCAGGCGCAGGCGTTCAGGGCGTTTCTCGCCGAGTGCGCGCCCGACGAAGCGCAGCAGAAGGACCTCGACTTCCTGCTCGTGGTCGGCCACCTGTTCTCGCTCGTCGTCTACGGTCACCTTCTGCTCGAGCAGGCCGACGAGATCTCGACCGAGATGATGGACCAGATCTTCGATTTCCAGATCAGGGACTTCTCCGGTTACGCCGTCGCGCTGTACGGGAAGCCGTCGTCGATTGCTGCACAACAACAGTGGGCTCTGGATGCGATTCGCAAGCCGGTGGTCGACGAAGGCCGTTTCGAGACGGTCTGGAACGAGGTCGTCTCGTACGACGGTCGGTACGAGATGCGTCCCTGATCGTCACAGCGCTCCGGGATCGGTCGGAACGAGCTTCGTCCCGAACGCGCACATCGTCATCTCGTGCAGTCCGGCGCTGTCCTCGGGATGCTCCGGTGCCTGCATCGACATCAGGACGTTGAGCAGCATTCCGTGCGCGATGAACGCTCGTGCTTGATCTTCCGAACAGCCCGTTCCGTTGCGGATCTGGCTGTAGATCGCGCCCATTCCTTCTCGGGCCTGCCGGCCGATCTCGGGTACCGCCCCTGCGCCGAACCCGTGCATCATGACCATCAACAGGTCGCGATCGGCCACCAGGTCGGCGTAGGCACCCCCGAGGTCGGCCCAGGTCCGGTCGTCGGTCGGGTCGAGAGGGCCCGAAGCCAGGACTCGGTCGAACGCCGTCATGATGCCGTCGATGGAGCGTTGGAACACGAGCCGGAACAATTCGACCTTGGTTCCGAACATACGGACCACGTACGGCTGCGATACGCCGGCCAGTTTCGCCACTGCGTCGGTACTCGTTCCGGCGTAACCCCCGCGTGCGAACGCCTGTGTCGCGGCGTCGAGGACGAGTTCGCGGCGGTCGGCCGCGTCCATCCGGGTGGCTCTGGGCTTGGCGATCGAGGCGTCGGACATGTTGACAGGTTATCAGTCGATAACTTACGGTCTGGATTAAGTAATCATTCGATGCTTACAAGCTCCGAGACGGGACGTCCACCATGACCGCCACAACCTCTCCGCCTGCAGTGCAACCGGCCACTCGGAACGTTCCGGTGTGGCTCGGCATCGTCGCAGCATCCCTGCCGATGTTCATGGCAACGCTCGACAATCTCGTGATGACCAGTGCACTCCCGGTCATCCAGCAGGATCTGAACGCCTCTGTCGGACAACTGCAGTGGTTCCTCAACGCGTACACCCTCAGCTTCGCGACGTTCATGCTCACAGCGGCGACGCTCGGTGACCGATGGGGCAGACGCGCGGTGTTCCTCGGCGGAATCGCCGTCTTCACCGCCGCCTCCGTTGCCAGCGCGCTCGCCACGACTCCAGCGATGCTCATCGCGGCACGCGCAGTACAAGGAATCGGTGCTGCCGCGATCATGCCCTTGTCCCTGGCCCTGCTCGCCGCGGTCGTGCCGGTGGGCAAGCGTGCGATGGCAATCGGTATCTGGGGAGGAGTCTCCGGCCTCGGCGTCGCACTGGGGCCGGTGGTCGGCGGAGCCGTCGTCGACGGGATCTCATGGCAGGCGATCTTCTGGATCAACGTACCGGTGGCACTCGTCGCAATACCGCTGGCGTACATCGCGCTGAAGGAAACCGCAGGGCGCAGCCGACCGCTCGATCTGCTCGGCGTGCTCCTCTCGGGCGGCGGAGTCTTCCTCCTGATCTGGGCGGTGGTGCACGGCAACGACGACGGGTGGGCGTCGGCGACGGTGCTCGCCGGCTTCATCGGCTCGGCGGTACTGCTCGTGGCCTTCGTCCTGCGTGCCTCGCGCACCCGATACTCGGTGCTGCCCCTTGCCCTGTTCCGTTCGCGCAGCTTCACCATCGCCAACATCATCGGAATCATGTTCTCGCTCGGCATGTTCGGCGCGGTGTTCCTCCTCGCGCAGTACCTGCAGATCGTCATGAACTACACGCCGTTCCAGGCCGGACTACGCACACTGCCGTGGACTGCCGCACCGATGGTGGTCGCACCGATCGCCGGTCTGCTCGCCGAGCGCGTCGGCCTGCGCGGGCTACTGGTCGGCGGCCTGGCGCTGCAGTCGGTCTCGCTCGTGTGGATGGCGCTGATTCTGGGACCCGATACCGAGTACCCGGCGATGGTCCCGGCGTTGCTGATGGCCGGAGTGGGCATGGGACTGACGTTCGCTCCGTCCGCCACGGCGGTGCTGCGCGATATGAAGGACGACGATCACGCCACCGCGAGCAGCGCGAACTCCACCGTGCGGGAGGTGGGTATTGCGCTCGGCATCGCGGTGCTGACTGCGGTGTTCATCGGAGCGGGTGGATCACTGACGCCCACCGGTTACACCGACGCCCTGGCACCGGCACTGCTGGTCGGTGCAGGGGCAGTGGCGATCGGACTCGTGGCGGCGCTGTTCATGCCGGGACGTTCCGCCGGACCGGCAGGCGCGATCACGGTTGGCCGGGAAATGCCGTCGACGACGGACTGACGCCCAGAATCTGCTGCCACGTCGCGAGGCGAACCGCGGCGTCGGTCAGTGCCTGCACTGCCATGTCGCGGGTCGCTCCCGACCGGCTGCGTTCGATCGACGAACGCCACGCGATGCTCGTGTCGATCTCCGCCTGCGCGGCCAACTGCGCAGCCGAGATCGCGTCGGTCACCGGGAACGGGGACGCGTACGCCGGATCGGGCAGTGGCACAGTGACGCTCGCCGCCCGGAGCGCATCGATGGTCGCGTCTCGGCGCGCGCGGTGAGCGGCAGTGTTCGACGCCACCAGTTCGGCGCGCGTCGGGTTGGAGAACGCCGCGACGACGCCGTAGGCGAACACCGCCGCGTACTCCGCGTGCAGGGCATCGACCAGGCCTTGCTGTTCCGGACCGAGATCGCTCATGCCAGAACCACCAGGGCCGAGACGGTGCACGAGGCGCTGATCGATCCGAGAAGGCCTGCCCGGTAACCACTTTCGTTGCGAGCCGCATCCGCTGCGCTGCGAGCGGACGCAGTCAACATCTCCCGTACGGCGGCCAGGTCGGGCGGCGTCGTGGGAGCCTGTGTGGTGGTGGCCGTGACCGACGACGTGTCGGTCGAGGTGCCGGTGGCGCGGGTGATCTCGGTGTCGAGCGCATCGGCGTGTTCGGTCCGCTGCGCCGCAACGATTCCGAGTGCGGCCGCGTAGTCGGCGATCACGGCCGCGGCCGCGGTCGCATCGGCGGCATCGGCTCGGGCTGCGCGCAACTGCGCGGTCAGGGTATCGAGGGCAGGACCGGAGATCTCTTCTCTGCCGCAGGCCACCATCGTGGAAACGGTGGTCGCCGACAGTACGGCGGCACCGGCGAGTCGGAACAACCCGCGGCGACTGAGCGCGAAGGGGACGGTCGGCGTTGGCACTCCGATATCGTGCCAGACCGCAGCGCCGGCACGCGCCGTGCCCGTGTGTCGCGTCGACCGATCGTGGTCACGAGCAGTGCCTGCGGGGCGGTAGGCTGTTGGTTCACCAAACGCAGTCCGGCTGCCGCACGCCGGATCGCCCACAACTACACACGAGGAGTTCGCGACATGCCTGTTCCGTCCAAGGAAAGGGTTGTCGAACTGCTCGCCGACCTCGTTCGGGAACGGGGTTACGACCTCGAAGACGTGAACGTCGTCGCCGCAGGAAAACACAGCGCAGTGCGGATCATGGTCGATCGCGAAGAGGGAATCGACCTCGACGCGCTCCCGGAACTGAGCCGCGAGATCTCGGACGCCTTCGATGCCGTGACCGATTTCGGGGAAGCCCCGTACACGCTGGAAGTCACCACCCCCGGAATCGACCGCCCGCTGACCGAGGCTCGGCATTGGCGTCGGGCCCGCGGACGCAAGGTGCGTATCGAGCTCGGCGACGGCAAGTTCGACGGTCGCGTGGGCGTGCTCGACGGTGATTCGGTCACCGTGGTGACCAAGGAGAAGGGTGTGCTGGCGACTCGCTCCGTTGCACTGTCCGATGTAGTGAAAGCTGTTGTACAGGTGGAGTTCTCGCGGCCGAGTGCCGAAGAGATGGACCTGGCGGGTGGTGTGGTCGGAGGTCGGCCGTCACCCGCGAACACCGATGAGATCGTGGACGTGGAAGCACCGGAAGAAGGGTCGGACAAGTGAATATCGACATTGCCGCATTGCGTGCCATCGAGGCGGACAAGGGAATTCCGATCGAGATGGTGATCTCGACGATTCAGACCGCGTTGCTGACGGCCTACCGGCACACCGAGGGGCACCAGTCCAACGCGTGGATCGACGTCGATCGCAAGACCGGTTCCGTTCGAGTGATGGCCAAGGAAATCGACGCCGACGGCAATGTGATCTCCGAGTGGGACGACACCCCGGAAGGCTTCGGACGCATCGCGGCGACCACGGCGCGTCAGGTCATCCTGCAGCGCCTGCGCGACGCCGAGCACGAGCGGTCGTTCGGTGAGTACGCCACACACGAGGGCGAGATCGTCAACGGCGTCATCCAGCGCGACACGCGCGCCAACGCCAAGGGCACCGTCATCGTCCGCATCGGCAGTGACGCCAACGGAGCCGACGGCCTCCTGCCGCCTGCCGAGCAGGTGCCGGGTGAAAGCTACGAGCACGGCGAACGAATCAAGTGCTACGTCGTCGGAGTCGCCCGAGGTAATCGGGGTCCGCAGATCACGTTGTCGCGCACCCATCCGAATCTTGTGCGCAAGCTGTTCGCCCTCGAGGTGCCCGAGATCGCCGACGGTTCGGTCGACATCGTCGCAGTGGCCCGCGAGTCGGGGCACCGCTCGAAGATCGCCGTTGCCTCCACCGTGTCCGGTCTCAACGCCAAAGGCGCGTGCATCGGGCCGATGGGACAGCGCGTGCGCAACGTGATGAGCGAACTTGCCGGCGAGAAGATCGACATCATCGATTTCGACGAGGATCCGGCCACGTTCGTCGGGAATGCACTGTCCCCGTCGAAGGTTGTCTCTGTGACGGTCGTCGACGCGGTTGCTCGCGCGGCCCGGGTCGTGGTTCCCGAGTACCAGCTTTCTCTGGCCATCGGCAAGGAAGGGCAGAACGCTCGACTGGCCGCTCGATTGACCGGCTGGCGCATCGACATCCGCAGCGATGCGGCGGCACCCGAGACGACCAGCGCATAGGGCCGGAATGCGGAGTTCGGGGCAATACAGCGGTAGAGTGGTCGATGGTTCGGTAACGACCTCTCGGCCCAGAGGCATGAACGCGAGTATCCGGTGGTGACAAGCCGGCCGATTCGTACATGCGTCGGGTGCAGGGAGCGACTGCCGGCCGCCGATCTGTTGAGGATCGTGGTTCGAGAAGCTGGTTCGCACGAATTCGCTCTCGTCCCCGACGTCCGGCATTCGATGTCCGGCCGTGGTGCGTGGTTGCACTACAGCCGAGAATGCCTGCACAATGCGGAACGACGCCGAGTCTTCGGACGTGCGTTTCGGATATCGGGAAATGTGGACTCGTCCGCAGTGACAGTCGTGCTCGACGAGTACGAGCAGCTGCAGGCCGAGAACACGACAAGAGCAACACCCGTCGACAAGAACAGGCAACAGCACTGATGAGCACACCGTGAAGCACCAACGATGAACGTCCATCGGAGATAACCCGAGGTCGTGCGGGCACCAAGCCTCGCTCGGCCTCTCAGTGAGGAGAGCAGTGGCAGGCAAGGCCCGCGTGCACGAGTTGGCAAAAGAACTCGGTGTCACCAGTAAGGAACTACTCGCACGGCTCAAAGAGCAGGGCGAGTTCGTCAAGTCCGCATCATCCACAGTCGAAGCCCCAGTGGCACGTCGACTTCGTGAATCCTTCCCGTCCGACGGTGCGGACGCGTCCGCACCCGCCGCAGCTGCACCGAACGGTCGCGCAGCGGCCGATCGCGCTGCAGGCAGCACCGCGAAGCCGGGCGCAGCGAAACCGGGCGGACCCCGTCCCGGCCCCAAGCCGGCACCCCGTCCGGCAGAGCCGGAAGCACCCGCTGCGCAAGCTCCGGCGGAGGCAGCTCCCGCTGCGCCCGCAACTCCGGCAGCCGCACCGGCTCCGGCCCCGGCAGCGCCGACCCCTTCGCCCGCAGCGCCCGCCGCTCCGGTCGAGCAGGCTCCGGCCGCGTCGGCTGCGACCAGCGACGCTGCACCGGCCCCGGCCCCGGCAGCTCCCAAGCCAGCAGGTCCCGGCCCCAAGCCCGGCCCCAAGGCTCCGCGTGTCGGTAACAACCCGTACTCCTCGGCTCCCGTGGAGCGACCGGCTCCCCGTCCCGCACCCGGTGCTCCGCGCCCCGGTGGCGGACGGCCGGCTCCCGGACAGGGTGGACCCCGTCCCGCAACACCGTCCGGTGGCACTCGTCCGGCTCCCGGCCAGGGTGGGCCCCGTCCCGCACCGGGCCAGGCCGGACCTCGCCCGAGCCCGGGCTCGATGCCTCCTCGCCCCAACCCCGGTGCCATGCCGACCCGTTCGGCACGTCCCGGTCCCGCAGCAGGTCGTCCCGGTCGTCCCGGTGGCGCTCCGGGCGGACGTCCCGGCGGCGGCGGTGGTGGCGGTGGTTACCGCGGCGGCGGCGCTCCCGGTGCTCCCGGTGGTGCCCCCGCAGGCGGCGCTCCCGCAGGTGGTTTCCGCGGTCGTCCCGGCGGCGGTGGACGCCCCGGTCAGCGCGGCGCAGCAGCAGGTGCATTCGGTCGTCCCGGCGGAGCAGTTCGTCGTGGCCGCAAGTCGAAGCGGGCGAAACGCGCCGAGTACGAAAGCATGCAGGCTCCCGCAGTCGGCGGCGTCAGGCTGCCCCGCGGCAACGGTGAGACCATCCGTCTCGCCCGCGGCGCATCGCTGTCGGACTTCGCGGACAAGATCGACGCGAACCCGGCCGCACTCGTGCAGGCCCTGTTCAACCTCGGCGAGATGGTCACCGCGACGCAGTCCGTCAACGACGAGACGCTGGAGCTTCTCGGCGGCGAGATGAACTACGTCGTTCAGGTCGTCAGCCCCGAGGACGAGGATCGTGAGCTGCTCGACTCGTTCGACCTCACCTACGGCGAGGATGCCGGCGGCGAGGAAGACCTGGAACAGCGTCCCCCGGTCGTCACCGTCATGGGCCACGTCGATCACGGTAAGACGCGACTGCTGGACTCGATTCGTAACACGACGGTGCGCGAAGGCGAGGCAGGCGGAATCACGCAGCACATCGGTGCGTACCAGGTGCTGACCGAGCTCGAGGGCAACGAGCGTCTCGTGACGTTCATCGACACCCCCGGTCACGAGGCCTTCACGGCCATGCGTGCCCGTGGTGCCAAGGCCACCGACCTCGCGATCCTCGTGGTCGCAGCCGACGACGGCGTCATGCCGCAGACGGTGGAGGCCATCAACCACGCTCAGGCGGCCGACGTGCCGATCGTGGTCGCGGTGAACAAGATCGACAAGGAAGGCGCGAACCCGGACAAGATCCGGCAGCAGCTCACCGAATACGGTCTGGTCGCCGAGGAATACGGCGGCGAGACGATGTTCGTCGACATCTCCGCCAAGCAGGGCACCAACATCGATGCCCTCCTCGAAGCGGTGCTGCTGACGGCCGACGCGTCGCTCGATCTGCGCGCCAACCCGGACATGGACGCGCAGGGTGTCGCCATCGAGGCGCACCTCGACCGTGGTCGTGGCCCCGTCGCGACCGTGCTCATCGCTCGCGGAACGCTCCGGGTCGGTGACTCGATCGTCGCAGGCGACGCGTACGGACGCGTTCGTCGAATGGTCGACGAGCACGGCGAGGACGTCACCGAAGCGATGCCGTCCCGTCCGGTGCAGGTCATCGGCTTCACGTCGGTGCCCGGTGCAGGCGACAACCTGCTGGTCGTCGACGAGGATCGGATCGCCCGTCAGATCGCCGACCGTCGAAATGCGCGCAAGCGCAATGCCTTGGCAGCCAAGAGCCGCAAGCGCATCAGCCTCGACGATCTCGATGCAGCTCTGAAGGAGACCTCGCAGCTGAACTTGATCCTCAAGGGCGACAACTCGGGAACCGTGGAAGCACTCGAAGAGGCGCTGCTCGGTATCGAGATCGACGACGAGGTGGAGCTGCGCGTCATCGACCGCGGTGTCGGTGGCGTCACGGAGACCAACGTCAACCTGGCGTCGGCATCCAACGCGATCATCATCGGCTTCAACGTTCGAGCGGAGGGCAAGGCCACCGAGCTGGCCAACCGCGAAGGCGTCGACATCCGGTACTACTCGGTGATCTACCAGGCCATCGACGAGATCGAGAAGGCCCTCAAGGGCATGCTCAAGCCGGTGTACGAGGAGGTCGCCCTCGGGCAGGCCGAGATCCGCGCGCTGTTCCGTTCCTCCAAGGTCGGAAACATCGCCGGTTGCCTCGTCACCTCCGGTACGATCCGTCGCAACGCAAAGGCGCGGCTCATCCGAGACAGTGCAGTTGTCGCGGAAACCGTCACGATCTCCTCGCTCCGCCGCGAGAAGGACGACGCGACGGAGGTTCGTGAGGGATACGAGTGTGGTTTGACGGTGACGTACTCCGACATCAAGGTGGGCGATGTCATCGAGGCGTACGAACTCCGTGAAAAGCCGCGCGACTAGAACCGATGCGGAGCCGTTCGGCTCCGCATCCGGTCGCGTCGGCTCGGTGGTGAAGCCAGGGGAGTGACACTGCGCTCCGACTTTCGAGCCGGTGGTGGTACGACAGCTGTACCACCACCGGCTTTGTCGTCGAAGCTGATCGAAGGACGTCAGCGTGTATCTGGGTGCTTTGGAGTTGGACGTGTTGTTGGGGGACGTGCGTTCGCTCGCCGAGAAAAGGTCGATGGTCGAACCGGTCCTCGGTGATCTGCAACGGCTGGGAGTGTCGGCGGCCGAAACCGGTGAGCGAGAACGTATTCGGCGGTCCCTGCTGGGGATCGCTGCAGCCGGTACCGATGTAGATCTACTGCACGACAAACTGGACGAGTGCGAACGGCATGTCGCCGAACGCAACGATCTGGAACTGTTGGCGGTACGCCGGAGAATCTTCGGACCCGAGGATTGATCCGGTGCCGGTGCCGAGCACTGTTCGGCAGAGGTGAAGTGCACAACCGTCGGTACGTCGCGAGAATCGACGTCCGGCCATGAAAGAGGAGTGTGATTGTCGTGGTGGATCAGGCCAGGGCTCGTAAGTTGTCCAAGCGAATCGCCGCCATCGTTGCAACGGCGATCGATCACGAGATCAAGGATCCCCGGCTGGCGTTCGTGACCATCACCGATACCAAGGTGACCGCAGACCTGCACGACGCGACGGTGTACTACACCGTCATGGGTGAAGACCTCGATACTCCGCCCGACCTGCAGGCTGCCGCAGCAGGACTCGAGAAGGCCAAGGGCGTCCTGCGCTCGAAGGTCGGGGCAGGAACGGGTGTGCGGTACACGCCGACGTTGACGTTCGTGACCGACACGGTGCCCGACACCGCACGCCACATGGAAGACCTTCTCGAACGCGCCCGAGTGGCCGACGAGGAACTGGCCCGCGCCCGTGCGAACGCCAAGCCCGCAGGCGACCCCGACCCATACAAAGCCCCGCGCGAGCCTGCAGACGTCGAGCCCGCCGAAGCCGACTGACATGGCCGATGGTTCGGGGTCGGTGTCGGAGACCGACGAGGATCTGACCCGGGCGATCGAGATGCTCGAACGTGCATCCTCGGTGACCGTGCTGTGTCACGTTCAGCCCGATGCCGACACGATCGGCAGTGGGCTCGCGCTCGGTTCGGTACTCGAACGTCGCGGTGCGAGGGTCCAGGTGGCGTTCGCAGCTCCGTCGTCTCTGCCCGAGTCGATGGACGAGCTGCCGGGAAGGCACCTTCTCGTCGACGCCGACAAGGTCACGGACACCGTCGACCTGGTGGTCACCGTCGACGCCGGAAGTCGGGGCCGGCTGGGTTCGCTGGGCGCTCGGCTCGATTCCGCGTCGGCGAGCCTCGTGATCGATCATCACCGCAGCAACACCCGATTCGGCACGGTCAACGTGGTGGATGCCTCCGCGGAGTCGACCACCGCTGTGATCGCGCGGATGTTGGACCAGTGGGGTGTGGAGATCGACGCGGATCTGGCGCACCTGCTGTTCGCGGGCCTGGTCACCGACACCGGTTCGTTCCGGTGGGTTCGTCCCGGGTCGCACCTGCTGGCCGAACGACTGCTGGCGACGGGCATCGACGGCGCCCACATCGCTCGCAAACTGCTCGACACCCATCCGTTCGAGTGGCTCCCGATGCTCGGTTCGGTCCTGGGTTCGGCCTCGCTGATTCCCGATGCCGTCGACGGACGCGGGCTGGTGTACGCCGTGATTCGCAGCGAGGATTCGGCCGGGTTGCGCTCCGAGGAGATCGAGAGCGTGATCGACATCGTGCGCACCACCTCCGAAGCCGAGGTGGCCGCCGTGCTCAAGCAACAGGACTTCGGCTCGATCTGGGTGGTTTCCCTGCGCTCGAAGACCGAGGTCGACGTCTCGGCAGTGGCGTGCGAACTCGGCGGCGGCGGGCACCGCAATGCAGCCGGCTACACGGCGACCGGCGAATTGTCCGACGTGATCGAAGCGCTGCGCGGAGCCTTGTCCACGTCGTGAGCTCCACTCCGGTCACCGCTCGAAAGATTCTCGGCCTGTCGCTGCCCTCCCTCGGCGTCCTCGCCGCCGAACCTCTCTACCTGTTGTTCGACGCCGCCGTGATCGGCAGGCTGGGTGCCTTGGCCCTCGCGGGCCTGGCGATCGGCGGGCTCGTGCTGGCCCAGGTCAGCACCCAGCTGACCTTTCTGTCCTACGGCACGACCTCGCGCGCGGCTCGTATGCACGGTGCCGGTCGCGAACGTGATGCTGTCGGCGAGGGTGTGCAGGCAACCTGGTTGGCCTTCGCGATCGGTATCGCCATCGTCGCGGTGATGCAACTCGCGGCAGAGCCCGTGGTGTCGGTACTCACCGGAGGTGGCGACATCGCCGCCGAGGCTCTCGCGTGGCTACGGGTGGCTCTGCTCGGTGTGCCGTTCATCCTGGTGTCTCTGGCCGGAAACGGATGGATGCGCGGAGTCCAGAACACGGTGACCCCACTGCGTTTCGTCGTGTTCGGCTTCGGTGTGTCGGCAGTTCTGTGCCCACTGCTGGTTCATGGGCTGCTCGGATTCCCGCGTCTGGAGCTGGTGGGATCGGCCGTGGCCAACGTGATCGGGCAGGGCCTCGCCGGTGCGCTGTTCGTGTTCGCAGTCGTGCGAGCGAGCACCGAGTTGCGCCCGCGCTGGTCGGTGATGCGCGCGCAGCTGGTGTTGGGACGCGACCTGATCGTGCGCAGCCTGGCGTTCCAGGCCTGCTTCCTGTCTGCCGCCGCGGTCGCGTCGCGCTTCGGTGCGGCGTCGGTCGCCGCCAATCAGGTGGTCCTGCACATGTGGAACCTGGTGTCCCTGATGCTCGATTCCTTGGCGATTGCCGCTCAGACCCTGGTGGGTGCCGCCCTCGGCGCGAGCAGGACCGACGACGCGCGCGCACTCGCGTGGCGGCTGACCGCATGGTCGACGGTCTTCGCGGTCGTCCTCGCAGGCGTGTTCGCGGTCGGACGCTCGTTCGTCCCGGAGTTGTTCACCACCGACGCATCGGTCATCGACGAGATGCATGCGATCTGGTGGATCTTCGTGGCGATCATTCCCGTTGCGGGCGTGGTGTTCGCGCTGGACGGAGTGCTGCTCGGCAGTGGCGATGCTGCGTTTCTGCGGAACGCGACCATGGCGTGCGCCGTCGTGGGCTTTCTACCGTTCATCTGGTCGGCTCTGGTGTTCGACTGGGGGTTGGTCGGGATCTGGACCGGGCTCGGCGTCTTCGTCGGGCTACGCATGCTCGCCGTCGCGGGACGGGCGCTGTCCGGTAAGTGGTTGGTCGTCGGCAGCGACCGCCAACTACGACACTGACCGTCGGTCAGGGCTGCGACGGCAACGCGGGGTGTAACGCCACCTCGTGGCTCTTGACGACGAAGAACACGCTGCGGCCGGGCTCGAGCCCGAGATCCGATACCGCAGCCGGGGTGATGTCGGCGGCCATGCCGGGGGAACCGTCGGGTTGCGGACGTGACCGAACACGAATGCCGGAGCCCTGCACCTCCATCTCCTCGATCACCACCTCGAACACGTTGCGGGGGCTTGCATGCGGTGGTGTCGGGTGTACCGACACAGCGGCGGGGGAGAACACCGCTACCAGTGGAGTGTCGGTGGCGTGCCGCCCGGAGCCGTGCACCGTCACTCCCCAGTCGGTGGTCAGGGACGTCGAGTCGTCGGCGTCGACGGCCCGTCCCGAGATCAGGTTCACCCCGGCGATGCGGGCACCGAATTCGCTGCGAGGGGCAGTGAGGACCTCGGTGACCGAGCCTCTCTCGACAACGCGCCCGCCGTCGACGACTGCGACGGAATCGGCGAGTGCAACGACGTCGAGCAGGTCGTGGGTCACGATCAAGGCCGTGCGGCCGCTCTTGCGCAACACCGTGCGCAGCACGCGCCGAATGCCCGGTGCCGTGTCGACATCCAGTGCCGCCAGGGGTTCGTCGAGCAGCAGCAGGTGTGGATCGGCCGCGAGAGCGCGCGCGATGGCGATACGTTGGGCCTGGCCGCCGGACAACTGCGCAGGGCGGCGATCGGCCAGGTGGGAGGCTCCGACGGCGTCGAGCCAGGTATCGGCGACGGTTCGCGCGGTGGCGCGGTCCGCGCCGGCGCTGCGTGGTGCGAAGGCCACGTTCGTGCGAGCGTCCATGTGAGGAAACAGCAGAGCTTCCTGAGCGAGGGTCGCAACGCCTCGCGCATGAATCGGCACGGCGGTGTTCGAGGCGGTGTCGGTCAACACGTCCTCGCCCAGTCGGACGATTCCGTGGTCGGGTGCCACCACGCCCGAGACGAGTTGCAGCAGTGTCGATTTGCCCGCCCCGTTCGGCCCCAGAACAGCCACCGTCTCGCCCTCGCGGGCATCGAGTTCGAGATCGATGCCGCGGATACCGAGGGTGGCCCTCAGGTGTAGTGAACTCACAGCGTTCCCGACGATCGGGTGCCGCGTGCGGTGACGACAACGAGTGCCGCGACGAGAATCAGCACCAGCGACAGCGCCACCGCGGCATCGGGGTCGCTCTCGCGCTGCAGGTAGATTTCCAGCGGCAGCGTCCTGGTCACGCCTTCGAGAGAACCGGCGAAGGTCAACGTCGCGCCGAATTCTCCGAGTGCGCGGGCGAAGGCGAGGACTGTTCCGGACATCAGTCCGGGAAGAATCAGTGGAACGGTGACCCGCCGTAGGACGGTCGTGGGGGTGGCACCGAGGGTGGCAGCCACCACGTCGTATCGGTCGCCGGCCGTACGGAGGGCACCCTCGACGCCGACGACGAGGAAGGGGAGCGACACGAACACCTGCGCCAACACGACGGCCGAGGTGGTGAACGCTATTCGAATACCGAAGGCTTCGAGGTGCTCGCCCAACAGGCCTTGGCGTCCGAAGGTGTAGAGCAGCGCGATGCCGCCGACCACCGGGGGAAGAACCAAGGGCAGGACGACGAGAGAGCGAAGGATCGACAGCCCTCGAATCGAGCTGCGCGAGAGCACGATTGCCATCGGCACGCCCAGAAGCACGCACACTGCGGTGCTGGCCGTCGCTGTCTTCAGGCTCAGAACCAGTGCTGCGACGGCGGATTCGGAGGTGACGAGACCGAGAAAATTCGACCAGTCGATTCGGGTGAACATCGCGGCCAACGGCAACACGACGAGCAGGGCGCCCACGGCGGCCGGTGCGAATATCCACGGCGGTACCC
The DNA here is from genome assembly GCF_002259075.1 of Rhodococcus sp. 15-725-2-2b. NCBI lineage: Bacteria > Bacillati > Actinomycetota > Actinomycetes > Mycobacteriales > Nocardiaceae > Rhodococcus > Rhodococcus sp. 15-725-2-2b. The sequence continues at coordinate 140,600 of NZ_NPFL01000020.1, read as the reverse complement.
CGACGGTCGGACGGCGTCCTGCCGATGGTTGCCCGCCGTCGACGGCTCTGGCGGTCACGGCGCCGCGAAACCGGCTCGACCGAGCACGTCTCGGCCGACGGGTCCGGTGACGAACTCGGTGAATGCGCGCGCTGTGTCGGGGTTGCCGGAACCCCGCAGTGTCGCGATCGGGTAGGTGTTGACGGCCTCGCTCGACTCCTCGAAGGGCACCGTGGTCACGGCTGCGCCTGCTCCGGCGGCGTCGGTGACGTAGACCAGTCCGGCATCGGCCTGCCCCGAGGTGACCTTGCCCAGTACGTCGGTGACCGAGGATTCCTCGCTCACGGCCGGGACGAGCGTGCCGGTTGCGGTCTCGACCGCGGCCGTCGCCGCACCGCAGGGCACCTGGGGCGCGCAGATCACGGTCAGAACATCGGGGTTCGCCAGATCGGCGAACGAGGCTATGCGGTCCGGGTTTCCGGGGGCGGTCACGATGGTCAGAGTGTTGGACGCGAAGTCGACGGGACTGCCGGCCACCAGATTCTCGTCGACCGTCGCGGTCATGTTCTTCGTATCCGCGGAGGCGAAGACGTCGGCGGGCGCGCCGGAGATCAGCTGTGCGGCCAGATCGGACGAACCCGCGAAACTGAACTCCACCGAGGTTCCGGGGTGTTCGGCCTCGAAGCGAGTACCGAGATCGGTGAACGTCGCGCGAAGCGAAGCTGCGGCGAAGACCGTGATCTCGCCTCCGACTGCGTGGGCGTCCGAGGCCACATCGGGCGTTGTCGAATCGGACTGCGAGCTGCATCCGACGAGCATCAGGGTGGCTGCAACCACGAGGGCGGATACCTGGCGCATTGTCTTCACGAACATCTCCTGCGTTCTACGGTGTCTCGACGATGACGGTGGTCGCCTTGACGACAGCGACGGTGACCTTGCCGGGCTCGAGCCCCAGTTCGCGAACCGATCGGGTGCTCATCAGCGACACGATCGTGAACGGCCCGCACTGCATGCTCACCTCGCTCATCACCGCGTCCGAGACGACCTCGGTGACCAAACCCACGAGCCGGTTGCGGGCGGAGCTGCCACCCGACGAGATCTCGGGCGGAGGAACGGCATGTTCGCGTGCGTAGTCCGCGAGGTCGCGACCGGCGATGACCTTGCGTCCGGTCTCGTCCTCGAGCGCGGGCAGCGCTCCGCTGTCGATCCATCTGCGCACGGTGTCGTCACTGACACCGAGGAGGGCTGCGGCGTCACGAACGCGGACCGGGGGCACTGTCATCGGGGTGCAATCCCAGAAAACGTCCGCAAACAAGTCATGAGAGGCACCATATACCCGAATCTGCGGGTCTTTCGACTCGATCTCGGTGTCGGTGAGCAACACCGTTCGGTCGTCGACCGAATCGCCGCGTCACCCCGCCCGGACACTGCGCGGAATCTGCATGGAGTATTGGACGTTGGTACGTTCTCGGACGGTTCTGGCGATTCGACGCCGGCGGCCGAGCGCATCGGAAGGAATTTTCAGTGGCAGCGAAGCTGTGGGCAGTGAGCGACATTCACGTCGGACATCGGGGTAACCGACCCGTGACCGAAGACATCTTTCCCGAATCTCCCGACGACTGGCTGATCGTTGCCGGCGACGTGTCGGAGAAGACCGACGACATCAAGTGGGCGCTCGAGCTGCTCCGTAGCCGTTTCGCGAAGGTCATCTGGGTTCCCGGAAATCACGAGCTGTGGACGACGGTGAAAGATCCTGTCCAGATCCACGGCGCCGCCCGCTACGAGTACCTGGTCAACCTGTGCCGCGAGATCGACGTCGTCACCCCGGAGGATCCGTACCTGCGTTGGGAGGGTGAAGGCGGCCCGGCGACGATCGTGCCGATGTTCCTGCTCTACGACTACACGTTCTTGCCCCAGGGAGCGCGCGACAAGGAGCACGGCCTGGCGATCGCGCGAGAGAAGAACGTGGTCGCCACCGACGAATTCCTGCTGTCCTCGCAGCCGTACGCGACGCGAGATGCCTGGTGCCACGCGCGGATCGACGCCACCCGGGAGCGTCTCGATGCGTTGGACACATCCGTTCCGACCGTGTTGATCAACCACTTCCCGATGGTCCGGCAGCCCACCGAGGTGCTGTTCTACCCGGAGTTCGCGCTGTGGTGCGGGTCCACTCTGACGGCGGATTGGCACACGCGGTACAACGCGATCTGCTCGGTGTACGGACACCTGCACATCCCGCGGACGACCTACTACGACGGCGTTCGCTTCGAGGAGGTGTCGGTGGGTTACCCGCGCGAATGGCAGCGCCGCGGCCTGCCGAAGAACGTTCTGCGCCAGATTCTTCCGGTCCCCGAGTATCCGCCGGGTGCGTTGAACAAGTGGGGCGGACACTTCACGGTGACGCCCGAGATGGAGGCAGAGGTAGAAAAGATGAGGGCAGGCAAGTGATCGAATCGATACTTCCCAACGGCGTCGTCTCGGCCGAATTGTTCGCGGACCCACCGGGTTTGACGCCGCATCCGCTCGAAGCTCCGCTGGTGGCCAAGGCGGTGGACAAGCGCAAGCGTGAGTTCACCTCGGCTCGACACTGTGCTCGGGTGGCGATGGAGAAGTTGGGCGTGGAGCCCGCGCCGATCATGCGCGGCAAGTCCGGTGCACCGCAGTGGCCGAAGGGTGTGGTCGGATCCTTGACCCACTGCGACGGTTATCGCGGCGCGGTGCTGGCCTATTCGATGCAGGTGCGGTCGGTGGGGATCGACGCCGAGCCGCACGGCCCCTTGCCCGACGGCGTGCTCGAGGCGGTGAGCCTGCCGGCCGAGCGGGAGTGGCTGGAGGCGGCCGGTCGTGAGGACATCCACTGGGACCGAGTGTTGTTCTGTGCCAAGGAAGCGACGTACAAGGCCTGGGAGCCGTTGACCGGACGGTGGCTCGGTTTCGAGGACGCGCACATCACCTTCGAGCGAACCGGCTCCGGCGACGACCTCTCGGGAACGTTCCATTCCGAGTTGTTGGTGCCGGGCGACACCGTCTCCGGCCCGCCTCTGTCGGCGTTCGACGGTCGCTGGATGGTGGCCGGCGGTCTGGTGATGACGGCGATCTCGGTGATGTGACGGCCGGATTCGCGGGCCTGGCACAATGCTCTCTCGTGAGTGCCCGTGAAAAGATTTCGTCCGGTCTCGTCGGTGCCGGCCTCTTGGTGGTCGACAAGGGGCCGGGTGTGACGAGCCACGACGTGGTGGCGTCGTGTCGAAAACTGTTGCGCACCAGGAAGGTCGGCCACGCGGGGACTCTGGACCCCATGGCGACGGGCGTGCTGGTGCTCGGCGTGGAGCGTGCGACCAAGATGCTGGGATTGCTCTCGCTGACCACCAAGTCCTACACCGCGACCATCCGGCTCGGCCGGAGCACGACGACCGACGACGCCGAGGGCGACCTGCTGGCCGATGTCTCGGCCGTGCACGTCTCCGACTCCGAGATCCAGGCCGCGATCGCCGCCCTGACGGGCGACATCGAGCAGGTGCCTGCGAGCGTCAGCGCCATCAAGGTCGACGGGCAACGCGCCCACAAACTGTCCCGCGCAGGTGAGGAGTTCACCCTCGCCGCCCGCAAGGTCAGCGTCACCCGATTCGACGTGACCTTTAGGCGCGATGTCGTGGACAACGAATCGGCATTCGTCGACCTCGATGTCGAGGTGGACTGCACGTCCGGGACCTATGTGCGTGCCCTGGCGCGCGATCTCGGCGCTGCACTCGGCGTCGGCGGCCACCTGACCGTGCTGCGTCGCACTCGCGTCGGACCCTTCACCCTCGACCATGCGCGGACGCTCGAAGAGCTGGCCGAGAACCCGGCCGTGAGCCTGGACATCGACCAGGCGGCGCGAACGGCCTTTCCGCACCGGCAGATCGACGCGGGTGAGGCGGAGTCGTTGAGCCAGGGAAGGTGGCTGGATCCGGTCGGAATCGACGGGGTGTACGCGGCGGTCGATCCCACGGGTCACACCATCGCTCTGCTTCAGGAGAAGGGCAAGCGCGCCAGTTCGGTCATGGTGGTCCGGCCCGCGACCTTGCGCGGACACTGAAGCGAACCGACGTCAGTTCGCCGGAACCATCCAGATCGCTTCGGCGGCGCGGTGGCCGAGGTCGATCGAATCGGTGGCGTCGGTGCGGGCGAGCTCGATGGCGACGGTGCCGGCGTAGTCACGTCGTTCGACCACCGTGATCGGCAGGTCCAGCGTGATGCCGACGGAATCGAAGTAGCGGAGCATGGCCGGGTCGGAGTCGGAAATTCTGGCGACTCGGCCGGATTGTCCGTCGAGGTACTCGCTCAGGCGAGTCGCGGACGGAGTCTCGATCGCACCGTCCACCGACGGAATCGGGTCACCGTGCGGGTCCCGTTCGGGGTGACCCAGTTTGGCGTCGATTCGATCCATCATCAGATCCGAGACTGCATGTTCGAGAATCTCTGCCTCGTCGTGCACTTCGTCCCAGCCGTACCCCAGTTCGCGGACCAGATAGGTCTCGATCAGACGGTGCCGACGCACCATGCCGATGGCAGCCAGGCGGCCCTTCTCCGTCAACGAGATGGCTCCGTAGCGGGCGTGGTCGACCATGCCCTGGTCGGCGAGCTTGCGAATCGCCTCGGACACCGTCGATGCGGAAACGCCGATGCGCTCGGAGAGCATCTTGGTGCTGACGGAGTCCTCGCTCCACTCACTGGCCGTCCAGATGACCTTGAGGTAATCCTGCGCAACCGCGGACAGCTGGACGCCCTCGTCGGCCGGTGCGGGATCGTCTTTTCGTTGCGCCACGTCGCCGAGCTTAGGCAATCCAATGGAAAAAGACATCTCACCCGGCCGGAGCCACCGGTACCTGTCCGCGTCGGCGCACGGCGCGGACGACGATGCCCTGTGAGGGGCTGAAGAGGTAGGCAAGGACGAAGACCAACCCCTGAGTGAGCACGACGCTGCCACCGGAGGACACGTCGAGATAGAAGCTGGCGTAGATCCCCACCAGCGCGCAACCCACCGAAACAAGCGGTGCCAATACCAGCATGCGGCCGAAGCTGTGCGTGAGCAGATACGCCGACGCACCTGGGGTGATGAGCATCGCCACCACGAGAATCACGCCGACGGCCTGAAGTGCCACCACCGTCGTCAAAGCCAGCAGGGTCAGCATCACAGCCGAGATCACCGTCGGATTGATGCCGACGGCGCGGGCCTGGGTGCGGTCGAAGGCGAAGAGAGTGAAGTCCCGACGCTTGACGATCATGACGGCCAACGCGATGCCGCCGAGTACGAACACCTGGATCATGTCCGCCTGCGAGACGCCGAGCAGATTGCCGAACAGGATGTGGTTGAGGTCGATCTGGCTCGGAAACTTGGAGATCAGGACGACACCGAGCGCGAACAAGGTGGTGAAGACGACGCCGATGGCGGCGTCCTCCTTGACGATGGTGGTGTTGCGCACGACCCCGATGGCACCGACCGCGATGAGGGCGAACAGAAGAGCGCCGATCGCGAACGGTGCACCGAGCAGATACGACAATGCGACGCCGGGCAGCACGGCGTGCGAGACGGCGTCGCCCATCAGCGACCACCCGATGAGAACGAGCCAGCAGCTCAGCACCGCGCACACGATCGAGGCGGTCACGGTCACCAGGAGGGCCCGCTGCATGAAGGTGTATTCGAGTGGTTCGACGAGAAAATCGACGAGATACACGGTTCAGCTCGCTTCCGTGGTCGGGGTGGCCTGGGTTCGATTGCCTGCACCGAGTTGGTCGACCTTCGACGGGTCGATGCCGAAGGCCAGCGCCAGGTTCTCCGGACGCAGTACCTCGGCGGGACTGCCGTGCATCAGCACCCGTTGCTGCAGCAGAATCGCCTCGTCGCACAGATCCGGCAGAGCATGGAGATCGTGTGTCGACACGAGAACCGAGGCGCCGTGTGCGGCGAGTTCGCGGAGCAGCCGGGTGATGGTGGCTTCGGTCTTCTTGTCCACGCCGGCGAAGGGCTCGTCGAGCAACAGCAACGACGCCTCCTGGGCGATGGCGCGGGCGACGAACGCACGCTTGCGTTGACCGCCGGAGAGCTGACCGATCTGTCGGCTCGCGAGTTCGGCCAGATCGACGCGCTCGAGAGCCTCGTCGACCGCCCGTCGATCGGCTGCTCGGGGAGTGCGAAGAAAATTCTGCTTCCCGTATCGGCCCATCATCACCACGTCGCGCACGCTGATCGGGAACGTCCAGTCGACGGATTCGGCCTGGGGTACGTAGCTCACCGTTCCTGCCTTGCGCGCCCGAGCCGGGTCGCCGCCGAACACGGTGATCGATCCGGAGTTCGGCTTGACCACTCCCATGACGGCCTTGAACAGCGTCGACTTGCCCGATCCGTTCATGCCGACCAACCCGCACACCCGGCCCGGTGCGAGCGTCAGACTGGCATCGGTGAGCGCCACGACGTCGCGGTATCGGACATTGACGGTGTCCACCGCCAGCGCTGCCTCGTTCTCGTGCGGGGCCCTGAGATTCGGGGCCCCAGTGTGCTCGCTCATCGTTCTCCCACCAGTGCGTCGGCGATCAACCGTGCGTCGTAGCGCAGTAGGTCCAGGTACGTGGGGACGGGGCCGGCCGCATCGCTCAGTGAATCGACGTAGAGCTGTCCGCCGAACCGAGCGCCGGTGTCCTCGGCGACCTGCAGCTGCGCCTTGTCCGAGACGGTCGACTCGCAGAACACGGCGGGTACGTCGTTGTCGCGAACGAAATCGATGGTGCGGACCACCTGTTTCGGTGTGCCTTCCTGCTCGGCGTTGACCGGCCACAGGTACGCCTCCTGCAGATCGAAGTCACGAGCCAGATACCCGAATGCGCCCTCACAGGTGACCAGCGCACGTTGACGAGCGGGCAGTCCGGAGAGATCGGCGTCCAGCTCGGCACCGACCCGGCGGAGTTGCTCGACGTACGCCGCTGCGTTCGCGCGGTAGTCGTCGGTGTTGGCGGGGTCGAGCGCAACGAACGCGTCGGCGATGTTCTCGACGTACGTCTCGGCCACGACGGGGGACATCCACGCGTGGGGGTTCGCTTTGCCCGCGTACGCGTCGTCGCGGATGTAGATCGGATCCACGTTCGCACTCACCACGGCATGCGGTGCGGGGATGCGCTCGACGAATTTCTCGAACCAGGCCTCCAGCCCGAGTCCGTTGTCCAGGATCAACTCGGCCTGCTCCGCGGTGCGTAGGTCTCCCGGTGTCGGCTCGTAGCCGTGGATCTCGGCACCGGCTTTTGTGATCGATTCCACTCGAAGGTGGTCGCCGGCCACATTGGCGGCCATGTCGGCGAGGACGGTGAAGGTCGTCAGAACCAAGGGTCTGTCGTCGTCGAGCACAGTCGGATCGTCCTCTCCGACGGCGCGGGCGCAGCCCGTCGACGCTGCTACCAGTAGTCCAACCACGGCCCAGCTCGCAAGAATCCGTCCGGCGTGAAATCCACGCTGGCGAAGAAATAAGTTAGGCACCCCGAAATATTTACCGTGGGAATACCTTTTTGTCCATAGCAACCGCGCGCGACACGCCTGTCCGAGAGTGACCGAGCGGCCGTCGGGCCGTAGGCTTCGCGGTGTGCAGAGATGGCGAGGTCTCGACGATGTACCTGCCGACTGGGGCAGATGCGTGCTCACGATCGGCGTCTTCGACGGCGTTCACCGCGGGCACGCACAGCTGATCGAGCGAGCGGTGGGCGCTGCGAAGAAGCGCGGCGTTCCCAGCGTGCTCATGACATTCGATCCGCACCCGATGGAGGTCGTGCGGCCGGGAAGTCATCCCGCGCAGTTGACGACCCTGACGAGACGAGCCGAACTCGCCGAGGAACTGGGAATCGACGTGTTCTGTGTGATGCCGTTCACGCCCGAGCTGATGAAACTCACCCCCGAGCGGTACGTGCACGAGATTCTGATCGAACGACTCCACGTTGCCGAGGTCGTCGTCGGCGAGAACTTCACCTACGGCAAGAAGGCGCTCGGCACGGTGCCGATGCTCCGGAAGATCGGCGAACGATCGGGATTCGCGGTCGACGGAGTCAACCTGCTCGCCGAGCATGCCGTGACGTTCTCCTCCACGTACATCAGATCGTGCGTGGATGCCGGAGACGTCGCCGCAGCCGCCGCCGCGCTCGGACGGCCGCATCGCGTGGAGGGTGTCGTCGTGCACGGCGACGGCCGGGGTCGTCAGATGGGTTATCCCACAGCCAATGTCGCGCCACCCATGTACTCGGCCATCCCCGCGGACGGCGTCTACGCGGCGTGGTTCACCGTGCTCGGGCCCGGCCCGATCATGGGGACGGTCACTCCGGGGGAGCGGCACCCTGCGGCGGTGTCCGTGGGCACCAATCCCACGTTCTCGGGGCGCACCAGAACCGTCGAGGCATTCGTACTCGACGGCGAGGCCGACCTGTACGGGCAACATGTGGCAGTCGACTTCGTCGACCGACTGCGGGGCATGGAGAAGTTCGACTCGATGGAAGCTCTCGTGGAGGAAATGGGCCGCGACGCCGAGCGTGCCCGCTCGATCCTGGCGGCTAGCACGGCCTGATAGGCTGTCCCCTCGGTGCACGCTGCGGTCCGTGGCGGCTGTACCGGCTTCGATCCCGTCGTGTCGACCTCGGTCGTTCGATCGGGGCGCGTTGCTTCCTTTCACGCGGACGTCATTGATCAGGAGTAGTACCAGTGGCATTGACCACCGAACAGAAGAAGGCCGTTCTCGGCGAGTACGGCTTGCACCCCACCGACACGGGCTCGCCCGAGGCGCAGGTTGCAATGCTCACCAAGCGCATCGTCGACTTGACCGAGCACCTCAAGACGCACAAGCACGACCACCACTCCCGCCGCGGCCTGCTGCTGCTGGTCGGACGTCGTCGTCGTCTGCTCAAGTACATCGCGAAGGTCGACGTCACCCGCTACCGTTCGCTCATCGAGCGTCTGGGTCTGCGTCGATAGTCTTCGGAGACGCGAGGATGTCACCGATGCACCGTTCGACGCGCCGGTGCGCACCCGACTCGCAGCAATAGTGCAGTAGCCAACGAGGCAGTGCTTAGACTGTTCCTCGTTGGCTATCTGTGTTTGTACCGCAAGAAACAGTTCGACCAGCACGAGAAAGCGGATGCACGGCATCCGCACACCGCCGTGTATGCCTGTCACGCCGTGGTGACGGTCTTCGGTAGTGGCCTTTCGGATACGAGATCCGGTGGGCTTCGATCGATGGCCGCCTCCGCGTAGCCGCGTCCCGAGAGAAGCTCGGAGATGGACGGCACAGGTATGCCGCCGCAGCCAGGAGGGCTCGTGGTGTGTCCACGCGGGCACGGCAAAGACGAGAGGACGAGAACAGAACACATGTCGGAAACCACAACATTGGACGTCGAAGAAGGCGTCTACGAAGCAACTGCGATCATCGACAACGGCACGTTCGGCAAGCGGACCATCCGCTTCGAGACCGGCCGCCTCGCACAGCAGGCCGCAGGCGCAGTCGCCGCGTACCTCGACGAGGACACCATGCTGCTGTCGGCAACGACTGCAGGTAAGCACCCCCGTGAGGGATTCGATTTCTTCCCGCTGACGGTCGACGTCGAAGAGCGCATGTACGCCGCGGGCCGCATCCCCGGATCGTTCTTCCGCCGCGAGGGACGTCCGTCCACCGATGCCATCCTCACCTGCCGCCTGATCGACCGGCCGCTGCGTCCGACGTTCGTCGACGGACTGCGCAACGAGATCCAGGTCGTCATCACGGTCATGAGCCTCAACCCGGCCGATCTGTACGACGTCGTCGCGATCAACGCGGCATCGGCCTCGACACAGATCGCCGGACTGCCGTTCTCCGGCCCGATCGGCGGCGTTCGCGTCGCACTGATCGACAAGCAGTGGGTTGCGTTCCCCACCAACGAGCAGCTCGAGAAGGCCGTGTTCAACATGGTCGTCGCCGGCCGCATCGTCTCCGGCTCCGGTGCCGACGCAGACGTCGCGATCATGATGGTCGAAGCCGAGGCCACCGAGAACGTCATCGAGCTCATCGAGGGTGGTGCCACCGCCCCCAACGAGACCGTCGTCGCCGAGGGCCTCGAGGCATCGAAGCCCTTCATCGCCGCGCTGTGCACCGCGCAGCAGGAGCTCGCCGCCAAGGCAGCCAAGCCCACCGGCGACTACCCGGTCTTCCCGGCGTACCAGTCCGACGTCTTCGAGGCCGTGGAGAACGCCGCCAAGATCCCGCTGAACGAGGCGCTGACCATTGCCGGCAAGGCCGAGCGTGAGAACAAGCTCGACGAGGTCAAGGCTCAGGTCCTGACGTCGGTCGGAGACAGCTTCGCCGGTCGCGAGAAGGAAATCGGTGCGGCGTTCCGCGCACTGACCAAGAAGTCGGTTCGCCAGCGCATCCTCACCGATCACTTCCGCATCGACGGTCGCGGCATCACCGACATCCGCTCGCTCTCCGCCGAGGTCGCGATCATCCCGCGTACCCACGGATCGGCCCTGTTCGAGCGCGGGGAGACCCAGATCCTGGGCGTCACCACCCTCGACATGGTCAAGATGGCGCAGCAGGTCGACTCGCTCGGGCCCGAGACGTCCAAGCGCTACATGCACCATTACAACTTCCCGCCGTACTCCACCGGTGAGACCGGCCGCGTCGGTTCGCCGAAGCGTCGCGAGATCGGGCACGGCGCACTCGCCGAGCGCGCTCTGCTGCCGGTGCTGCCCAGCCAGGCGGAGTTCCCGTACGCCATCCGTCAGGTCTCCGAGGCGCTGAGCTCCAACGGCTCGACCTCGATGGGCTCGGTCTGCGCATCGACTCTGTCGCTGCTCAATGCCGGTGTGCCGCTGCGTGCCCCGGTCGCCGGTATCGCGATGGGCCTCGTGTCCGACGAGGTCGACGGCGAGACTCGCTACGTCGCACTCACCGACATTCTCGGTGCCGAGGACGCGTTCGGTGACATGGACTTCAAGGTCGCCGGAACAAAGGACTTCGTCACGGCTCTGCAGCTCGACACCAAGCTCGACGGCATCCCCTCCAAGGTGCTCGCCGGCGCGCTGTCGCAGGCCAAGGATGCTCGCACGACGATCCTCGAGGTCATGGCAGAGGCCATCGACACCCCGGACGAGATGAGCCCGTACGCACCTCGCGTCACCGCGATCAAGGTGCCCGTCGACAAGATCGGTGAGGTCATCGGGCCCAAGGGCAAGATGATCAACTCCATCACCGAGCAGACCGGTGCCAACATCTCCATCGAAGATGACGGCACTGTCTACGTCGGTGCAGCGGACGGCCCGTCCGCACAGGCCGCGATCGACATGATCAACGCCATCGCCAACCCGCAGCTGCCGAAGGTCGGCGAGCGATTCCTCGGAACCGTTGTCAAGACAACGGCTTTCGGCGCATTCGTCTCGCTGCTCCCGGGCCGCGACGGACTGGTGCACATCTCCAAGCTCGGCAACGGCAAGCGCATCAACAAGGTCGAGGACGTCGTCAGCGTCGGATCCAAGTTGCGCGTCGAGATCGCCGACATCGACAACCGCGGCAAGATCAGCCTCGTTCCCGTCGAGGACGACAACGCGGCTGCTCCCGCCGATGCTTCCGAGGCACCCGCCGAGGTCAGCGCTGAGTAAGAAGCAATCGAGTCGAACGGTACGTCCCCTCGGGACGTACCGTTCGGCCGTTCCAGAGAGCATCACCATCGATACGGGTGTGCAACGGACGACTCTGCCCGGTGGTCTTCGGGTCGTCACCGAGTTCGTGCCCGGCGTTCGCTCGGCTTCGGTCGGTGTGTGGGTCGGGGTCGGCTCACGAGACGAACAGCCCAGTGTTGCCGGTGCGGCACATTTCCTCGAACACTTGCTGTTCAAGTCGACTCCTACGCGTAGTGCGCTCGAAATCGCCCAGGTGATGGACGGCGTCGGGGGCGAGCTGAACGCGTTCACCTCGAAGGAGAGCACTTGCTTCTATGCGCACGTGCTCGACGAGGACGTGGCGCTCGCCATCGATCTCGTCAGCGATGTGGTGCTGCGTGGTCGGTGCCGATCGGCCGATGTGGACGTCGAGCGTCAGGTGGTCCTCGAAGAGATCTCCATGCGCGACGACGATCCGGAGGATCTGCTGGGAGATGCCTTCCTGGAAGCCATGTTCGGCGATCATCCGATCGGACGCCCGATCATCGGCTCCGTCGAATCCATCGAGTCGATGACGCGTGCGCAACTGCACTCGTTCCACGTTCGTCGATACACCCCGCAGCGCATGGTCGTTGCGGTTGCGGGCAACGTCGATCACAAGCAGATCGTCTCGCTCGTGCGCCGAGCGTTCTCCGGTCATCTGGACAAGGGCCTGAGGCCGGCCGAAAGACGTTCCGGTACAGCGCGATTGCGTAGCGCACCCACGTTGAGCCTGACCACTCGTGACAGTGAACAGGCCCACCTGTGCCTGGGTGTACGGGCGTTCGGTCGACACGAGGGGCACCGCTGGGCGTTGTCCGTGCTGAACTCGGCCGTGGGCGGCGGGCTCAGTTCTCGTCTCTTTCAGGAGATCAGAGAAGAGCGCGGTCTGGCGTATTCGGTGTACTCGTCGGTGGACACGTTCGCCGACAGTGGCGCCTTCTCCGTCTATGCGGGTTGCCAGCCGGAGAACTTGGGCGAAGTGACGACGGTGATCAGGGAAGTGCTGGCCAAGGTCGCCTCCGAGGGCATCACCGACGCGGAGTGCGCGCGGGCCAAGGGTTCGTTGAGAGGCGGATTGGTTCTGGGCCTCGAAGATTCGGGCTCTCGGATGAACCGGATCGGTCGTAGTGAACTGAACTACGGTAATCACCGCGACATCACCGACACGTTGGCGCGGATCGACAGCGTCGGCAACGACGAGGTGCGCGAGGTTGCAGCCGTGTTGCTCGAGCGTCCTTTCGGTGCCGCGGTGGTCGGCCCCTACAAGAACGTTCGCCAGCTGCCTGCGTCGGTCAGGTCCCTCGTTCGGTAGCGTCGGCGATCACGTCGCGCACTGCGCGGCGGGTCAACTCCGTCACCGCCGAAACGTCGGTGATCGGCTCCAGCGCACGGGTGGAGTGGAGCGCCGCTATTCCGTGCACGGAGGTCCACAGTCGCAGGGCTGTGAACTGTGGATTCTCCGGCGCAACGGCTTCGACCGCGTCGATCAACGCGTCGAACACCGGCCGCGACGCCAGCCGCAGGTTCTCGCCCGAGCCCTCGAGCAGGTCGTGCCTGAAGATGAGTGCGAACATCGCCGGGCGCTGCGCAGCGAACTGCACGTAGGTATGTGCCATCGCATCCAGTGACTCGCGGGGTGAAACGGCTTGTTGGGCCGCCGAGTTCAGCGCCAGCCCCAGGTCGACCAGACCGACTCGAGCCACCGCCGCGGCAAGTGCGCTCAACGTCGGAAAGTACCGTCTCGGTGCGCCGTGCGATACGCCCGCTTCGCGGGTGACCGCTCTGATGGTCAGCGCGCCCTGTCCCTCGCTTTCGAGCAGGCGAACACCCGCGTTCACCAGTCGAGTCCTGAGGTTGTCCGGCACGTAGACATTGTCTACTCTCGGTGTCGACGCTGTCCAGCCGAGAGGATCCGACGTGTGGTACCTGCTGTTCGAATACGTGTTGATCGGGCCGATTCTGCGCATTCTCGGTCGACCGAGAGTGTCCGGGACGCAGAATCTACCGACCTCGGGTCCGGTGATCATCGCGGGCAACCACCTCACGGTCGTCGACTCCTTCTTCCTCGTCCTCCTGGTGCGTCGCCGCGTCACCTTCATCGCCAAGAGCGAGTACTTCACGGGCCGGGGAATCAAGGGGGCGGCGCTTCGGTGGTTCTACAGCGCGACGGGTCAGGTTCCGGTCGATCGACGCGGTGCCGACGCGTCGGCACCGGCGCTCGCGGCGGCGAAAAGTATTCTGCGACAAGGGAAGGTATGGGCGGTGTACCCGGAGGGAACTCGATCGCCCGACGGACGGCTGTACACGGGCAAGACCGGCCTGGCGCGCGTCGCGATCGAAACAGGTGCCCCCGTCGTACCGTTGGTGATGCACGGAACGCTCGCCGTCAATCCGGTCGGCTCGAGAATGTGGCGTCCGGGAAAGGTGCGCATGGTCGTCGGCGAACCATTGGATTTCACGAGATACGCAGGGGGAGAGAACAGCAAGGCCATTCTGCGAGCGGTCACCGATGAGGTGATGGCGGCGCTGGCGAACCTGTCGGGGCAAGAATACGTCGATGTGTACGCCGCGTCGGTCAAGGAAGCGGCATGAGAAACTCGGACGTGTCGGCACGAGGCAGAACAGTCCTCGTCACCGGCGTAGGCCGGCGGCAGGGAATCGGCTTCGCTGTCACCCACCGTCTGCTGCAGGACGAGACCACCCGCGTCTTCGCGCACTCGTGCGACGGCTACGACGCCACCGAGCCGTGGGGAGCAGGCACACCGGGAGCGAGGAAGGTGTTGGCCGAGTTGTCGATCGCCGACGACAGGCTCGGCCACCTCGACATCGATTTCGTCGATCCCGCGGCACCGGCAGCCCTGTTCGACGCGGCCGAATCCAGGCTCGGTGCGATCGATTCTCTGAAGGTCAACCATGCGCGGTCGCAGGTGGGTGATCTGGATTCGATGACGGCGGAGTCGCTCGACCTGACCTGGGCGGTGAACGTGCGAGCGTCTTTGCTCCTGGTTCAGGAATTCGTGCGGCGCTACGTGGATCATCCCGACGGTGGTCGCGTCGTACTGTTCACCTCCGGGCAGAACGAAGGGCCCATGCCGACCGAAATTCCCTACGCAGTGAGCAAGGGTGCCATTGCGTCGATCACCTCTACGCTGGCCGATTCGGTGATCGAGCGAGGCATCACCGTCAACACGATCAATCCGGGTCCGACCGATACCGGCTGGGCCAGTGCGGATCTGGACGAGTTCGTTTCACGCCACATGCCGCGCGGTCGGTGGAACTCTCCCGACGAGGCCGCGGCCGTCGTGGCGATGCTGCTCTCGCCCGATTCGGGCTCGATCACCGGTCAGGTGATCGGGGCCGAAGGCGGATTCCGACGCTTCACGCCTTGACGTGTGGGGTCAGAGTTTCTTCTTGCCCAGCAACAACTTCCAGGGCACCAATGCCGACTCGAGCTGCACCGACAGGCTCATCTTGGATTCGCCCTCGCTGCGCTCCTCGAACGTGATCGGCACTTCGGCGAGAGTGAGGCCGTGTTTGACGGTTCGATAGTTCATCTCCACCTGGAACGCGTACCCGTTGCTCTCGACCGAGGCGACATCGATGGTGCGCAGGGTGCGCGCGTGCCACGCCTTGAATCCCGCGGTCGCATCCTTGACTCCGAGGCGCAGGATCGTGTTCACGTAGAAATTCGCCCATGCGGACAGGGCCTTGCGATGCCAGGGCCAATCGGCAGCGACCGCTCCGCCCGGTACGTATCGCGATCCGAGCACCACGGCCGCGTCGCTGGTGTTGAGTTTGTCGATCATCGCCGGAATCACCTCGGTGGGGTGCGAGAGATCGGCGTCCATCTGAATGACGATGTCCGCACCTTCGTCGAGCGCTCTCGTCATGCCTGCGACGTATGCGCGGCCGAGCCCGTTCTTCTCGGTGCGGTGCAGAACGCTGACGTCGATGGGTCCGTCGATGGCCAATTTGTCGGCGACCTCGCCGGTGCCGTCCGGCGAATTGTCGTCGACCACCAACACACCGAGCCCTTCCACCTGTAACCCGGCCAGCAGCTCGACGAGCTTGGGGAGGTTCTCACGTTCGTTGTACGTCGGTACAACGACGGTGGTCTTGGGGGCGACTCGTTCCGTACTCACCACCGTATGATCCGTGATTCGGGTGTCCGATCCAAATATCGGACACGATCGGCCGTGTCGGGTCGGCATCGTGGGTCGTGTCGATCGCCCGTCGACTCACGACCGAGCCGCGTCGACGAATACTCCGTCGCGCAGAATCGGAACGCAGGAACTCGAATCGACCTCGGCTGCGATGTCGACGTCTTCCGGGTGTCTCATCCCGGCCAATTCGCGACCCGAGGCGCATTGCCGCAGCTCGGAGCCTACGTCGTGCATGACGGCTCGCCACGCGGCAGCGGCTGTTCTCGCCTCGGGGGAGGCATCGGGTGCTCCGGCGTCGAGCAGGGCGGCGATGACTGCACCGGCCCCCCACAGGTCCTCGACGGCGGGGCGGAGCGATCCGTCCGGCCATCGTTCTCCGGCCGCTATGACCGCTGTCACCGCACTGCTGTTTCCGGCCCGTATCCACTGCCCCACTGCGGACGCGTTTCTCAGCGACGCTCCAACACACAGCGGGGCCGTGCTCGCGAGATCGTGGGCAATGGTGGACCCGTTCGGTGACGGCAACACCAGCCGAGCCGGTGCCGGCGCGGCCCGTACGGTGGCCGGGCACAAGCTGATCCGGCCCGGTGAGGCGGCCGACCGCCCCACGGCGAGGGCCGCGTCGAACTGCTCGGCCAACTCGGTGGCCCGGTCGTCGCGCCACCGACTGGGGATGACGTCGATACCCGCGTCCACAGCGACCGTGAGAGTGGTCGTGAACGACAGGACATCCACGACGACGGCGATGTCGGCGCCGTCGACACAGGCATCGGCACCGCGCAGACCCCAGTCGAAGCGGAGTCCGTACGCGTTCTGGGACAGTTCGGGGTCGGCCGGCATTGCCGAAAGGTAGCAAGTCCGGTGATACCTTCGGCGCGGGATCTAGTGGGGGAGAAACATGCAGTTGGAACTGGACACCAAGGTGATCGTCCTCGTGGCCGGTCTGCTGCTGCTGTGGGCACTGGGGTTGGGTGTCGTCAAGTACCACCAGATGTCGACGTCTCCGGACGGCACTGCCCACCGGTACGTCGACATCGCCCATCGGGCAGCGTTGATGTACTCGTTCGCCGCTCTGGTACTCGCTGTGCTGGCGCAGTTCAGCGCGTGGTCGGTGCCGGTGGATCTGATCGCCGCATCGGTGGTGCTGTTGTTCTTTGTCGCTGCCGTCGTGAGCTACACCGTGCACGGGTTTCGTCGGGACACCGAGAACCAGTTCGTCGATCCCGTCCCGGGGACGCATCTGTTCATGGTGTCGTTGATCGTCGGCGAAATCGGAGGAACAGCGGTGCTCGTGGCCGGCTTCGCCGTCGAGCAGTTCGGTGCGCGCTGAGAGACTCGGAAACTACCGAGGGTCCAGGTACAGCTCGGCGGTCTCGGTGGCGACGGCGGACACCGCAGTTGCGAGACCGGGCTCGAGGTCCAGTGCAGCTGCCAGCGGTTCTCCGCGCAGGCCCTGCGTTCGGAGTAGCTCCCAGGCCCGTTCCACCAAGCGCACCGATGTGGGATGGTCCAACTCGGGGCGGTTCGAGCGCAGTGCGGTGGCAGCCCAGTCCGCGTCGAAAGTCCCGTTGGGCGGACCGAACACACGCTCACCGGACGAATAGCTCTTGGGCTCCATACCCTCCGACGCTAGCAGCATCGCAGGACGGTGCAATCGTGACCGATTTGCGTCGGGACAGCACTACCGAACCGATCGGTTTCTTCAGTACGGTATGGCGATGTACGACGGCCACCGCAGGTCTCCACTCGCGCTCTGGGTCGTCGGATCGCTGGCGCTCGGTCTTCTCGCGGGCTGTGCCGGCGAGGACGGCAGCGGCCCGGTCGACGAGGTCTCGGCCGGCACGAACTACGTGACGGTCACGGGATCGTTGGTGGTCGGTGATCCCGTGACCGATCCCGCGCCGACCGTCGAAGCGCCGCCGCCCGTGGTGATAGAGCTACCCCCGAGCCTCGATGGCGCGCGGTTCCCGAGCGCGTCGCCGGTCGGTGTCACCGACGTGGTGTTCGAGGGGTCGTCGACTGTCGAATTCCGGTTGGCGGGCAACGGCCCTGTCTCCTACACGGTGCGGTATGTCGACGAAGCCGTCCGCTACGCCACGAGTGAACCGCTGGCCGTGCCGGGAAGATCGGTGTTGCAGGTGGATCTGTCCGGTACATCGACGGACTCCGACGGCACGTTCTCTCCGTATACCGGGCCCGAACGTGTCCGAGGACATGGGGGTTCCGCTGTTGCCTCGGTCGATTTTCTGGCCGATCCCGGCGGAATCTCGCAGGCCTTCGTCGGTGTTGCGGCCGATCGACCCGAGTTCACGGTGACGACCACCGAAGAACCTACCGCGGTGATCGTCACCGTCGAGTCCTGACCGGACTCGCAGCGTCGAATGCATGTCGGCCGTAGCTGTTTCGGGCTGATTCGCGGGGACAGCGCGGTAGCATCGCGGTGTGTCCGACGCCACAGTGGGAGAGAGTTCATCCGGTCGTCTGCGCGTGCTCGTGTACAGCAGCAATGCCGCCACCCGTGCCCAGGTGCAGTCTGCGGTGGGAACTCGACCGGATCCCGCACTCGGTGACATCGAGTACGTCGACATCGCCACGGCTGCCGTAGTCATCGAGCACATGGATGCAGGCGGTGTCGCGTTGGCGATTCTCGACGGCGAGTCCTCACCCGTCGGCGGTCTGGGTCTGGCGAAGCAGCTGAAGGACGAGATCGTCGATTGCCCACCGGTGTTGGTGCTCATCGGACGTCCGGACGACGCGTGGTTGGCCGAATGGTCGCGCGCCGAGGCTGCAGTACCGCACCCGTTGGATCCGATTCGGCTCGGGCGTGCGGTGGTCGATCTGCTGGGGCAGCGCTCGGCACGCGTCGGTGCCCGGGTCTCTCGACCGCGGTAGTCAGACCGTCTTCTCCGATGCGGGGACCGTCAGCACGAACCGGTGGATCGAACCGGCGATGACTGCTCCGAGCAACGGGAACACCACGAACACCCACAGCTGTGACAGGGCCGGTCCGCCGGAGACGAGGGCCGGGCCGAGGGACCGAGCAGGGTTGACCGAGGTCGAGTCGATGCCGATGCCCAGCAGGTGAACCACGGTCAGGGTGAGGCCGATCGGGATGCCGGCCGCCACGACGGGGTGAACGGTGGGAGCGGTCGTGGCCAGTACGACCAGGACGAGCAGGCCGGTCGCGATCGTCTCGAACACCGCCACCGACGCCAGCCCGTATCCTCCGGGTGACGAGCTGCCGAAACCGTTGGTGCCCAGACCGTCCGACGACATGTCGTATCCGGGGCGGCCGGACGCCACGAACAGTACGATCAGCGCGCCGATCACTGCACCCACGGCCTGCGCAGCGATGTAGAACGCAGCTTTGACCGGGGTGATGGCGCGAGCTATCAGGGCTCCGATCGTCACGGCCGGGTTGATGTGGCATCCCGAGACAGGCCCGATCGCGTAGACGAGGGCGAGCAGTGTGAGCCCGAACGCCAGGGCGATGCCCGGGGTGCCGACAGTGTCGCCCGCGATGACGGCGGTGCCGACTCCGAAGATCACGAGCAGGGCAGTTCCCAATCCCTCGGCGGCGAGTGCCGAGACGGAAATCGATTTCATCATTCCTCCTGTTTCATGCCGCGGCCTCGTTCGGCCGGGATCGTCGGGAGGTTTGTCGTTGACGTCCGACCGGATCGCATGGGGCCGGGTAGTGATCTGAGTCACACTGTCGAGATCGGGTGCCCCATGCGTGTCAACGGATTACGAAACTGGAGTCCTCGAAATCCCGCGAGATCGACACCGAACCCATATCGTGTGTTTCAGGTCACATTGGTACGGCCGTCGCATTTACTCCGCGCCGGCGTGGTAGTCGATCGAGGGAGCAGATGCCGGGATGAACGCCTACGTTCCGATCCTCGTTCTCGGTGCCATTGCGGTCGTGTTCGCGGTGTTCTCGGTGATGGTCGGAACCATGGTGGGTCCGGCGCGGTACAACCGAGCGAAGTTCGACGCGTACGAGTGCGGCATCGAGCCCACGATGCATGCGCCTACGGGCCAACGATTTCCGGTGAAGTTCTACCTGACCGCGATGCTGTTCATCATTTTCGACATCGAGATCGTCTTCCTCTATCCGTGGGCCGTGCACCTCGACGTCCTGGGCGCTTTCGGACTGGTTGCCATGGCACTGTTCGTCGTCAACGTGTCGGTGGCCTACGTCTACGAGTGGCGGCGAGGCGGACTCGGATGGGACTGACGCCCGAACGCTGATCGGCGGCGGCACGATGCACTGTTCTCACCTCAAGCGGATGCGAAAGAGCGTGATCGATGGGACTCGAAGAGAAGCTACCCAGCGGATTTCTGCTGACCACCGTCGAGGGGTTGGCGGGCTACGCCCGTAAGGGTTCGTTGTGGCCCGCGACCTTCGGTCTCGCGTGCTGTGCGATCGAGATGATGGCCACCACCTCCGGTCGGTTCGATCTCGCGCGATTCGGCATGGAAGCGTTCCGTGCGTCTCCGCGTCAAGCGGACCTGATGATCGTGGCGGGGCGTGTCAGCCAGAAGATGGGGCCCGTACTGCGGCAGGTGTACGACCAGATGGCGGAGCCGAAATGGGTCCTCGCCATGGGTGTCTGCGCGTCCTCGGGCGGAATGTTCAACAACTACGCGGTGGTTCAGGGTGTCGATCATATCGTCCCCGTCGACATCTACCTGCCCGGTTGCCCGCCCCGGCCCGAGATGCTGCTCAACGCAATCCTGGAGCTGCACAAGAAGATTCAGGAAATGCCGCTCGGTGTCAACCGCGAGCAGGTGCGCGCGGCCGCCGAGGCTGCAGCGTTGGCGTCCACCCCGACCATCGACTTGAAGGGGCTGCTGCGATGACGACGCACGGAGCCCGCGGGATGTTCGGTGTCCGGGGGAGCGGCGACACGTCCGGCTACGGCCGGTTGCAGCCGCCGGTGGCGTCGGTCGATACCGCGCTCCGACCCTACGGCAGCTACTTCGACGCCCTGGTCGATCGCTTGGCCGCTGTTCTCGACTCCGGGGACGCAGCCGTACCGTTCGAGGACGCCGTCGAACGTGTGGTGATCTTCCGCGACGAACTGACGTTGCATCTCTCGCGGGAGCACGTACCCGCTGTCGCCCGTGCTCTCCGTGACGACGGGGAACTGAGATTCGAATTGTGCACGGGGGCATCGGGCGTGCACTACCCGGATCATGTCGGCCGGGAATTGCGCGTGGTCTACCATCTGGTCTCCATCACCCACGGACGCCGTGTGCGACTCGAAGTGGCTGTGCCCGATGCAGATCCGCACACGCCCTCGCTCTGCGCGGTGTATCCGACCAACGATTGGCACGAACGCGAGGTCTACGACTTCTTCGGCATCGTCTTCGACGGTCATCCCGCCCTGACGCGGATCGAGATGCCCGACGATTGGGTCGGCCACCCCCAACGCAAGGACTATCCCCTGGGCGGAATTCCCATCGAGTACAAGGGCGCTCGGGTTGCGCCTCCCAACGAGCGCAGGTCGTACAACTGATGAGCGCAACGGACGAAACCATCTATGCGGTGTCGGGTCAGGACTGGGACGACGTGGTCGAGCTGGCCCGCGGGTCGACCACGGAACGCATCGTGGTCAACATGGGTCCGCAACACCCGTCCACCCATGGTGTGCTGCGGTTGATACTCGAGATCGAAGGCGAGACCGTCACCGAGGCCCGGTGCGGAATCGGCTACCTGCACACCGGTATCGAGAAGAACCTCGAGTATCGTAACTGGACCCAGGGCGTCACGTTCGTCACTCGGATGGACTATCTCTCGCCCTTCTTCAACGAGACCGCGTACTGCCTCGGGGTGGAGAAGCTACTCGACATCACCGACGACATTCCCGAGCGCGCGACGGTGGTCCGGGTGATGCTGATGGAGCTCAATCGGATTTCCTCGCACCTCGTGGCGTTGGCCACGGGCGGAATGGAATTGGGTGCCGTGACGGCGATGCTGTTCGGCTTCCGGGAACGCGAACTGATACTCGACGTCTTCGAGGCCATCACCGGACTTCGGATGAACCACGCCTACATCCGTCCCGGGGGCTTGTCTCAGGATCTGCCCGCCGATGCGATCGCCAAGGTCCGCGAGCTACTGCGGGTTCTTCCCGGCCGTCTACGCGACCTCGAACTCATGCTCAACGACAACCCGATCTGGAAGGCCAGAACCGAGAACGTCGGCTACCTGGACCTGACGGGGTGCATGGCCCTCGGCGTCACCGGTCCGGTGCTTCGCTCGACCGGGCTTCCCTACGATCTGCGCCGGTCCGATCCCTACTGCGGGTACGAGAACTACGAGTTCGATGTCGTCACCGACACCGGATGCGACTGCTACGGGCGCTATCTGATTCGCGTGGAAGAGATGAAGGAATCGCTCAAGATCGTCGAGCAGACTCTCGATCGGCTGCGACCCGGACCGGTGGTCATCGACGACAAGAAGATCGCCTGGCCGGCAGAACTGGTCTCCGGACCCGACGGTCTCGGCAATTCTCAGGACCACGTGCGCACCATCATGGACACCTCGATGGAGTCGTTGATCCACCACTTCAAACTGGTGACCGAGGGAATGCGAGTGCCGGCGGGCCAAGTGCTGTCCACCGTGGAATCGCCGCGAGGCGAACTGGGCGTGCACATCGTCAGCGACGGCGGCACTCGGCCGTACCGAGTGCATTTCAGAGACCCCTCGTTCACCAACCTGCAGGCGGTTGCCGCGATGTGCGAGGGCGGCATGATCTCCGACGTCATCGCTGCCGTGGCCAGTATCGACCCGGTGATGGGCGGGGTGGACCGATGACCACGCCACGCTCGGAGCCGGTACTCGTCCAACTCGGAGCCCGCCCCGAGGAAGCCGTACAACTGGTCGGCCCCGACGCACGCGAATCCTATCCCGACGACGTCCTGGCCCGCCTGCGCGCCGACGCCGACATCGTCCTCGCCCGCTATCCTCAGACCCGATCCGCGTTGCTGCCGTTGCTGCACCTGGTGCAATCCGAGGACGGATACCTCACGCCGGCCGGAATCGAATTCTGCTCGGACGTACTCGATCTCACCGGAGCAGAGGTGACCGCGGTCGCGACGTTCTACTCGATGTATCGCCGCGAGCCCACCGGCAACTATCGCGTCGGAGTGTGCACCAACACCCTGTGTGCCGTCATGGGCGGCGACGCCATCATGGACGCCCTGCGGGACCACCTCGACATCGATCACGGCGGGACCACGGCCGACGGTGCCATCACCCTCGAGCACATCGAGTGCAATGCCGCGTGCGACTTCGCGCCGGTGATGATGGTCAACTGGGAATTCTTCGACAACAGAACTCCGGCGTCGGCGCGGGAACTGGTCGACGCGCTTCGCTCCGGTGAGCAGGTGACCCCGACTCGCGGCGCGCCGCTGTGCACGTTCCGCGAGACCGAGCGAATTCTCGCCGGGTTCGCCGACGACCGGCCCGGGGCACTCGAATCCTCCGGCAGCGCAGGCGAAGCCACCCTCGCCGGCCTCCGGTACGCCCGAGAGCACTCGATGTCGGCTCCCCGGGCGGCCGCCGGCTCGCCGGACGATCATCCCGATCTCGGTGCCGAAGCCGTGGCGGAGACCGTGCGCGAGAAACCCGCTCCGGCTCCGTCGGCGACCGTTCCACCGCAGCCGAACACCACCGAAACCGATTCGTCGACGAAGGGGAAGTGACATGGCCCTGACGCCGGTGCTGAGCGAATTCTGGGACGAGAAGAACTCGTGGACCCTCGACACCTACCGCAGTCACGACGGATATCGAGGGCTGGAGAAAGCCCTGTCCATGGACCCCGACGATCTCATCGCCTTGGTCAAGGAATCCGGTCTGCGCGGCCGTGGCGGTGCGGGATTCCCGACCGGAACGAAGTGGAGCTTCATTCCACAGGGTGACGGGAAAGTTCACTACCTCGTGGTCAACGCCGACGAATCGGAGCCGGGCACCTGCAAGGACATGCCGCTGCTGATGGCGAGCCCGCACACGCTGATCGAAGGAATCATCATCGCGGCGTACGCCATTCGGGCATCGCATGCATTCGTGTACGTCCGCGGCGAAGTGGTACCGGTGTTGCGCAGACTGCATGCCGCGGTCGCCGAGGCATACGCGGCCGGCTACCTGGGCAAGGACGTTCTCGGAACGGGATTCGAGCTCGAGCTGGTGATCCATGCCGGTGCAGGCGCGTACATCTGCGGCGAGGAGACGGCTCTGCTCGACTCGTTGGAGGGTCGGCGCGGACAACCCCGGCTGCGTCCACCGTTCCCCGCGGTCGCAGGCCTGTACGCACGCCCGACGGTGGTCAACAATGTCGAATCGATAGCCAGCGTTCCGGTGATCCTGCGCAACGGAATCGAGTGGTTCCGGTCGATGGGCAGCGAGAAGTCACCCGGATTCACCCTCTACTCGATCTCCGGTCACGTGTGTCGTCCCGGCCAGTACGAGGCTCCGCTGGGTATCACCCTGCGGGAACTGCTGGACTACGCGGGCGGCATCCGGCCAGGTCACGAGTTGAAATTCTGGACACCGGGAGGTTCGTCGACACCGATGTTCACCGGCGACCACCTCGACGTGCCACTCGACTACGAAGGCGTCGGCGCCGCCGGATCGATGTTGGGTACCAAGGCATTGCAGATCTTCGACGACACGACGTGCGTGGTGCGAGCGGTACTGCGCTGGACGGAGTTCTACGCACACGAATCCTGCGGCAAATGCACGCCGTGCAGAGAAGGAACCTATTGGCTGGTGCAGATACTGCGCCGCCTCGACAGTGGAACCGGCACCGAAGCGGACCTGACGACACTGCTCGACATCGCTGACGGCATCGCCGGAAAGTCGTTCTGCGCGTTGGGAGACGGAGCTGCGAGCCCCATCGTGTCCTCGCTGAAGTACTTCCGCGAGGAATACATCCGACATGTCACCGAACAGGGATGTCCCTTCGATCCACACCGATCGACTCTGATGGCAGAGGAGCTGACGTCATGACCGCAGCTGCACATGGTCGTTCCGCGGTGACCCACGTGGAGATGGTGACACTGACCATCGACGACCACGAGATCAGCGTTCCCAAGGGCACGTTGGTGATTCGCGCCGCCGAGCTGATGGGTGTGCAGATCCCGCGCTTCTGCGATCACCCGCTGCTCGATCCGGTGGGGGCGTGCCGTCAATGTCTGGTCGACGTCGAGGGGCAGCGCAAGCCGTTGGCGTCCTGCACGACCACGGTGGCCGAGGGCATGGTCGTGCGCACTCAGGTGACATCGGAGTCGGCGGAGAAGGCGCAGCGAGGCGTCATGGAACTGCTGCTGATCAATCATCCGCTGGACTGCCCGGTGTGCGACAAGGGCGGCGAGTGCCCGCTGCAGAACCAGGCGATGGCGGCGGGTCGAGCAGAGTCCAGATTCGTCGAGACCAAACGCACGTACCCCAAACCGATTCCGCTGTCGGCGGAGGTCCTGCTGGACCGGGAACGGTGCGTCCTGTGCGCGCGCTGCACTCGGTTCGCGGCACAAGTGGCCGGCGACCCGTCCATCGACCTGCTCGAGCGCGGTGCGATTCAACAGGTCGGGATCTTCGGTAACGAGCCGTTCGACTCCTACTTCTCGGGCAACACCGTCCAGATCTGTCCGGTGGGTGCGCTGACCAACACCGAATATCGGTTCCGGGCGCGTCCCTACGATCTCACCTCGTCACCGAGCGTGTGCGAGCACTGCGCAGGCGGCTGTGCTCAACGAACCGACCATCGGCGCGGCAAGGTCCTTCGCCGGCTGGCAGGTGACGACCCGCAGGTCAACGAGGAATGGAACTGTGACAAAGGACGGTGGGCGTTCAAGTACGCCACCGAACCCGATCGCATCACCGCGCCGATGATCCGGGACGGATCAGGGGAGTTGATCGAGACGTCGTGGTCGGCTGCGCTGGCCGCCGCGGCGTCGGGGCTGGCCGCATCGGTCGGCCGGGCGGCGGTGTTGATCGGCGGAAGGTCGACCCTCGAAGACGCCTACGCGTACGCCAAGTTTGCTCGAACAGTGCTGCACACCAACGACGTCGACTTCCGCAATCGCAGCCACAGCACCGAAGAAGCCGACTTCCTGGCCGGCCGAATTGCAGCGACCGGGTTGGGGGTCACCTACACCGACCTCGAGCAGGCCCCGGTGGTGTTGCTGGTCGGCTTCGAGCCCGAGGAAGAATCGCCGCTGGTGTTCCTGAGGCTTCGCAAGGCGCACCGCACGAGCGCAGTGGTGGTGGCGTCGATCGCGCCGTTCTCCACCCGAGGTCTACGAAAGCTCGACGGCGTTCTGCTGCAGTCGATTCCCGGTGACGAGCCGGCGTGGCTCGATGCGTTGCACGTCGGCGATCGTGGGACCGAATCCATTGCGCACCTCCTTCGCGAGCCCGGTGCGATCGTGCTCGTAGGCGAGCGGCTCGGCTGCGTGCCCGGCGGTCTGTCGGCGGCTTCGAAACTGGCGGACGACACCGGGGCGCGCCTGGCCTGGATTCCGCGACGTGCTGGAGAACGCGGTGCCCTCGACGCCGGGGCGCTGCCGAACGTCTTGCCCGGCGGTCGTCCTGTGGCCGATGCGGCTGCGCGCGCCGAGGTTGCCGCGGTGTGGGGTGTGTCCGGGTTGCCGGCGGAGGTGGGCCGCGACACCGCGGCGATCCTGGCCGACGCCGGACCGAGTCGTGTCCTGGTCACTGCCGGAATCGATCTCGACGATCTACCGGACCCTGCGGGTGCACTCGATGCACTGGACCGATCGGCGTTCGTGGTGAGCCTGGAGCTACGCCGCAGTGCGGTCACCGAGCGGGCCGACGTGGTGTTCCCGGTGGCGCCGGTGGTCGACAAGCCGGGAACCTTCGTCGACTGGGAAGGACGACCGCGCGCGTTCGACACTGCGCTCGGTGCCGGTGCACTGATGCCGGACCAACGCGTCCTCGATGCGATCGCCGCACAGATGGGCGTCGAACTGGCCGTGCCCGACGCGGCGGCGGCACGCGCTCAGTTGACTCGCCTCGGTGTGTGGAACGGCCCGCGCATCCCGGTGGCCCGGATCGCGTCCCGCGCGGACGTTCCGACCCTCGGGCCCGGGGAGGCGATTCTGGCCACGTGGCGGATGCTCCTCGATGCGGGACGGATGCAGGACGGTGAGGACAATCTCGCCGCGACCGGTCGCCCGCCCACCGTTCGGTTGTCGGCGGCGACGGCGTCGGCCATCGGAGCGGAGACCGGTGACCCGGTGAGCGTCGCGACGGACCGGGGCTCGATCACGTTGCCGCTGACGATCACCGACCTGCCCGACACCGTGGTCTGGCTGCCGCTGAACTCGTCCGGTTCGGCGGTGTACCGGTCGCTCGGCGCGCAATCGGGCGCGGTGGTTCGCATCGGTCGGGGTTCTGTGGAACGACCCGAGGGTGAGCAGTCGTGATCGTGGCCGCGCCGACCGATCTGTCGATGTTCGGCAACGATCCGTGGTGGTTGGTTGTCGGGAAGGCCCTGGCGGTCTTCGTGTTCCTGGTGCTCACGCCGCTGGTGGCGATCTACGCCGAACGCAAGATCATGGCGTGGATGCAGATGCGGGTCGGTCCCAACCGGGTGGGGCCGTGGGGCCTGTTGCAGTCGTTGATGGACGGGATCAAGCTGGCGCTGAAGGAGGGGATCACTCCGACCGGCGTCGACAAGCCGATTTACGTTCTGGCTCCGATCATTTCGGTGGTGCCTGCGTTCATGGCCTTCGCGGTGATTCCGTTCGGCCCCGAGGTGTCGGTGTTCGGTACCACGACGCCACTGCAGATGACCGACCTGCCGGTCGGGGTTCTGTACATCCTCGCGGTCACGTCGGTGGGTGTGTACGGGATCGTGTTGGCAGGGTGGGCGTCGGGCTCGACGTACCCGCTGCTCGGTGCGCTCCGTTCGACTGCGCAGGTGATTTCCTACGAGGTCGCGATGGGCCTGTCGTTCGCGGCGGTCTTCCTGTACGCGGGCACCATGTCGACGTCCGGAATCGTTGCTGCGCAACAGAACACCTGGTACGTGTTTCTGCTGCTGCCGTCGTTCCTGGTGTACGTGACGGCGATGGTCGGCGAAACCAACCGCGCTCCGTTCGATCTGCCCGAGGCCGAGGGTGAGTTGGTGGGCGGGTTTCACACCGAGTACTCGTCTCTTCGTTTCGCCATGTTCATGCTCGCCGAGTACATCAACATGGTCACCGTGTCGGCACTGGCGACCACGCTGTTCCTCGGCGGCTGGCGGGCTCCGATTCCGCTGAGTCTGTGGAGCGGTGCCAACTCGGGGTGGTGGCCCGTGCTGTGGTTCACCCTCAAGGTCTGGGTGTTCCTGTTCGTGTTCATCTGGCTGCGTTCGACGCTGCCGAGGCTGCGCTACGACCAGTTCATGAACTTCGGCTGGAAGATCCTCATTCCGGTTGCCCTCGTCTGGGTGATGGTGATCGCGACGGTTCGGGTCCTCGGGGCCGAGCGCTACGACGTACCACTGGTCACGTTCGGAGTGTCGATGATCTTCGCGGTGGCCGTGCTGGGTGCGCTGCTGCTGATGGTGCGCAGGCATGCACGGGAACGGAACGTGCCGCCTCCTGCATCTGTCGTCGAGTTCGATGCGTTGGCAGGCGGATTCCCGATACCTCCCATTCCCGAGCAGGGCTCGAATTTCCCGAGCCGGCACGCCGGTGTGCGCTCATCCGCCGCCAGGTCACCGAAGGAGAACGCCGATGCCTGAATTTCTCGGTCCCATAGCAGGTTTCGGGGTCACCTTCGCCACGATGTTCAAGAAGCCCGAGACGGAGCTGTATCCGGAGGAGAAGAAGCCCACCGAGATTCGCTACCACGGGCGGCATCAGCTCAATCGGTACGCCGACGGTCTCGAGAAGTGCATCGGCTGCGAGCTCTGCGCGTGGGCCTGCCCGGCCGACGCCATCTACGTCGAAGGAGCCGACAACACCGAGACCGAAAGGTACTCTCCGGGCGAGCGCTACGGCGGGGTCTATCAGATCAACTACCTGCGGTGCATCGGGTGCGGACTGTGTGTCGAGGCATGTCCCACACGGGCTCTGACGATGACCAACGAGTACGAACTCGCCGGTGACAACAGAGCCGATCTGATCTACGAGAAGGACGCGCTGCTGGCCCCGCTGCAACCGCAGATGACCGCACCGCCGCACGCGATGGCGCCGGGCCTTACGTCCGAGGACTACTACCGGGGAGCCGTCACCGGCCACGAGTCCGGAGCCGAGCCCGCAGCCGAACCCGATGGTGGTTCGGTGCGATGAGTGCACCGGAAGCTGCGGTGCAGCTCGCCCTCGATGCCACGTCCACCGGTGAGGCCGTGCAGTTCTGGACCCTCGGTGTCGTCGCCGTCATCGGCGCACTCGGGGTGGTGATGAGCACCAAGGCCGTCTACTCTGCGTTGTTCCTCGCTGCCACGATGGTGGTACTGGCGACCTTCTACATGGCGCAGGGAGCGCTGTTCCTCGGTGTCGTGCAGATCGTCGTCTACACCGGCGCGGTCATGATGCTGTTCCTGTTCGTTCTGATGCTCGTCGGGGTCGACACCTCGGAGTCGCTGACCGAAACTCTGCGTGGCCACCGCATCGCTGCCGTCGTCATCGGAATCGGCTTCGGACTGTTGATCATCGGGGTACTGCTGCGCGACGCGGCCCGTGCGGGTCGGCTCGACTTCGCCGGTCTCGACGCCGCCAACTCGACCGGAAACGTCGAGGGCCTGGCAGAGCTGATCTTCGTCGAATACGTGTGGGCGTTCGAGTTGACCGGAGCACTGCTGATCACTGCCACGATCGGAGCGATGATTCTGGCGCACCGAGAAGTTCTGGGGCCGGTCAAGGGTCAGCGAGAGATGGCGCAGGATCGCTTCCGCGACGGCTCGAGGGTGACACCGCTGCCGAGCCCGGGAGTGTATGCCAGGCACAACGGGGTCGATCGCCGCGCCTTGTTGCCCGACGGAACCGAATCCGAGTCCTCCGTCAACGCCATGTTCGCCGATCCTCGGATCGAGAGTGACGAACGATGAATCCGGAGAACTATCTCTACCTGTCCGTTCTGTTGTTCGCGATAGGCGCGGCGGGCGTCATCGTCAGGCGTAACGCGATCATCGTGTTCATGTGCATCGAATTGATGCTCAACGCAGTCAATCTCGCGTTCGTCACCTTCTCCCGCATGCACGGCAACCTCGACGGCCAGTTGTTCGCGTTCTTCACCATGGTGGTCGCCGCCGCCGAGGTGGTGGTGGGCCTGGCCATCATCATGGCCATCTTCCGATCCCGTCGGTCGATTTCGATGGACGAGAACTCCCTGATGAAGAATTGACGGGGGCGCAGAAATGATGTCGATGCTGTGGCTTCTTCCGGCTCTGCCTGCGTTCGGTGCAGCGTTCCTGCTGCTCGGTGGCAGGCGCACCGACCGCTGGGGGCACCTCGTCGCGACGGCGGCGGCAGCGTCCTCGTTCGTCGTGGCCGCGGTGGTGTTCGGCTCGATGCTCGGCCGCGCCGAGTCGGGCCGTGCCCTCACCCAGACCCTGTTCCGGTGGGTTCCGGTCGACGAATTACAGGTCGAGTTCGGCTTGCGCGCAGATCAATTGTCGATCTGCTTCGTCCTGCTGATCACCGGGGTCGGTTCGCTCATTCACGTGTACTCCATCGGCTACATGAGTCACGACGCCGAGCGGCGTCGCTTCTTCGCGTACCTCAACCTGTTTCTGGCAGCCATGCTGCTGCTGGTTCTGGCCGACAACTTCCTCGGCCTGTATCTGGGGTGGGAGGGTGTCGGTCTGGCGTCGTATCTGCTCATCGGCTTCTGGCAGCACAAGCCGTCCGCCGCGTCGGCTGCCCGAAAAGCGTTCGTGGTCAACAGAGTCGGCGACATCGGCCTGGCGGTTGCGCTGATGATCATGTTCGTCAACTTCGGCTCCGTGCAGTACGACGACGTGTTCGCCGGAATCGGCGGGGCGGGCGAATCCGTGGCCACCGCCATGGCGCTGATGCTGCTGTTGGCGGCATGTGGAAAGTCGGCGCAGGTGCCGTTGCAGTCCTGGCTCGGTGACGCCATGGAGGGTCCGACACCGGTGTCGGCACTGATTCACGCGGCCACGATGGTCACGGCCGGGGTGTATCTCATCGTGCGCTCGGGACCGGTGTTCGAGGCGTCGCCTGCCGCCCGCGCGGCCACCGTCACCGTCGGGGCGGTTACCTTGCTGTTCGGTGCCGTCATCGGATGTGCGAAGGACGACATCAAGAAAGCGCTCGCGGCGTCGACGATGAGTCAGATCGGGTACATGGTGCTCGCGGCCGGGCTCGGCCCCTCCGGGTACACCTACGCCATCGTGCTGTTGATCTCGCACGGCTTCTTCAAAGCGGGCTTGTTCCTGGGCGCGGGATCGGTGATGCATGCGATGAACGACGAGACCGACATGCGACGGTTCGGCGGACTCCGCGTCGCGATGCCGATCACGTTCGTCACGTTCGGCCTGGGGTATCTCGCCATCATCGGACTGCCGCCGTTCTCCGGCTTCTTCGCCAAGGATCCGATCATCGAGGTCGCATTCGCCGCCGGGGGAGTGGCAGGCCCGATTCTCGGCTGCGTGACGTTGCTCGGTGCAGGTCTGACGGCCTTCTACATGACTCGGGTGATGCTGTTGACGTTCTTCGGTCCGAAACGCTGGTCCGCGCAGGCACATCCGCACGAGGCGTCGGCGACGATGACCGCTCCGATGATCGTGTTGGCCGTCGGCTCGGTGGCGTCGGGTGCCTTTCTCGCGGTGGGCGGTCGACTCGAGACATGGCTCGAGCCCGTGGTGGGATCGGCTCACGAGGAGCACGCGATTCCGGCTTGGGTCGTCACCGTCGCCGTCCTGGTGGTCGTTGTGGTCGGCGCGACCGTCGCCTACCGCAAGTACATCGTCGGTGAGGTTCCGTCGACGCCACCCGAGGACGTGTCGGCCGTGACCCGAGCCGCACGTGCCGATCTCTACGGAGACGCCTTCAACGAGGCGGCATTCATGCGTCCGGGACAGACCCTCACGCGCGCACTGGTGCACGCCGACAACGGTATCGACGCCGTCGTGGACGGGGTGGGTAGCTCGATCGGTGGTGCATCGACGCGGTCCCGGCGGCTGCAGACGGGATACGTGCGGTCGTATGCGTTGGCGATGTTCGCGGGAGCCGTTCTCGTGGTACTGATGGTGGTGGCTCTGTGACTCCCTGGTTGACCGTTCTCTGGGTGCTCCCGATGCTCGGCGCGGTCGTCGTCGCCCTGGTGCCCGCCACTCGTCCGACCGTCGCGCGCAGTGTCGCAGTGGGTTTCGCTGCCGTGACCTTGGCCGTGTCGGTCGCCTTGG
The DNA here is from genome assembly GCF_002259075.1 of Rhodococcus sp. 15-725-2-2b. Lineage (NCBI taxonomy): Bacteria > Bacillati > Actinomycetota > Actinomycetes > Mycobacteriales > Nocardiaceae > Rhodococcus > Rhodococcus sp. 15-725-2-2b. The sequence continues at coordinate 108,387 of NZ_NPFL01000020.1, read as the reverse complement.
CAGTGTCGTTCGACTCCGGTGGCGATCGGTACCAGTTCGTCGAGGACCATTCGTGGATAGCGGCTTTCGGTGCGCGGTACACCCTCGGCCTCGACGGCATCGGCCTCGTGCTGGTGTTGCTCACCACCGTTCTCACGCCGTTGCTGCTCGTCGCAGGCTGGTACGACGGCAGTCGCGTCGCGCACTACGGCTCCCGTCGGGTGTCGCACACGTACATGGCGTTGATCCTGGTGGTCGAGTCGATGGTCGTCGTCTCGTTCCTTGCCTTGGACGTGTTGCTGTTCTACATCTTCTTCGAAGCGATGTTGATTCCGATGTACTTCCTCATCGGCGGCTTCGGGGGCAAGCATCGTACGCGCGCCGCGGTGAAGTTCTTGTTGTACAACCTCTTCGGCGGTCTGGTCATGCTGGCGGCCGTCATCGGCCTCTACGTGGTGACCGCGAGACCCGACGGGCCGTTCGACGGCGGCACATTCGATCTGCGCGTGATCGCCGACGCGGCGGTATCGGGCGGACTCGGAGTGGACCCGATGGTCCTGAACGCGCTGTTCCTCGGCTTCATGTTCGCTTTCGCGATCAAGGCACCGTTGTGGCCGTTCCATTCGTGGCTACCCGACGCTGCCGTGCAGTCCACGCCCGCGACTGCGGTTTTGATGATGTCGGTGGTGGACAAGGTCGGCACGTTCGCGATGCTGCGGTTCTGTCTCGAACTCTTTCCTGGCTCGTCGCAGACGTTCGCGCCGTGGATCATCGCTCTTGCGGTCATCGGCATCGTCTACGGCGCGATACTGGCGATCGGTCAGACCGACATGATGAGACTGATTGCGTACACGTCTATTTCGCATTTCGGGTTCATCATCCTCGGCATCTTCGCCATGACCGGTCAGAGTCAGGCCGGTGCCACGCTGTACATGGTCAACCACGGAATTTCCACGGCCGCCCTGTTCTTGATCGCGGGCTTCCTCGTCTCGCGTCGAGGGTCACGAGCGATAGCCGACTACGGCGGTGTGCAGAAGGTGGCACCGGTGCTCGCCGGCACGTTCTTGATCTCGGGACTTGCCACGCTCTCTCTACCCGGCCTCGCCCCCTTCGTGAGCGAGTTCCTGGTGCTGATCGGCACGTTCGGTCGATACGGAGTCGCTGCGATCGTGGCCGCTGGAGCCCTCGTGCTGTCGGCGATCTACATACTGTGGCTCTACCAGCGCGTCATGACCGGGCCGGTCCGTGAAGACAACCGGACGGTGCCCGATCTCGTCCGACGCGAGCTGGCCGTGGTGGTGCCGTTGATCGCGTTGCTGATCGTGCTCGGCGTCTACCCGAAACCGGCGCTCGATGTCATCACTCCGGCAGTGCAATCCACGATCGTCGACGGTTCAGGAGGTCAGCGATGACCACACCCGAGGTGCAGTACGGTCTGCTGGCACCGATGCTGATCGTGTTCTCGGTCGCAGTTCTCGGCGTTCTCGTCGAAGCGTTCGTGCCGCTGCGGGCCCGTCGGCTCATGCATCTGGGTCTTGCTCTCGCAGGACTGGTGGTAGCGCTGGCGGCGATCCTCGGTCTGGCCGGAACCGAGGCGTCGGCGATGAACGGGGCGGTCGCGATCGACGGCCCTACCCTTTTCCTGCAGGGAACCATTGTGCTGGTGTCGATTCCGGCAGTCGCACTGCTGGCGGAGCGCACCGTTGCAGTCACCGGGGCCGGTGCCGAGCGCCGGATCGATTCGTTCACTCCACAGGCATCGACCACCCCGGGCAGCGTGGCGGAGAAGGAGGCCATCGATGCAGGCGTCGCCCAGACGGAGGTATTTCCTCTGGCGATGTTCGCGATCGGCGGGATGCTGCTGTTCCCGGCGTCCACGGATCTGCTGACGATGTTCGTGGCGCTGGAAGTGCTGTCGCTGCCGCTGTATCTGCTCTGCGGACTCGCCCGACGGCGGCGGCTGCTCTCACAGGAAGCGGCTCTGAAATACTTTCTGCTGGGCGCGTTCTCGTCCGCGTTCTTCCTGTTCGGAGTCGCGTTCCTGTACGGATACGCCGGAACCGTTCGGTTGGACGGCATCGCCGACGCCATCGCGGTGGACGGCCCGGGCAGATCGCTCGCGCTGATCGGAACCGCCTTGCTCGCAGTGGGTCTGCTGTTCAAGGTCGGCGCGGTGCCCTTTCATTCCTGGATTCCCGACGTCTACCAGGGTGCACCGACGCCGGTGACGGCGCTGATGGCCACGGTGACCAAGGTCGCGGCGTTCGGTGCGATTCTTCGCATCTTCGGAATGGCTCTGTCCGGTCTCGACTCGAGTTGGCGACCGATGCTGTGGGTGGTCGCCATCGCGACGATGGTGCTGGGTTCCGTTGTCGCGGTGACGCAGACGGATGTCAAACGGATGCTGGCGTACTCGTCCGTTGCACACACCGGATTCATCCTCACGGGAGTGACGGCACTGGGTGATTCCGGTGACGGGGGTGACGCCGGTGTGTCGGCCACGATGTTCTACCTGGTGGCGTATGCCTTCAGCACTCTCGGAGGGTTCGCGATCATCGGGTTGGCGCGCGACGAACGCGGTGAGGTGAGCGACCTCGATCGGTGGGCGGGAATCGGCCGTCGGTCACCGCTGGTGGCGGCGGTGTTCGGGTTGTTTCTGCTCTCGTTCGCCGGGATTCCGCTCACCAGTGGGTTCATCGGCAAGTTCGCGGTGTTCAGTGCTGCCTCCGGTGCAGGCGGAGCGGCGCTGGTCGTGGTCGGTGTGGTGTGCAGCGCGATTGCGGCGTTCTTCTACGTGCGGGTGATCGTGCTGATGTTCTTCACCGATCCGGGAGAGACGACTGCCACGATCGTGCGCCCGACTGCCTCGGTGTCGTGCTCGATAGGGGTCTCGGTGGTGGTCACCGTCGCTCTCGGAGTCTTTCCGCAGCCCGTTCTCGACCTCGCTGCGCGTGCCGCGAACTTCCTGTAGCTCTTACTTCGCGGACTTCATTCGCTGCTTCCACGTGTGCGAGCCGGTACCGACCGGTAGTCCGCCGATGGCTCCCGCAAGGCCGAACGCGGGCATGTTGACGTAGATCGCCTCGCTGTTCTGTGCTGTGGCGGTATAGGTTTCGTGCCAGACGCCGACGTGGCGGGTTGCGGCCACCGATCGATTGAAGGCACGCCAGGCGGGCGCATGTGGTGCGTCGGGATCGGAGGCGAATCGCGTCAGATCCTCGGCAGTGCGCCAATAGCTGACCAGCATGGTGGTGCGCCCCAGCCACGAGTGGTAACCGAGCAGCCCGGAAGCGCGATCCTGCTCGAGATGGCCGAGCATCCGCGGCATCGCGCGCACCACGGGTAACCAGGAGCGAACGGCCACCGGATTGTTGATCCGCATTCCGATGAGGAAGACCGTGACGCTGTCTCGTTCGAATTCGACCGTCCGGCGGCCGTCGATGATGGGTGGCATGACGTGTTCCCGTCTGTTCGGTGGGTGAAGCATTGTGTGACACCGTTATAAAACACCGTTGTGATAGGTTCCGCAAGTGGCGAGACCCAGAATTCACGACGAGCAGTTGCGGACCCGGCTACTGGAGGCCGCGGCGGAAACCGTTGCGCACCAGGGCGTCGACTCGTTGTCGCTGCGTAAACTGGCCGCTGCACAGGGCACCTCCACAACGGCGATCTATTCGCTGTTCGGCGGACGTACCGAGTTGCTCGTGGCACTGTTCGCCACCTCGTTCGCGAGTTTCGGGGACTCCCAGCGCCGGGTTCCGGTCACCGGCGATCCCGAAGTGGACCTACGGGAGCTCGCCGTCGCGTACCGCACCTGGGCACTGGCCAATCCGCATCTGTACGCGGTGATGTTCGGGGGAGTGCTCGGTTCGATCGATGTTGCAGACGAGGCGCATCGCGCGGACGCGGCCATGGATCCGCTCCGCGCTGCCGTGTCGAGCGCCGTTGCGGCGGGAACCATGGACGGGGCATCGGTCGAGTTGATCAGCCACTCGTTCTGGGCGATCGTGCACGGATTGGTGTCGCTCGAATTGGCAATGCCCTCGACCGCCGACGACGAGACTCGTCGGGCGATGTTCGACGCGGGAGCGGAGAGCGTGCTGCGCGGGTGGACGCGTCAGTAGGTGCGCGGTATTCCGAGAATCTTGGTCGCATCCACGGTCATACCCAACCGCGCCGTCGGAGCGAGTGTGGGCAGGTCCGGGACATCGTCGACATCGACGGTCGCAGCGCCAATCACGTCGGATCCGGCGATCTCGAAGTCCGACATCGCGCGCCGCAGGTGGCTCGGAGTCGTTGCCAGCACCAGATTCTCGACGCCGATCTCGGCTGCCAGTGCGGTGGTGCGCTGTGCGTTCTGCACCGTCGAATTCGCGGTCGATTCGGTGTGAATGCGATCGGCCGCGATGCCATCGTCGACGAGCCATCGGTGCATGGCCTCGGCTTCGGTGATACCGCTCTGCGGATTCCCGCCGGTGACGACGATGGGGGACTCGGGGGAGCGCTCCGCCGCGTCGACGGCCGAGCGTAGACGTGCCACCAACTCGTCTGTCATGCTGCCGTCACCCTCCAGCCCCAGCCCGAGCACCACGATCGCGGTACGCGGTCCGTCGGTGGTCGGGGCGAAATCGATTGTCTGCGTGGCGGCTTCGTCGATGATGGCGATGGCGCGATCGACTGCATCGGCGAGGGTTGGAGACAGGCCGCGCAGGCGGGTCCTGTGCTCCGTCAGAGCAGCGGTATCGGCGGTCGCGTTGGCATAGAACGTCTGCAGAGCTGCCACGTTGGCGTCGTCCGGGGCAGCGGTTGCGAGCGCATCGAGTGCCGCGAAACCGGCGTCGTAGCGCCCCTTCACCAATGCATTCTGCGCGTCGTTGTAGCGCTCCGCGTCGGCCGAACGGACCGTTTCGGCGACGGTTGCCGGGGCCGAGGCCTCGGGCGCGGCAACCGCCGAGATCGAGCCGAACCCGACAGCGAGCGCGGTGGCGCAGGACACCACGGCAACGCGAACGGTCGGTCGTACTCGGCCTTGTCGCACTACTGACGTCCTTTTCGAGCGGTGACGGGTTTCCGCCACCCTAGCTCAATTCGGTGCCGGTGTGACTGGTGTGAGCAGAGTTGTTCGAGTTACATGAATGTACTTCTGAGCAGGGACTTCTTCCGTCACAAAGTGACCGGGGCGCGTCCGCGGTCGGCGGGTTCGATGGTCACCTCGGCATCGGGAAGAAAAACGCGCTCGGTCGTCGTGGTGCCGTCGACGCCGTCGGTCACGGTCACCGCCACGTTCTCGGCGACCTGGCCTGCGCTTTCGATGAACCCGGTCGCGACACCCTCTTCTATGAGCAGGTGATCACCCACCAGGAGAAGAAGCTCGTCCGCCGTCACCGTTCGTCTGCCGCCCACATCTTCGATAGTCATGAATCCCACCGTAATGCGCGGCGCTGCACAGCGCCGTCGCATGTTCGACAATCTCTGCATGACCGAACGGCGGAAGACATGGACAGCGCCCACACCCGAACAGGTCACGGGTCCGCTCGTCGGCGACGAGCGGCCGATTCTCGAAGGAATGCTGCAGTGGCATCGAGCGACACTGCTCAACATCTGCGCCGGTGCCGACGCCGAACAGTTGGCGCGGCGACCGTTTCCGCACTCGACGCTCTCCCTGCTCGGACTCGTGCGTCATCTGGCGAAGGTCGAACGCATCTGGTTCCGAGAGCGACTGGAGTCGATGTCGTTCGCTCCGATGTACGACGCGGCGTTCGGTAAGGACTCCGACTTTCTGGGAGCGACCGAGTCCGGGGCCGAATCCGACTTCGCGCGATTCTCCGCCGAGTGCGGTGCCTCGGACGAGATCGCGGCCCGGCACTCGTTGGACGATCTGGTCGACTCGCGCGGTGGGCCGATGTCGCTGCGGATGGTCTACGTGCACATGATCGGTGAATATGCCCGGCACAACGGACACGCGGACATCATCCGCGAACAGATCGATGGAGTCATCGGCCGTTGAGGGCATAGCGTAGACACACCACCCGACCCCCTACGAAAGAAGGTGTTTCGGTGACCGATTCCGATGCAGCACTCGACCCGACCTCGCTGCGCCCGTCGTTGTACATCGACGGACAGTGGCAGGGGGCCGGTGACGGCGGTACCCGAGACATCGTGAACCCAGCGGACGGCAGCACGGTCGCCGTGGTGGACGAGGCCACGCCGGACGACGCTCTGCGGGCGGTGGCAGCCGCGCGAGCGGCGTTCGACGACGGACCGTGGCGCTCGGTCACGGTGGCCGAGCGCCGCGATCTGCTGAACCGCATCGCCGATCTGCTCCAACGCGACAAAGCGACGTTGGCGCGCATCGAGACCCTCGACACCGGAAAGACGTACGGCGAGAGCGAGATCGACATCGACGACGTGACGTCGGTCTTTCGCTTCTACGCCGATCTCGCTGTGGTGCAGGCCGATCGTCTGATCGACGTCGACCGACCCGAAATCCTGAGCCGTGTGGTGCACGAGCCCATCGGTGTCTGCGTCATGATCGCACCGTGGAACTACCCACTGCTGCAGATCTCGTGGAAGATCGCCCCCGCGTTGGCAGCCGGCTGCACCATGGTGCTCAAGCCGAGTGAGGTGACTCCGCTGTCCACCATCGCGTTCACCAAGCTGGTGGAAGAAGCCGGAGTACCGGCCGGTGTGGTCAACCTGCTGCAGGGCAGCGGCGCGGTTCTCGGGGACGCGCTCACCAGGAACCGCGACGTCGACTTCGTCTCGTTCACCGGCGGACTGGCGACGGGCAGACACATCCTGGCCGCGGCGGCCGAGAACGTCACCAAGGTGGCCGTCGAACTCGGCGGCAAGAATCCACACATCGTGTTCGCCGATGCGGTGGCCGACGAACAGGCGTTCGCCGACTCGGTCGACAACGTCCTGACCGGAGTTTTTCTGCACTCGGGTCAGGTGTGTTCGGCAGGCACTCGACTCATCATCGAGGAATCGGTCGCCGACCGCTTCGTCGCTGCGGTGGCCGAACGGGCGAAAACCATCGTCATCGGGCCGGGCATGGACCCGGCTAGCGAGACCGGGCCACTGGTGTCGCAGGCACAGCGAGAGAAGATCGAAGCCTTCGTGGCCACCGGCGTCGAGGAGGGCGCGACGCTGGTCATCGGCGGAACGAAGCCGGACGATCCGGCCCTGGACAAGGGTAGCTATTTTCTGCCGACGATCTTCGACCACTGCAATCGGTCCATGAATATCGTGCAGGAGGAGACATTCGGGCCCATACTCACTGTGGAGCGCTTCGGCACCGAGGCCGAAGCACTCCTGTTGGGTAACGATACGAATTACGGTCTCGCCGCGGGAGTTCGGACATCGGACGCCGCGCGAGGCGAGCGGATGGTCCGTGGGCTTCGCCATGGCACGGTGTGGCTCAACGACTTCGGTGTCTACACCGCTGCCGCGGAATGGGGCGGCTTCAAACAGTCCGGCAACGGACGCGAGCTCGGACCGTCCGGAATGTCCGAATACCAAGAGGCAAAGCATATTTGGCACAACACCTCACCCACCGCGGCGGGGTGGTTCGGTACCCGATAGCGAAAGATCGGAAAGGCCAGGCGCATGGCACTACTGAACGACAATTCGAGCGGAATGGACGACTTCGGTTACAAGGAGTCACTCGATCGAAGTCTCGGGAAATTCGCCAGCTTCGCCGCGGGAGTCAGTTACATCTCCATTCTCACCGGCACGTTCCAGCTCTTCTACTTCGGTTTCGGCACCGCCGGGCCGGCGTATCTGTGGTCGTGGCCTGCAGTGTTCGTCGGCCAACTCTGCGTGGCCTTGTGCTTCATGGAGTTGGCCGCGAAGTATCCGGTGGCGGGATCGGTGTACAACTGGGCGAAGCTGTTGGGCCGCAGGATCGTCGGCTGGTCGGCGGGCTGGTTGATGCTCACGGCATCGATCGTGACACTGTCTGCCGTCGCTCTGGCTCTGCAGTTGAACCTGCCACGTATCTGGAGTGGGTTCCAGATCATCGGTGACGGCTCGGGTGCCACCGACTTCGCGGCCAACGCAGTGCTGCTCGGTGCGATTCTGATCGCGATCACCACCACGATCAATGCGCTCGGAGTCCGGCTGATGGCCATGATCAACAGTGCGGGCGTGTTCATCGAACTCATCGCTGCCGTTCTCATCGCGATCCTGCTCGCGGCCAACATCACTCGCGGGCCGGAGGTGTTCTTCTCGACCAACGGCTACGGAGCCGGCGAGAGCGGCGGCTACCTCGGTGCCTTCCTGGTCGCGTCGCTGGCGTCGGGTTACGTGATGTACGGATTCGACACCGCGAGCTCGCTCGGCGAGGAGACGGTCGAACCTCGGCGCACGGCCCCCAAGGCGATCTTTCGCGCCATCCTCGCCTCGTTCGTCATCGGCGGAGCCATCCTGGTGTTCGCCGTCATGGCCGCACCGGACCTGAACGATCCTTCCCTCGGCAGTCCCGACGGCAGCCTGCAGTCCATCGTCGAATCGGTGATGTGGGGCCCGCTGGGCACCGTCTTCCTCATCTGCATCGTCATCGCGGTCTTCGTTTGCTCACTGGCAGTGCACACCGCGGCGATCCGGCTCACGTTCGCCATGGCCCGAGACAACGCGTTGCCCTTCGGCGAGAGTCTGGCCAAGGTGAATCCGAAGACCCAGACCCCGGTGGTGCCCGCGGTGACCATCGGCGTGCTGGCCATCGTCATTCTCGTCGTCAACATCGGTCAGCCGCAGATCTTCACGGTCCTCACCTCGATCGCGATCATCATGATCTACCTCGCGTATCTGATGGTCACCGGTCCACTGTTGGTCAAACGAGTCAATGGTGAGTGGCCGCCGGCAGATCTGAAGCCCGGCGGATACTTCACGATGGGCAGGTGGGGCCTGCCGGTCAACATCGCGGCAGTGGTGTGGGGCGCTGGAATGGCGATCAACCTCGCGTGGCCGCGCGAGGCCGTGTACGGAACCCCCTGGTACAACACGTTCGGAGCATTCGTCTACATCGGCGGCATCCTCGGCGTTGGCCTGCTGTGGTACGCAGTCAAGGGACGCAAGCACATCGGCACTCTGAAATCACATGCCTCCACGGGCAACTAGAAGGAGCGTGCAGTGACAGACACCCAGTTCGATTACGTCGTCGCAGGTGGCGGGACGGCGGGGTGCGTCCTCGCAGCACGTCTGAGCGAGGACCCCTCCGTCAGTGTCTGCCTCGTCGAAGCAGGGCCGACCGACGTCGGCGACAAGGCGATTCTCGAACTGGTGGAGTGGATGCACCTGCTCGACTCCGGCTACGACTGGGACTATCCCGTCGAGCCGCAGGAGCGCGGCAACAGCTTCATGCGGCACGCGCGCGCGAAAGTGCTCGGTGGCTGCTCCTCGCACAACTCCTGCATCGCGTTTCACCCACCTGCGGAAACCCTCGACGATTGGGCGGCGGCCGGTGCGACGGGGTGGGGCGCGTCGGACATCCTGCCGTACGTCGCGCGCGTGGAGAACAACGACACGGGCCGCGGACACGACGGCCCCGTGCGAATCCGCGACGTGCCGCCGAACGATCCGTGCGGTGCCGCGGTACTCGAATCGGCCGCCGGGATAGGTCTTCCCACGGTCGCATTCAACCGCGGAACGCCTGTACTCAACGGTGCCGGTTGGTTTCAGATCAATGCGGGAGAAGACGGCTCACGCATGTCGACCTCGCATGCGTACCTGCACCCGATCATCGGCTCACGGCCGAACCTCGAGGTGCGCACCGACTGCTGGATCAGCGAGATTCTGATCGACGAATCGCTGACCGCGACGGGTGTGCGATACCAGCGCCCCGACCTGACGGGCTACGACACCGTCTCCGCACGGCGCGAGGTCATCGTGACCGCCGGGGCCATCGACACGCCGAAGTTGTTGATGCTCTCGGGAATCGGACCGGCAGCCCAACTGCGCGAGATGGGAATCACGGTGCGAGTCGATTCTCCCGGTGTGGGTGAGAACCTCGACGACCACGTCGAAGGTCTGGTGTTCTGGGAAGCGAGCAAGCCGATGGTCACCACGTCCTCGCAGTGGTGGGAGATCGGGGTGTTCGCGCAGACCGACGACTCGCTGAACTACCCGGACGTGATGATGCATTACGGCAGTGTGCCGTTCGACATGAACACCCTCCGCTGGGGCTACCCGACCACCGACAACGGATTCTGCCTGACTCCTAACGTGACGCAGGGGCGCTCGCGCGGCACTGTTCGTCTGCGCAGCAGAGATTTTCGTGACCGTGCCAAAGTGGACCCGCGCTACTTCACCGATGCCGACGGCCACGACGACGCGGTGATGCTGGCCGGACTGAAGCTGGCGCGCGACATCGCCGCGCACGGTCCACTCTCGGAATGGATCGAGCGCGAACTCGCCCCAGGGCCCGAGGCCGTCACCGACGACGACCTGCTCGACTACGTGCACAAGACCCACAACACGGTCTATCACCCGGCGGGCACGGCGCGGATGGGCTCGGTGGACGACGCCATGGCCGTGCTGGATCCGGAATTACGAGTCAAGGGAGTCTCGCACCTGCGCGTGGTCGACGCGTCGGCGATGCCGAAGCTGCCGTACGTCAATCCCAACATCACGGTGATGACCATGGCGGAGAGATGCGCCGACCTGATCCGTGGCGGATAGATCGGAGCTGGCCGATTTCCTCGGCGCGCATCCACCGTTTCAGGGCGCGCCACCGGCTGTGCTGGCCGAGGTGGCCGCGGCGGCCGTCGAACGCGAGTACGGCAGTGGCGCATGGGTTGTGGACCCTCGACGGATGGACGTCTCGACCGATACTGACACCGTATGGGTGGTGCATACCGGGCGCGTGGTGATCATGCACCCCGACGCGACCTCTCCCACCGAGGTGCCGATCGACACCATCGGTGAAGGTGGAGTCTTCGGATTCTCGGCTCTGCTGTCCGGTGGAACTGTCGAATTCCGAGCGCGGGCACTCGAACCGAGTGTCGTCCTGCAGTTGCCCGGTGCACTGGTTCGGCCGTTGTTCGCAACGCCCACCGGTCTGGCGTTCCTGGCCGATGCCGTCAATTCGTCGTCTGCATACCGTGGGGGACCGGTCGAGGGTAGCGCCGGCCGCACCGTCGGTGAATTGCTCTCGGCCCCAGCGGTGTTCGTACCCGTCGGCACCACCGTTCGAGACGCCGTCCGGCACATGACCGATCAGGGCAGCTCGTACGTTCTGGTTCCGCTGCGTGGCTCGCGCCATGGCATATTCACCGACCGAGACCTCCGAATTCGTGTGGTGGCCGCCGGGATCGGAGTCGATACTCCGATAGAGCAGGTGATGACGGCACCCGCCGAGACCGTCACGGCGGACCGGCTGGCCGGTACCGTGCTGATGGACATGCTCGAACTGGGGCTGCGGCACATGCTCGTGGTGTCCGATCGGGGCGAGGTTCTCGGTGTCGTCGAGGATTCCGATCTGCACGCTGCGTCGACTCGACGCAGTTTCGTGGTGCGCCGAGCGGTGGCATCGGCGTCGACCTCCGCCGAACTCGCCGACGCAGGCAGGCTCGTGCCCCGACTGGTGGTGGATCTGTTCCAGGGCGGAACCGATGCGATGGCGGTCAGCGCGATCCTCTCCGTCGTGGTGGACAGCATCGTCCGCCGTGCCGTCGAGATCGAATGGACTGCACGTCCGGACGTGCCGCGTGACCGATTCGCCTGGATCACTCTCGGCAGCGTGGCGCGTAGAGAAGCCATGCCCTCCTCGGACGTCGACAGTGCGCTGAGCTGGGCGGACACCACCGCCGACCCCGAGGTCCGAGGGAAAGCGAACGCGGTGCAGAGAACCCGCGACGAGGCGTTGATGGACTTGGCCGCCCGTGTGCACGAGAGCCTCGACGGTGCCGGGCTACCGTCGGACACCAACGGCGCGGTCGCGAGCTCACCTCGATTCGCACGCTCGGCCGGTCAGTGGGAACGCGCCGCGGCGCACTGGCTCAGCAACCCCTTCGGCCAACGTGGCAATCCGGCAGAGGACTCCGGCCTGATCATGTCCTCGCTGATGATCGACGGCAGAGTGGTGTGGGGCCCGAGAGAACTGCACACAGTGCCCGAGGCCTACCGCCGACTGCTGGTCGATCACCCCGACGCACTGCGGTTGCAGCTGCGTGATGCGCTCGCCGGCCGCGCTCGGCTGCGATCGCTACGCGACGTCCTGGCTCGGCGCGGCGGGACGTTCGATCTCAAGGCCCACGCGCTGACGCCCATCGTCAACCTCGCTCGCTGGGGTGGGCTGTCGGTCGGCATGGCCTCGGCCTCCACGCCGGCGCGACTCGCGGCGGCGTCGGGTAACGGCATGCTCTCCGAACGTGATGTCACTGCACTGTCCGAGGTGTTCGCGCTGCTGCAACGGCTCCGACTGTCGCATCAGATCGACCAGATCACAGCGGGCCACCGCCCCGGCGACGTGCTGATCATGGCCGATCTGTCGCCGCTCGAACGAAGCCTGCTGACCGACGGCATCCGCGAGATCGCCGCGGTACAACGACGCGTCGGCTACCTCGCGGCCAACGTCGGCGTGCATCGATGACCGCCAACCACCAGACTGTGTGCCGTGACCACCAATCCCGTGAGCGTTCCCACCCCGTCCACCGTCGAACACAATCGGTTGGCCGAATCGCCCGGAGTCAGCGGACCGTGGCGCCAGTGGGGTCCGTATCTGGCGGGACGACAGTGGGGCACAGTGCGCGAGGACTACTCCGAAGACGGGAACGCCTGGGCGTCGTTCCCGTTCGACCAGGCACACAAGCGGGCCTACCGCTGGGGCGAGGACGGGATCGGCGGAATCTGCGACCGCTTCGGATTCCTCAACTTCTCGTTCGCACTGTGGAACCGCAAGGACCCGATCCTGAAGGAACGTCTGTTCGGCCTGGCCAACGAAGAAGGAAATCACGGCGAAGACGTCAAGGAGTACTTCTGGGCCGTCGACGGAACACCGACGCACAGTTGGATGCAGTGGCTCTACCGCTACCCGCACGCGGAGTACCCCTACGCCCACCTGCGAGAAGAGAACGCTCGACGCGGACGTGACGACCGCGAATACGAGCTGGCCGACACCGGCATCCTCGACGAGAACAGATTCTTCGACGTCCAGGTCACGTACGCCAAGGCCTCGCCCGACGACATCTGCATCACCATCTCGATCACCAACCACGGCCCCGAGGCGGCATCGGTCGACCTGTTGCCGCACCTGTGGTTGCGCAACACCTGGTCCTGGGGACGCGACGAGCGGGGCGGAACACTGGCGCAGCTGAGCCCGCCGGACCTGATGGCAGGTGGACTCGAAGCGATCGCCGTCGATCACGGATTTCTCGGTCGGTACTACCTCAGTGCCGAAGGCACGCCGGCAGTTCTGTTCTGCGACAACGAAACCAATGCCGAAGCCCTGTGGGGGCAGGAGAACATCTCGTCCTACCCCAAGGACGGCATCGGCCGCCGAGTCGTCGACGGGGAACTCGATGCGGTCAACCCCGAGCAGACGGGAACGAAGGCTGCGTTCTGGTATCGCTTCGACGACATCGCCCCGGGTGCAACGGAATCGGTCAGGCTGCGGCTCTCGCCCAACCGCCCGGACGAGCAGACGTTCGGGGCCGGATTCGATGCCGTCAACGTCGATCGCCAGGTCGAGGCGGACGAGTTCTACGGTGCCGTGATCGGTGCCGATCTCACCGATGTCGACCGGCACGTGGCACGGCGCGCGTACGCCGGCCTGTTGTGGACCAAGCAGCTCTATCGATACGACGTCGAGGAGTGGATCGAGGGCGACAAGGTCGGAGCTCCGGCACCGGACTCGCGGCAGGACCCGGGTGGGCGCAACGCGCACTGGCGTCACCTGGCATTGGCCGATGTGATCTCGATGCCCGACGAGTGGGAGTATCCGTGGTTCGCGGCCTGGGACCTGGCCTTCCACGCGATTCCGTTGGCGCACGTGGACGCCGATTTCGCCAAGGAACAGTTGGTGCTCATGTGCCGGGAATGGGCCATGCACCCCAACGGTCAACTGCCTGCGTACGAATGGGAGTTCGGTGATGTCAACCCGCCCGTGCACGCGTGGGCGGCGTGGCACGTCTATCGCATCGACGGCTACCGGGATCGCGAATTCCTGGTGCGGGTGTTCACCAAGCTGCTGCTCAACTTCGCGTGGTGGGTCAACCGCAAGGACTCCGAGGGCTCGAACATCTTCGAGGGCGGATTCCTCGGCATGGACAACATCGGACTGTTCAACCGATCTGCACCACTGCCTCCCGGCTTCCGACTCGAGCAGTCCGACGCGACCAGTTGGATGGCGTTCTACTGCCAGCAGATGTTCAAGATCGCACTCGAGCTCGCGCGGCACGACAGCGCCTGGGACGACGTCGCGACCAAGTTCTTCTCGCACTTCCTCTCGATCGCGAAAGCCGTCAATTCGTTCGGTTCGCAGCATATTTCGCTCTGGCACGAGGAAGACGGCTTCTTCTACGACGTTCTCGTCCAACCTCAGGGCGATGCGGTTCCGATGCGGGTGCGATCGATGGTCGGCCTGCTGCCCATCCTCGGGGCCACCGAGATCCCGCCGTGGGTCGAGGAGGAATGCCCCGACCTCACCGCCCGTCTGCGTTGGGTTCAGCGTCGACGGCCGGAGATGGTCAGCCCACTGCTGGCTCGGCGTGAGGGAGGCGAGGTGCGGATGCTGCTCACGCTCGTCCAGCCCGAGCGTCTCAAGCGCATCCTCTCGCGGATGTTCGATTCCGAGGAATTCCTGTCGCAGTTCGGAATTCGATCGCTGTCGGCCTCGTATCGCGAGCCGGTGACCTTCGACGTCGACGGACGAAGCCTGTCCATCGAATACGAGCCGGGGGAGTCGCGTACCGGAATGTTCGGTGGTAACTCGAATTGGCGTGGACCGGTGTGGTTCCCGGTGAACGTACTGCTGGCCGACAAGCTGCGCGCCTACGGCCGGTACTACGGCGACTCGTTCACCATCGAGATCCCCACCGGCTCGGGCAACCACCGCACCCTCACCGACGCGGCCGATCTGATCGACAACGGTCTCGCCGGACTGTTCCGGCCGGTGGACGGCAAGCGGCCCGCGGACGGCGATCGCATCGAGTCCAGTGCCGACCCGTTGTGGTCCGAGCATCCCAGTTTCAACGAGTACTTCGACGGAGACACCGGCGAGGGACTCGGGGCAACGCACCAAACCGGGTGGACAGCGCTGGTGGCGCACCTGCTCAGGCCGCGTCTGCCGCTCTGAGGGCCTGCGGCCCATGTGAGTGGAACTTCGTAGTGGGCTACGAAGTTCCACGCACATGCGGCGGAGCCGCATAGTCTGGCGGGATGAAGATTCGCGGCGCAGTACTCGAAGAAATCGGCCGATCTCGTCCCTTCGCGGACTCGCATCCCATCACCGTCTCGGACCTCGAGCTCGGTTCGCCGGGCGACGGCGAACTGCTGATCAGAATCGAAGCCGCGGGGCTGTGCCACTCGGACCTGTCGGTGGTCGACGGCAATCGAGTTCGTCCGGTCCCGATGCTGCTCGGCCACGAGGCCGCAGGCCGAGTCGAGGAAGTCGGACCGGGCGTCGACGACATCGCGATCGGTACCCGCGTCGTCATGACGTTCCTGCCGCGCTGCGGCGAGTGTGCCGGGTGCGCCACCGACGGTCAGATGCCGTGCATCACCGGTAGCGCGTCGAACAATGCCGGGACCCTGCTCGGCGGCGGCATCAAGTTGCACCGTGACGGGGAAGAGGTCAAACACCACCTCGGAGTCTCCGGATTCGCCACCCATGCGGTGGTGAGCCGAAAGTCCGTCGTGCCGGTCGAGGACGACATCCCGGCCGATATCGCCGCAGTTCTCGGTTGTGCGGTACTGACCGGCGGTGGCGCGGTGCTCAACGCCGGAACTCCGAAGCCCGGTCAATCGGTGATGGTGGTGGGTCTCGGCGGAGTCGGCATGGCCGCCGTTCTGACAGCCGTGTCGGTGGGTGCAGGCGAGGTGATCGGAGTCGACGGAGTCCCGGACAAGCTCTCCACCGCAACCGATCTGGGCGCAACGCAGGTCTATTCACCGGCCGAGCTCGCCGAGAAGGGAATCAAGGCCGATATCGTGATCGAGGCGGCAGGCAACGCCCGAGCCTTCGAAACCGCCGTCGCTGCAACGGCTCCCGGCGGCAAGACCATCACCGTCGGTCTCCCGTCGCCCGACGCCCGCTCGTCCATCTCGCCGCTGGGCCTGGTGGCTGAGGCGCGCACGATCATCGGCAGCTACCTGGGCTCCGCCGTGCCGGCGCGCGATATCCCGACCTATGCCCAGATGTGGCGTGAGGGACGGCTTCCCGTCGAGAAGCTGATCTCCTCGAGAATCACGTTGGACGAGATCAACCGCGGCATGGACGAATTGGCCGACGGCAACGCGATCCGTCAGGTCATCGTCTTCGACTGAGCATCAGCTGTTGGCGGCGGTCGCGACCCACCGGCCGCGCTGCGTCGAGATCTCGATGGGATGGTCGAAACACTCACTGATGTTTGCGGTGGTCAGCACCGCGTCGACGGCTCCCTGCGCCAACACCTTTCCGTTGCGGATGAGCAGGGCGTGGGTGGTCGAGGCGGGGATCTCTTCGAGGTGGTGCGTCACCAGAATGCTCGCCAGGCTCGGGTGCTCGGCCCGCAACGAGTCGAGCGCACCGAGGAGTTGTTCGCGGGCAGCGAGATCGAGTCCGGTGGCGGGCTCGTCGAGCAACAGCACTGCGGGGTCGGGGAGCAGGGCGCGCGCGATGAGCGCTCGGCCACGTTCTCCCTGGGAGAGCGTGTGCCACGATGCCTCGGTGCGATGGGCGACGCCGAGGGAACCGATCAACCGATGGGCACGGGCGATCTGGTCCTCGGTGGCCGACCATCTCGGGATCAGGTCGGGAGTGTTGGTCAGGCCGGTCAGCACCACCTGGAACAGAGTCAGCGGAGCCTCGACCGTCAGACGGGGATCGACGTGGCCGATGCGCGTCCGCAATTCGCGCATGTCCACCCGGCCGAGGCGATGACCGAGAACGTGCACGGAACCGTGCGTGGGATGCACCACGGCACCGAGCAAGCTGAGCAGAGTGCTCTTACCTGCGCCGTTCGCACCGAGCAACACCCAGTGCTCGCCCTCCTCGACCCGTATCGTGGCGTCGCTGAGCAGGTATCGGCCGCCGCGCACGACATCGACTCGGTCGGCGAACAGGACGCTGGATGGCACCGGACGACCGTAGCTGCCGGTGCGGATCGCGGAGAAGTAGGCTCTGAGGTCGGTAGAACCGACAAGACGACGAAACGAGTGTGGGTACGACGTGAGTGCAACGGCACCTGTTCGAGTAGGGGTACTGGGGTCACGCGGCAAGGTCGGTCAGGCAATCTGTGCCGCCGTCGAGGCGGCCGACGATCTCGAGCTCGTGGCGACCGTCGACCAGGGTGATCCGCTGGCGAATTTCGTCGACGCGAATGCCCAGGTGGTCGTCGATTTCACCCATCCCGACGTGGTGATGGACAACCTGCAGTTCCTGATCGAGCAGGGCATCCATGCTGTGGTCGGTACCACCGGTTTCGACGACCGGCGGCTCGAGCAGGTTCGCGAATGGCTGGCGGGATCGCCGCAGACGGGTGTGCTGATCGCGCCCAACTTCGCCATCGGTGCGGTGCTGTCGATGCGATTCGCGCAGCAGGCAGCGCGGTTCTTCGACTCCGTCGAGGTGATCGAACTGCACCACCCCAACAAGGCCGATGCGCCGTCGGGCACGGCGTATCGCACTGCCGCGCTGATCGCCGAGGCACGCGCCGCCGCAGGAACTCCGACGAGCCCCGATGCGACGACCACCGAACTCGACGGCGCACGTGGTGCCGACGTGGACGGCGTGCGGGTGCACTCGATCCGGCTCGCGGGACTCGTTGCGCACCAAGAGGTTCTGCTCGGCACGCAGGGTGAGACGCTGAGCATCAGGCACGATTCGCTCGACCGAACGTCCTTCGCGCCCGGAGTCCTTCTGGGAGTCCGCGAGATCGCCGGACGACCGGGGTTGACCGTCGGGCTCGATCCGCTGCTGGAACTGTGAGCTGATCGACGGTGAACAAGACGACGAAGGTGCTCGCCATCATCACGGTGATGGTGCTGATCCTCGGCTTCTACTTCTTCCTGCTCGGTCAGCGCGGTGTGACGCTGATCCAGAACGGTGGTGTGGCGAGCATTTCCCTGGGGATCGGGGTCCTGCTGCTGCCGATACTCGGGTTGTGGATCGTGTGGGCCACGTTGAAAGCCGGTTTCGACCATCAGAGGCTGGCATCGCGCATTCACGAGGAAGGCCTCGAACTCGACGTCTCGGACCTTCCGCGCAGACCGTCGGGACGCATCGAACGTGATGCCGCAGACGAGTTGTTCCAACAGATCAAGACCGAGTGGGAGAAGGATCCGGACAACTGGCGCAACTCGTACCGGTTGGCTCGTGCCTACGATTACGCCGGTGACCGCGGGCGGGCCCGCGAGACGATGAAGCGCGCCGTGGCACTCGAACGGAACGAGAACTGACCGTCGATGCCGCGCACCCTGCTGGTCGTTCATCACACCCCGAGCCCGCTCACACGTGAGCTGCTCGAGGCAGTGCTCGACGGCACACACGACCCCGAGATCACCGGCGTCGACGTACGCAGTGTGCCTGCTCTCGGTGCGACCGTTCCGGATGTCCTCGGTGCCGACGGATTTCTC
Source organism: Rhodococcus sp. 15-725-2-2b (assembly GCF_002259075.1). Classification (NCBI taxonomy): domain Bacteria; kingdom Bacillati; phylum Actinomycetota; class Actinomycetes; order Mycobacteriales; family Nocardiaceae; genus Rhodococcus; species Rhodococcus sp. 15-725-2-2b. The sequence continues at coordinate 89,634 of NZ_NPFL01000020.1, read as the reverse complement.
TTCGGAACGCCGGCGAACTTCGGGTACATGAGTGGGGCGCTGAAACACTTCTTCGACACCGTGTACTACCCGTGCCTCGGTGCCGTTGCCGGAAAGCCCTACGCCGCTTGGGTTCACGGCAACGACGACACCGTGGGTGCCGGACGGGCCATCGAGAAGATCGCGTCGGGTTGGGGCCTCGAGAAGGTCTTCGGGACCGTACACATTGCCGAGAGCGGTAAGCCCGCACGTGAACGCTGCTACGAATTGGGCGGAACCGTCGCGGCGGGGCTGTCCGACTGACGGTGACGGTTTCCCGACGGGCTTCCACGATGACTCGCGCGCCCCGAGAACTACGACGGTCCGTCCGACACCCGCGACGGCCGACGCCATCAGGTCCGTCCCGGGTCGCCACCGAATTCAGTCGGAATCGTCGGGGGAGTCGGCACGCAGAATCTCGTCGGCAGGAATCTGCAGCGGAATCTCGAGCAGCCGCTCCGGCCAGCTCGGATACGCGGGCCTGATCCACACCCGGTTGTCGTCGAGTTGTGTCATCAGCACCCGCCGCCAGGGCCAATCGTCATGCGGTGCTGACAGGTCCGTCTTCGGCTCGAGTGGTAGCGGGGCCTTCGTCCAGTGCGGCGCCGACAGCGATGCCAGACCCCGATCCTCCAGGTGCTCGATTGCGCGCTCGATCGGAACGCCCCGAGCCACGGTGACCCCGACAGGATTGACGGCATCGACGAGATAGTCCTCGTCGTACTCGTCCCGCGTATTCGATTCGTGCGCGACGGTCCATCCGATCACTTCGCCGTCGGAGGCCCGTTTGACGGGCAGGCGACTGCGCCACCGTTCGATATCCACTTTCTCGAAGATACCCGGAGCCGATAGTGACTTCGGCACAGAAACTATTCCTGATTGTGAGCAGCCGGGGTGGTGCCCGTGTTTGACTGCTAGGGCTCGTCCAAGTTTGTACCACTTTCTATTCCAAGGGATTTCGATGACCCTCCCCATTCTCGACCGGTCCAGAATCGTCGCCACACCCGAGTGGAGTCGCTGGTTGATACCCCCGGCGGCCCTGTCGATTCACCTCGCGATCGGGTCCGCCTACGCCTGGAGCGTGTTCAAGAACGCCATCTCGCAGCCCGACGCGCTCGGACTCAGCGGAACCGTCACCGCCATTCCGTTCCAGCTCGCCATCGTCATGCTCGGCCTGTCCGCGGCGATCTTCGGAACCCGCGTCGAGAAGAACGGTCCACGGTGGGCCATGGCCGTCTCCCTGGTCTTCTTCGTCTCCGGACTGTTGCTGTCCGCGCTCGGCATGGCCCTCGGACAGTTCTGGCTGGTGATCTTCGGCTACGGATTCGTCGGCGGCATCGGCCTCGGAATCGGCTACATCTCACCTGTCTCGACGCTGATGAAATGGTTCCCCGACCGGCCGGGTATGGCCACGGGAATCGCGATCATGGGCTTCGGCGGCGGCGCACTCATCGCGTCTCCGCTCACCAGTCAGCTGATGGTCAACTTCGGCGGCTTCACCGACGGTTCCATCGCCAAGACGTTCCTCACGCTGGGCGTCGGATACGCGGTGTTCATGGCCCTCGGTGTCGTGCTCATCAGAGTGCCGGCCGAGGGATGGAAGCCGGCCGGGTGGACCCCGCCCGCGTCGTCGTCGATGATCTCGACGCACAACGTCTCGGCCGCGAACGCAGTGAAGACCCCGCAGTTCTGGCTGCTGTGGGTTGTGTTGTGCTTCAACGTCACTGCCGGAATCGGCATTCTCGAACGCGGATCGGGCATCTATCAGGACTTCTTTCCCGACGCGACCTCGCCCGAATCCCTTGCTGCCGCAGCCGCCGGTTTCGTCGCGTTCCTTTCCCTGACCAACATGATCGGGCGGTTCGTCTGGTCCTCGGTCTCCGATGTGGTCGGTCGCAAGAACATCTACCGGATGTATCTCGGTGTCGGAGCGTTGCTGTACCTGTACATCGCACTGTTCACCAACACCAACAAGATCCTGTTCATGGTCTCGGCTCTGTTGATTCTCTCGTTCTACGGTGCGGGTTTCGCGACGGTTCCCGCCTATCTCAAGGACCTCTTCGGTACGTACCAGGTCGGCGCGATCCACGGACGACTGCTCACCGCATGGTCGGTGGCCGGTGTGTTGGGGCCACTGATCGTCAATGCCATCGCCGACGCGGGTGAGCCGGGGACCACCGGCCGATACCTGCCGGCGTTCTACGTGATGATCGGCCTGCTCGTGGTCGGCTTCCTGGCCAACGAGGCGATCAAACCGGTCGCCTCCAAGTACCACGAATCCGATCACGCGGGTTCTGCAGCCACTACGGGAGTGAAGGCATGAGCGGCGTACAGAGGCAGGTCACGATGGCGGTCGCATGGGCGTGGGTCGGCGTGCCGTTCGCCTACGGACTGTACGAATTGATCCTCAAGGCGGCGAATCTGTTCAGTACCTGATTCGACGTGTCGGTGGGCCGTGACAGGCTGGCCCGATGCAGGAGATGAGTGCGGCCGCCGCCCGTCGCACGGCCCTGGCCGCCCAGGGGCTGGCGTCGAGGCGGTCGCGTACTCGGCCGGCGAGCAGGGCCGCGGTGCACGCGGCGATCGACACCACCGGGTTGCTGCAGATCGACTCGGTGTCGGTGGTGGTTCGTGCGCACTATGCACCGGTGTTCAGCCGCGTCGGCGTGTACGACCGCTCGATCGTCGACGACGCCGCATGGACCGACACCGCTCGTCGGCCCCGTCGATTGGTGGAGTACTGGGCACACGAGGCCGCGCTGCTACCCGTCGAGGACTGGGCGCTGATGCGGTGGCGAATGGAGCTGTATCGGCACGGGCGGTGGGGCGGAGCTGCCCACATTCTCGACCGTGAACCGACTCTCGCCGACGACGTCCTCGCGGTGATCGGCGACAACGGTGCGGCCAGCGCAGGTGAGATCGAGAAGCACCTCGAGGTGGACACACCCGGTCGCAAGGGGCCGTGGTGGGATCGCAGTGACGTCAAGGTCGTCTGCGAACAGCTGTTCGCGGCGGGCGTGGTGACCGTGCCGGCCCGGACGGGTTTCGTGCGCCGGTACGAGCTCAGCGAGCGGGTGATCCCGGACGACGTTCTGCGCAGGCGCGTCGACGAACCGGTCGCGGTACGTGCACTGATCGAGAAGTCCTCGCGGGCACTGGGAGTCGCCACCGAGCCGGATCTGAGGGATTACTACCGACTCTCGCAGAAGCAGGCCAAGGCGGCGATCGCCGAACTCGTCGAGGACGGTGTGCTCGAACAGGTGACCGTCCGAGGCTGGAACGCACCGGCATTCCTGCACCGCGAGGCCAGGACACCGCGAACGGCCACCGCTTCCGCTCTGCTGTGCCCGTTCGATCCGATGATCTTCTACCGGCCGCGGGTCCAGCGAATCTTCGACTTCCACTATCGAATCGAGATATACACCCCACAGCACAAGCGAGTTCACGGCTACTACGTGTTTCCCTTTCTGCTGGACGGGCATCTGGTGGCCCGACTCGATCTCAAGGCAGTGCGAGCGCGGTCCGAGCTGCACGTGGTCGCGGCCTTCGTCGAAGGCGACCGCAACGCGGGCGACATCGCGCCTCGACTGCGAGAGGTGCTGCGGGAGATGGCGGATTGGCTCGAACTCGAACGCGTGGTGGTGGGTGACCGGGGAGACCTCGTCGCCGCATTGCGTTGACCATCGTCGGCTGGGTCGGGTCCCGCCGAAGTGCACTCGGGCAGAATCGGTGCCACTATTCGAACCGTGACTTCACGCCGGTCGGACACCGCCACGGAACTCCCACCCCAGGTCGTCGTCCTGTTCGGGGCGACAGGAGACCTGGCCAAGCGAAAACTGCTGTCCGGGATGATGCATCTGGCGCAGTCCGATCTCGCGCCGAACATCCGGGTCGTCGGAACCTCGCTCGAAGAGATGTCGACCGACGAATTCCGCGCTCTCGCTCGCGAATCGATCAACACCTACTCGAGCCGCAAAGTCGGCGACGAGCAATGGAGTCGTTTCGCCTCGCGACTGACCTACGTGTCGCAGAAGGCAGGACCGGCGGCGCTGGGGGAGGCCGTGGCCGAGGCCGAGATCGAACTCGGAGGAAGCGCCAAACGGCTCCACTACCTGTCCGTTCCGCCGAGAGCTGCTCTGGCAGTGGTGGATACGCTCGCGTCGGCAGATCTGGTCAAGCGCTCCCGAATCATCATGGAGAAGCCGTTCGGCACAGACCTCGAGAGCGCGATCGCCCTGAACGCTCGGGTTCACGAGACGTTCGACGAGGATCAGATCTTCCGGATCGATCACTTTCTCGGCAAGGAACCCGCGCAGAACATCCTGGCCTTCCGCTTCGCCAACGGGTTGTTCGAGCCGATCTGGAATCGCAACTTCATCGATCACGTCCAGATCGACATCCCGGAGAAGCTCGCCCTCGACGGACGAGCCGGGTTCTACGAATCCACCGGCGCGTACAAGGACATGGTGGTCACCCATCTGTTCCAGGTGCTGGCATTCATGGCGATGGAACCGCCGACGGCGCTCGAACCCCGCGCCATCAGCGAGGAGAAGAACAAGGTCTTCCGGTCCATGATGCCGCTCGACCCGAAAAACGTTGTCCGGGGCCAGTACACGGGCTATCGCTCGGAGGAGGGTGTGGCCGCCGACTCCGACACCGACACCTTCGTGGCCCTCAAGTGCGAGATCGACAATTGGCGCTGGGCCGGAGTGCCCTTCTACCTGCGCAGCGGCAAACGCCTCGCCGAGGGGCAGCGCATCATCTCGATCGCGTTCAGGGAACCACCGAAGAGCATGTTCCCGGCCGGCTCGGGCGTGGGTGCGCAAGGTCCCGACCACCTGACCTTCGACCTCGCGGACGCCTCGAAGGTGTCACTGTCGTTCTACGGCAAGCGTCCAGGACCCGGTATGCGTCTGGACAAACTCAGCATGCAGTTCGCCATCCAGGAAACCGAGCGGGTCGGCGACGTCCTCGAGGCGTACGAACGGCTCATTCTCGACGCCATGTACGGCGACCACACGCTGTTCACCACGGCCGAGGGCATCGAGCGGCTGTGGCAGGTGTCGGAGCCGCTGCTCGCCGATCCGCCCCCGGTTCGTCTGTACGCACCAGGGTCGTGGGGTCCCAACGCAATCCATCAACTCATCGCCCCACACGCGTGGCGGTTGCCGTTCGAGCGGGAGTGGCGCGAGAAGAAGTAGGGCCAGCGCTCGCTCGAACTCCTGGGCTCAGTTGTTCCAGCCGCGTTCCTTGCGCATCTGATCGCGCAGTGCGCCCTGAACTGCTTGCGACAACCACGAATTGAGCGACACTCCGCTGTTGTTCGCGGCGTCCTCGGCACGTTCCTTGATCTGCTCGACCAGTCGCAGCGTGACCCGTCGCACCTCACCGGACACATCGTCCATGGTGGGGTAGTCCTCGGTGACGGGCTCCGCCGGATCGCCGTCGTGCAGACCGGGCACCGGGCTGTCGCGTCGAACATCGGCGTGCGCCTGCGTGCCGTCGAGACGAACGGTGACCGTATGTCCGTCCAGATCGTTCGAGACCTCGGCCGCGAAGTCGGACAACGCGGTGAGCAGCATCAATCTGGCCGACGCTTCGGCCGTCTTTCCGAGAGCCTCCGCTGTCTGTCGGGTGTGCTCGTCTCCCAGGGCAGCCGCCGCGAGTAGATCCGTGCGCAGTGACGCGGTGTACTTGTCCAGTTCCATGACGCCAGTGTGACGCCATGAATGACGTCGGTCAAGGAGTGCTGGTGGCGTCACGTGTCCGCGCAGTGACGCCATCGCTCGCCGGGCATCGGTGCCGCGTTTAGGGTTGTGCGGTGTCAGCAGAAAACGAAGGTAGAGCTGTGCCGCGGACGGTTGCGTTGAGAGTGCAACTGGTCGCCCGAACCGAGTTCGTTCCGCCCGTCGACATCCCCTGGGAAACCGACGCGGACGGCGGACAGGCGTTGGTCGAGTTCGCCGGACGGGCCTGCTATCAGAGCTGGTCCAAGCCCAATCCCCGGACCGCGACCAACGCGTCGTACCTGCGGCATCTGCTCGACGTCGGACACCTCTCGGTTCTCGAACACGCGAGCGTGAGCTTCTACATCACCGGAATCTCACGATCGTGCACGCACGAGCTCATTCGGCACCGGCACTTCTCCTACTCGCAGCTCTCGCAGCGATTCGTTCCCGAGCACGACGCCAACGTGGTTCTTCCGCCCGCAGTCGAAGGCGATCCCGAACTCGAGGCGCTGTTCGCCTCGGCTACCGAGGCCAGCCGGGCGGCCTACACCGAACTGCTCGGTGCGCTCGAAGGAAAGCTGGAATCGGTCACCAACGCCGCGCTGCGAGGTAAGCAGGCGCGTCAGGCGGCCCGGTCGGTGTTGCCGAATGCGACCGAGACGAGGGTCGTGGTGAGCGGAAACTACCGCGCATGGCGACATTTCGTGTCGATGCGAGCCTCCGAACATGCGGACGTGGAAATTCGACGTGTTGCCGTGGAATGTCTGCGTAAGCTCGTGGACGTGGCTCCGGACGTGTTCGGTGACTTCGAGATCTCGACGCTGCCGGACGGCACGGAAGTCGCCCGCAGCCCGTTCGTGACCGAGGTCTGACGACGAGGTTCGGTTGCCTCGAAGACCGGGTATGCACCGGCGGTGTCGGCGGGGAGTCCCGCTGCGCGAGAGTGGGCAAAGCACCGGGTAATCTGCTGCCATGACCTACGGTGACGCCGCTCCTTCCGTTGCGCCTGTGTTCGGTACGGTGCTCACCGCCATGGTGACCCCGTTCACAGCGGACGGTAAGTTGGACATCGATGCAGGCGTTCGGCTGGCACACCACCTCGTCGAGCAAGGCAACGACGGATTGGTTCTGGCCGGCACGACGGGCGAGTCGCCCACCACCACCGAGAACGAGAAGCTCGAACTTCTCCGTGCGGTGATCGCAGCGGTCGGCCATCGGGCTCGCATCATCGCCGGGGCAGGCAGCAACGACACCGCGCACAGCGTCGAACTCGCTCGTGATGCCGCTCGCGCAGGCGCGCACGGTCTTCTGGTCGTCACCCCGTACTACTCGCGGCCACCGCAGGCAGGTCTGTACGCGCACTTCACCGCGGTCGCGAATGCCACCGACCTGCCCGTGATGCTCTACGACATTCCGCCGCGATCGGTCGTTCCCATCGAGACCGAGACACTGCGTCGGCTGGCCGAGCATCCCCGGATCCTCGCGGTCAAGGACGCCAAGGGCGATCTGAACGCCGGTGCCGAACTGATCGCGTCGACCGGATTGCAGTTCTACTCCGGCGACGACCCGCTCAACCTGCCCTGGCTCTCGGTGGGTGCCACCGGCTTCGTCAGCGTCATCGGCCACCTCGTTCCGGCGCGTCTGCGTGAGCTGCACACCGCTTTCATGATGGGCGACATCGCACGCGCACAGGCGATCAACGTCAGCCTCATCCCGGTCATCCGTTCGGTCGCGCGCCTCGGCGGCGTCAGCGCATCGAAGGCCGGACTTCGCCTCATCGGACTCGATGTCGGCGAACCACGACTTCCCCAGGTGCCACCGAGCATCGACCACATCGAATTGCTCGCAGCAGAGCTGCGGGCGGCAGGAGTTCTTGTATGACACGACCGAACCGATCGCGCGGACGCGCAACCCGAAACGCCGGACCTCCCTCCGAGCGTCCGGCCCCGAAGCAGGGCCAACCGGCAGGATCCCGCCAGGGCAAGCCGATGGTGCAGAACTCTGCGCGCACTCAGCGTCCCGACAAGCGTCGTGAGTTCGATCCGACGGAGCGCCTCGGGACACCGCCGAAGGCCCCGTTCAAGGGCCTTCGGGTGGTCGCACTCGGCGGCATCGGAGAAATCGGTCGCAACATGACGGTGTTCGAGCATCAGGGAAAGATGCTGATCATCGACTGTGGCGTGCTCTTTCCCGAGGACCAGCAGCCCGGCGTCGACCTGATCCTGCCCGACTTCCGCCACATCGAGAATCGCATGGCCGACGTCGAGGCAGTGGTCCTGACGCACGGTCACGAGGACCACATCGGAGCAGTGCCGTTCCTGCTGCGTCTGCGTCCCGACCTGCCCGTCGTCGGATCCAAGTTCACCCTCGCACTCGTCGCGGCCAAGTGCCGTGAGCATCGCTTGCGTCCCAACCTCGTCGAGGTCATCGAGGGCCAGCACACCCAGCACGGTCCGTTCGACTGCGAGTACTTCGCGGTGAACCACTCGATTCCCGATGCGCTTGCCATCGCCATCAGGACCGACGCCGGTCTGGTGCTGCACACCGGTGACATCAAGCTCGATCAGCTGCCGCTCGACGGTCGCCTGACCGACCTGGCCGGCTTCTCACGGCTCGGCGACGAGGGCGTCGACCTGTTTCTGGTCGACTCCACCAATGCCGAGGTGCCCGGCTTCGTCACCCCGGAACGTGAGATCGGCGGAGTGCTCGACACCGTCATCGGCAAGGCGAAGCAGCGCGTCATCGTCGCGTCGTTCGCCAGTCACGTGCACCGCATCCAGCAGGTCATCGACGTCGCCGAGCGGTACAACCGCCGAGTGGCATTCGTCGGGCGGTCGATGGTCCGCAACATGCAGATCGCTCAGGACCTCGGTTACCTGCGTGTGCCCGACGGCCTCGAGGTCAATGTCGACACGGCCGCAACACTTCCCGACGACCGGTTGGTGCTCATCTCCACCGGCTCGCAGGGCGAGCCGTTGTCGGCGCTGTCCCGGATGGCTCGCGGCGAGCACCGCCAGATCAACGTCAAGGCGAACGACCTCGTGGTGCTGGCGTCCTCGCTGATTCCGGGTAACGAGAACTCGGTGTTCGCAGTGGTCAACGGCCTCGCCAAGCGGGGTGCGACCGTCGTGACGCAGCAGAATGCGAAGGTTCACGTCTCGGGCCATGCCTCGGCGGGCGAGCTGCTGTACCTTTACAACGCGGTGCGGCCCACCAATGCCATGCCGGTACACGGCGAGTGGCGTCACCTGCGCGCCAACGCGGCGCTGGCCAAGGCGACGGGTGTCCCCGAGGAACGCGTGGTGCTGGCCGAGGACGGCGTGGTGGTCGACATGGTCGACGGTCTCGCCGAGATCGTCGGACAGGTGCCCGTGGGGCATGTGTACGTCGACGGCCTCTCGGTCGGTGACGTCGGCGATTCGACGCTCTCCGATCGATTGGTACTGGGCGAGGGCGGATTCATCGCGATCAGCGTTGCCGTCGACTCGGCCACCGGACGTGCGGTGACCGCACCCGAGGTGTCCGGTCGCGGATTCTCCGACGATCCGGCCGCACTCAAGGAGGCCGGTCAACTCGTCGAGTCGGAGTTGCAGCGGTTGGCCTCCGACAACGTGTCCGATACGCATCGCATCGCGCAGGCCGTGCGCCGCGTGGTCGGTCGGTGGGTGGCGGACAAGTATCGCCGCAAGCCGATGATCGTTCCGACGATCATCGCGGTCAAGCCGCAGCCGCAGTCGAACTAGGCACGCCCGCAGCCGAACTGGACGCGATCGGCTAGACGAGCAGTCGCCAGAGTCCGATCAGACCGAGAACGACGATGGCACCACGCAGGGCCGCCGGCGAGAGCCGGCGGCCGTAGCGTGCTCCGACGGCTCCACCGATCAGAGAGCCGACCGCGATCAGTCCGGCTGCCTGCCAACTGATGTCGTCGAATCGAAAGATCGTGTACGTCACCGCCGCAACGACATTGACGACCAGTGACAACAGATTCTTGGCGGCGTTCATCCGCTGCATGGTTTCGGGGAGCAGTGCCCCCATCACTCCGATGAGCAGAATTCCCTGTGCGGCAGTGAAATAGCCGCCGTAGATGCCGACCAGCAGAGTGCCTCCGGTGACCAACGCCATCCTGGTGCGACCGATGTGGTTCGCGGCCTTGCCCGCGGCCTCCGATCGACGCTTCGCCCAGGCCTGGATTCTCGGTTGTGCGACAACGAGGATCAGCGCGCCGATGAGCAACACCGGAACCACCGCGGCGAACACCGTTTCGGGCAGGTGCAGCAGCAGCCAGGCCCCGCCGAGTGCTCCGAAGAACGAGGCAGGCAACTGCCATCGCAGTCGATGCCACTGTCCGCGCAGCTCGCGGCGATAGCCCCACGTACCCGAGACACTTCCCGCGACCAGTCCCACCGCATTGGACATGGTGGCAACCACCGGGGGATAGCCGAATGCGACCAACGTCGGAAACGTGATCAACGTCCCGGAGCCGACGACGGCGTTGATGGCTCCGGCTCCGAACCCGGCGAGCAGGATGACGAGAATTTCCGATACCGGCACTGTTGGGAGGTTACCCAGGCAAAGGGTGGTATCCCGCGGCAGGATGCCGCTGGTTCCGTCTGGCCGTAGCCTGGAGCACGTGAGCCTTGCCCAGGATGAACGTTCCCAACTGGTCCAGACCCTTCTCGACGTGGGTCCCGATGCGCCGACGCTGTGCGGTGAGTGGACAGCGGCCGATCTGGCGGCGCATCTCGTCGTTCGGGAGCGACGCCTGGACGCCTCGCCGGGCATATTTCTGTCTCCGCTCGCGGGGTACACGGCGCGGGTTCAGCGATCCGTGGCGAACAAGCCGTTCGCCGCCGTGGTGGAGGACGTTCGGACCGGGCCGCCCATGTGGTCACCGTTCGCACTGCTGGACCCGTTGATCAACCTCGGTGAGATGTTCGTTCATCACGAGGATCTGCGCCGGGCAGGCGAGAATTGGACTCGGCGAGTGTTGCCCACCGCCGTGGAGACCCGACTGTGGACGCAGGTCCGTTTGGTGGGTCGGGGTGGTCATCGCTCGTCACCCGTACCGGTTCACGTACGCACACCCGATGGGCGACGGGCGACGTTCAAGGGCGGGTCCGGCCCCGGCGTGACCGTGGTGGGGGAGCCGTCGGAACTGTTGCTGTACGCATTCGGACGCGACCGGATCGAGGTTCTGTACGAGGGTTCGGCCGACGATGTCGCTGTCGTGAAGGCACTCGATCTGAGCTTCTGACACATTCGGCTCCGCTGTTACTGGTGTTGCGGATGGTTTCGACGGGGCTGTTGCGACTAGCCTGGGGGCATGGCAGGAAAGACCAGCACCTCCACCGCCAGGGCCGGGTCCAGTGGATCCGGCTCCTCGCGCGCGTCCGGCACCGCCCGTAAATCCGGTGGCGGCCGCACCGCGCGCACCGTCACCACGCCCAAGAAGCCCACCGCGCCGCGCAACCCGGCGACCTCCCGTGCGAACGCATCCTCGCGCGGCAAGGGACCCGCCAGGGGTGCGTCGACGGCTCGGCGGCCTGCGGCGAAGAAGAAGTCACGCGGTGCTCTCGATGCGATCGGGCGGGGCATCGCGTCCACCTGGTCGATGGCGGCACGCGGAGTCGGTGCCACGACTCGGACGGTGAGCAAGGCCGCCGACATCGAGCACGGCCACCGCCGGGACGGCATCGCTCTCGGACTGATCGCCGTCAGCGTGGTCGTCGCCGCGAGTGTCTGGTTGAGCGCCGGGGGACCGGTCGGTGAATGGATAGAGGTGGGCATCCGCGCCGTCATCGGCGAAGCCGGCTACGTCGCGCCCGTGCTCGGTGTCGCGATCGCCGTTGTTCTGATGCGGTCCGAACCGCATCCCGAGGTACGACCGCGACTGGTCCTGGGCTCGATCCTGCTCGGTCTGCCGATCCTCGGACTGTGGCACATGGCCGCCGGTTCACCGACCGATGCCGCCGGCCGATCCGAGGGCGCAGGCTTCGTCGGCTACGTAGCGGGCGGACCCATCGCCGACGGCCTCACCGTGTGGCTGGCTGTGCCGCTGCTGCTGCTCGCCGGTCTGTTCGGAGTACTCCTGCTCACCGGCACCACCGTGCGCGACGTGCCGGATCGGATGCGAGCACTGTTCGGCACCGACAGTCGCGGAGACGAATACGACGAGTACGACCCGGCCGACTTCGGCTCCGAGTTCGGAGACGAGGGCTACGGCGACTACGACAGCAACTTCGACGCCGACGGCTACCCGGTCCACGGCAGCGCGGACCCGTACGACAACTACCCGACCGAGGAGTACATCCCGGTCACCAAGCCGCCCCGCGCGCGCAAGACCCCGCCACCCGAGGCGGCCACCGAGGTCATCGTGCCCGACGCGGCTGTCCCCGCACCTGCCCCCGAGCCGGTCGCGCCCCCACGGCCCAAGCCCAAGCCGATCGTCAAAGCGGCCGAACCGAAGCAGGCAGCCGAGGACGACAAGATCGTCGTCGATCGAGTCGTCGACGGCGATTACACGCTTCCGTCGCTGTCGCTGCTGATCGACGGTGATCCGCCCAAGACCCGCAGCCAGGCCAACGACGCCATGATCGAGGCGATCTCCGAGGTACTCGAACAGTTCAAGATCGATGCCGCGGTCACCGGTTTCACCCGCGGGCCCACGGTCACTCGCTACGAGGTGGAGCTCGGACCCGGCGTCAAGGTCGAGAAGATCACCGCGCTCGCACGCAACATCGCCTATGCCGTCGCGACCGACAACGTTCGCCTGCTCGCGCCGATCCCCGGGAAGTCCGCGGTCGGTATCGAGGTACCCAACTCGGACCGGGAGATGGTCCGTCTGGCGGACGTGCTGACCGCGCCGTCGACCCGCAAGGATCACCACCCGTTGGTGATCGGACTGGGCAAGGACATCGAGGGCGACTTCGTCAGTGCCAATCTCGCGAAGATGCCGCACTTGTTGGTGGCCGGATCCACCGGTTCCGGTAAGTCGAGCTTCGTGAACTCGATGCTCGTCTCACTGCTCGCGCGGGCGACGCCGGACGAGGTTCGGATGATCCTGATCGACCCGAAGATGGTCGAGCTCACGCCTTACGAGGGCATTCCGCACCTGATCACTCCGATCATCACGCAGCCCAAGAAGGCTGCCGCGGCGTTGGCCTGGCTCGTCGAGGAGATGGAGCAGCGCTACCAGGACATGCAGATCAACAAGGTCCGCCACATCGACGACTTCAACAAGAAGGTGCGTTCCGGCGAGATCACCGCACCCCTCGGCAGCGAGCGCGTCTATCGGCCCTACCCCTACATCCTCGCGATCGTCGACGAGTTGGCCGACCTTATGATGACCGCTCCCCGCGACGTCGAGGAAGCGATCGTGCGGATCACACAGAAGGCACGTGCGGCCGGCATTCACCTGGTGCTCGCCACTCAGCGTCCGTCGGTCGACGTCGTCACCGGTCTGATCAAGACGAACGTGCCGTCGCGTCTGGCCTTCGCGACCTCGTCCCTGACCGACTCTCGCGTCATCCTGGATCAGCCGGGTGCGGAGAAGCTGATCGGTATGGGTGACGCTTTGTTCCTGCCGATGGGCGCGGGCAAGCCGACGCGTCTGCAGGGCGCGTTCATCACCGACGAGGAGATCTCTGCGGTCGTCGACTTCGCCAAGAATCAGGCGGAGCCGGAGTACAACGACACCGTCACCGCAGCGAAGGTCTCGGACAAGAAGGATGTCGACCCCGACATCGGCGACGACCTCGACGTGCTGTTGCAGGCGGTCGAGTTGGTCGTGACGAGTCAGTTCGGTTCGACGTCGATGTTGCAGCGGAAATTGAGAGTCGGATTCGCCAAGGCCGGGCGATTGATGGATCTGATGGAGAACCGCGGGGTGGTCGGCCCGAGCGAGGGATCGAAGGCCCGCGAGGTGCTCGTCAAGCCGGACGAGCTCGACGGTCTGCTGTGGTCGATCAAGGGCGGCGACCCGGACGAGCAGCCCGTGTCGGAAGAGTTCTGAGCGCTCCCCGGTCCCGGGTGAATGGACCACTGCAGCCGTCTGGTCGGTGCAAGGGTCCATTCACCCGAACCGGGTGAGCGGGCCGATCAGGACGTGAAGGTCCCCATGACGGGCGTCCACTCGTGGAACGTCGCCGTCTCGATGAGGTTCTCCACCGCGAACGGGTCCTGGGCGAACAGTGTTTCGACGGTGGCGGCATCCGGTCCCTCGACCAGCAGCAGCGCTCCGCTGCCGTCGGCGTACGGTCCGCTCGACACCAGCGTCTTCCGGTCGAGCAGATCGGCCAGCCAGGCGCGATGTGCCGCGCGATGGGTGTCGCGTCCGTCCGTGGTGGCGGGGGAGTAGGTGTAAGTGACGGCGATCAGGGGCATGGAGCTCTCTTCCGGATTCGAGGATCGATACCGGGATTCTGTCAGAGCGAGAGCAGCATCCGCGTGTTGCCCAGAGTGTTCGGTTTGACGTAGCTAAGGTCCAGGAATTCGGCCACGCCGGTGTCGTACGACCGGCACATCTCCGCGTAGACCTCCGCCGTGACCGGGGTTCCGTCGATCTCGGCGAACCCGTGTCGGGAGAAGAAGTCCACCTCGAAGGTCAGCACGAACACCTTCTGCAGTGCCAGCTCACGAGCGACCTCGATCAGTTTTGCGACGATCAGGTGGCCTGCGCCGTGCCCCTTCGCCGCAGGATCGACGGCCACCGTGCGAACTTCGCCCAGATCGGCCCACAGCACGTGCAACGCACCGCAGCCGATGATCTCACCGTCACGTTCGGCGATCCAGAACTCCTGCACCGCCTCGTAGAGGGTGACGAGGTTCTTCTCGAGCAGGATGCGTCCTGCGTAGATGTCGATCAAACGTTTGATCTCGGGGATGTCGGAGGTCCTGGCTCGACGCACGACGAGGGTGCCGTCGTTCACGGAGCCACGGTCCGCGAGGTCGGAATGCACGTCGGATTCGGGGTCTGCGATGTCGCGACTCGCCCGATTCGGCCCAGAAGTCATGGGGTGAACAGTAGTCAGTCCCTCAACCGATAAACTTTCCGTGTGTCGCTTCTGCAGCTGTGTCCCCGTCTCGGCGGATCGGTGCTGCGCAACAGCGGACATACGAGCCGGTACGTCGTCGACGGCTCGCGGGTGTGCCGATGACCGGGCCGGTTGCGCCCGATCACGGCGTTCCGTCCAGCGGTGAGATTTCCGGCAACCGCGCCTCCGGACCGGCTGATGCTCCGCGCACGACGGGGCTGCCCCACAGCAACGCTGTCGCGGGCGGCCCGGACGAAGTGCCGTTGCTCAATATCGCGAACGTGCTCACGGTGCTCCGGATCGCACTGGTTCCGGTCTTTGTCGCAGCGCTGTTCGTCGGCGACGGCCACGACACCTCCTGGCGGCTGACCGCGACCGCGATCTTCGCCGCCGCTGCCATCACCGACCGGATCGACGGCCAGCTGGCCCGCAAGTACGGTCTCGTCACCGACTTCGGGAAGATGGCCGACCCCATCGCAGACAAGGCGTTGATCGGCGCCGCGCTCGTCGGGCTGTCGATGTTGGGCGACCTGTCGTGGTGGGTGACGGTGATCATCGGAGTGCGAGAAATCGGCATCACCGCAGTGCGGTTCGCCGTGATCCGCCACGGCGTCATACCCGCAGGCCGCGGCGGCAAGGTCAAGACACTGGTGCAGACGTTCGCGATAGGGGTGTACCTGTGCCCGCTGCCGAGTGTCGTCGACCCGTTCGCCGTTGCCTTGATGGCGCTGGCGGTACTGCTCACCGTGTACACCGGCCTGGACTACGTGGTGCAGGCCGTTCGCCTGCGCCGAGGCGTGTCCTCGACGTGAATCGCTCCGACGTGACCTCCGCGGCGGCCGTGTCGCGCGCGGGCGAGCAGGATGAGGATTCGGCGGGATACAGTCTTGGGAGCCGTGTCGGAGCAGCTTCGGCACGTGTTGGAGTGAACGGGCATATAGGGTCGGGAACCAATCGGACCGGCTGGGACGTTGAACATCGTGACGGCTCCGGACGAACGAGATATGAACGTTGTCGTCCCGACGGCACAGTCGTCGGCACGAACACCAACGAGGAGGAGCGAGATGGCGCTGCTATTGCGTGAAGCACTCGGCGACAGTTTGCGGCGTACTCGCGTCGCACAGAGCCGAACCCTGCGTGAAGTCTCGAACACCGCACGCGTGAGCCTCGGATACCTTTCCGAGGTGGAACGCGGTCGCAAGGAGGCATCGAGCGAACTCCTCGCCGCGATCTGCGACGCACTCGCCGTCCCGCTCTCGGACGTCATGAGCGATGTCAGTGTGACGCTGTCCGACGCCTCCACCGCCGCAGCGCGGCTCGACGAGGCAGCGGTCGCCACCCGTATCGACGGCGATACTCGCGTCGTGATTCCGGCACCTGCTGCCAGAGCTCTCGCAGCCGCCTAAGATCGGAAAAGCAATCAGTTTCCACTCCTGACCCAGATCACGCACCCGACTTTCACAGCACGGACAGGTTCATTTCGGTCACTGCGAGAGCAGCCGACCCGTACGCGGCCACCGCGGCGCAACAGATGGAGGCAGGACCACCCCATGGCTAATCCTTTCGTCAAAGCCTGGAAGTACATGATGGCGCTCTTCAATTCCAAGATCGACGAGAAGGCCGACCCCAAAGTTCAGATTCAGCAGGCGATCGAGGACGCACAGCGCCAGCATCAGGCTCTGTCCCAGCAGGCCGCGTCCGTCATCGGTAATCAGCGCCAGCTCGAGATGAAGCTCAGCAGGCAGCTGGACGAGGTCGAGAAGCTCAATGCGAACGCTCGGCAAGCGGTGACGCTGGCCGATCAGGCCGCCACTGCGGGCGACATCGAGAAGGCCACGCAGTACACGAACGCCGCAGAGGCCTTCGCCGCGCAGCTGGTGACCGCCGAGCAGAGCGTCGAGGATCTCAAGGTCCTGCACGATCAGTCGCTGCAGGCGGCCACTCAGGCCAAGAAGGCCGTCGAGCAGAACGCCATGGCCCTGCAGTCGAAGGTCGCAGAACGTACCAAGCTGCTCAGCCAGCTCGAGCAGGCGAAGATGCAGGAGAAGGTCAGCGAATCCCTTCGGTCGATGGACAGCACCCTGTCCGCGCCCGGCAACACCCCGAGCCTCGACGCCGTGCGGGACAAGATCGAACGTCGCTACGCAGACGCCCTGGGATCGGCGGAGCTGGCTCAGAACTCGGTCTCCGGTCGCATGATGGAGGTCCAGCAGGCATCCGTGCAGATGGCGGGCCACAGCCGCCTCGAGCAGATCCGCGCTTCGATGGCAGGCGACTCGCTGCCGTCGGGCAATGCGGCGGCGAAGCCGTCGATTGCCAAGTCCCCGGACGCGACGCCCGAGCCCCCGGCTCAGGCGTAGATC
Organism: Rhodococcus sp. 15-725-2-2b; assembly: GCF_002259075.1. Classification (NCBI taxonomy): domain Bacteria; kingdom Bacillati; phylum Actinomycetota; class Actinomycetes; order Mycobacteriales; family Nocardiaceae; genus Rhodococcus; species Rhodococcus sp. 15-725-2-2b. Next base: position 72,489 of record NZ_NPFL01000020.1, on the reverse strand, counting down.
GACCTGACGAACAACTCGGTCGTCCGACAGCAGCGCCGAGATGGGTAGAAGAGATCACGAATCCGGCCGGTCGCGTAAGCGGCCGGCCGTTTCGCTCGATCGAGAATCCGTGACCACCGCCGTCTCCGAGTCCGGTGCAGTGGTCAGATCTCTGGCGGAGTCCGCTCGAAGTGTCGGTACCTCGATCCTCGACGCCGCCGGCCGTCGGAAAGACCCCCGTGTCAAGCATCTGAAGAAGATTCGCCGTGCCAGACGACGCGGAATCAGGTTCGGTGCTGCGTCCACGACGACAGCGGTGGGAACCGCGGGGATGGCCGTGCTGTCGGCTCCGGAGTGGACTCTGTTCGTGGGCGGCGGTAGTGCTGCCCTCATGGCGGTACCGGCGGCATTCGCGGTGACGCGGCTGCGGCGTCTTCGCGCCCAACCGGTCCCCGTCGGCCTGCCCACCAAGCGCGTGTCGCCGCAGCGCGGATCCGCCGCGTACGAGTCGATGGCCCGACTGGCCGGTGCCGAGCAGAGTCTGTTCGAGCTGCTGGGGATCCTCGCGAGGTCCGAGACGATCGGTACCGACGACGTCGAGGAGATGATCGGGGTTACTTCCGATGCGGCTCGCGGTCTCGAAGGAGTTGCTGTCGACATCGCTGCTCTGGAACGTGCGGGGGCAGCGAGCGCTGTGACCCGCGAGCACCTCCGCGGCGCAATAGCCTCGGCGGCAGCCGAACTCGCGACCGGGGTCGATCAGTACGAGCAGCTCGTCGCCGCGGCCGCGCGGATGACCGGGCCCGCCGGACCGGCGTCGACGACGGTCGTGGAATCGCACCGACGTGAGCTGTTGTCGGCGACGGATCGACTGCAGGGGTGGGCCGAGGCACTCACCGAAATCGATCAGATCCGGTCGCGGCACCGCTGAGACAATTCAGGGTTCACCCCGATGTGTTCGTCGCGGCCGGATGCCAGGATCGACGTACGCGATACGACACGGTGCGCGGCGACACGGTAGGAGCACTCATGTTCTGGAAGATTCTGGGATTCATCGTTCTGATCTGGATTGCGCTCGCGCTTCTGGGCAGCATCATCAAGGGTCTGTTCTGGCTGGTGGTGGCGGGCGCGATCGTGATGGGACTGGTGTGGCTGTACAAGGCGATCGCCTCCGACAACGATCGCTCGTCGCTGAAGTTCTGACGCCGATGCGGTGTTCCGTCACCCGAGAGCAGCAGAGCCCTGCTCGACGAACACCCGAAGGGCCCGCGGTACGCAGCGTGCCGTGACGGGTAGTTCCGCGACACGTTCCCCGTCGGCGTAGGCGACGATTCCGTCGCACCGCAACGTGACCTGCGTCGAGGTGTACGTGTCGACCTCCGGTAAGTCGATGTGTGTTCCCCGATAGAGAGTCGGCGACAGTCCGAGCAGGCGCGTCCGACTCGCCCCGCGAACGACGGTGACATCGAGCAGACCGTCGTCCACTCGCGCGGCAGGGCACACGGCCATGCCGCCTCCGTAACTCCTGCCGTTTCCGACCGCGACCAGGGTGGCATCGAGTCGAAGTTCGGCATCGTCGAGTTCTATGACGTACGGCAGCTTCGTGAGTGACGCCAGCTGTAGCACCATGGCCGCGTTGTACCGGAGAGGTCCGCGCGGCCAGCGCAGTCGCTTGGCCCTCTCGGTGACCAGCGAGTCGAAACCACTGGACAGGACGGTGGTGAACCATCGGTCGCCGATCCGTCCGAGATCGATTGCGCGCGTGACGTTGTCGGCGACGATATCGGCTGCGTGGGCAGCGTCGTCGCGAGGTAGGCCCAGAGTTCGGGCCAGGTCGTTGCCGGTGCCTGCCGGGATCAGGCCCATCGGAACGTCGGTGCCGGCGAGTACTTGAACGACGAGATTGACGAGCCCGTCGCCGCCGACGGCGACCACGGCGTCCGTACCGCTGCCGACGGCCTTCTCGAGCAACGACAATGCATCCCCGGGCGTGCGGCCTTCGATGGTCGTGACGTGAAGTTCTCGCTCCCGCAAGCGCGCCACGGCGCAGCGCCCGGCGTGGCCCGCGCGACCACCGCCGGCCATCGGATTGGTCAACACCGTCACCGATCGGGTCATGGTCGCAACGATTCGTCGATCACATCGATCAGCTTGCCAGGGTCGACGGTTCCCGTGGTGGTGACCGAGGCGATTCGCAGCGGTATGCCTCCGGCGTACGTTGTTCGGGCGTGTGGCCGGTGATTTCGGGGCCGAAGGTGCGTGTAACCGTGAGGTACTGTAACGAAAGAGACTGTTATTGCTGGAAATACAGTCCTTTTGTCCGAACTACGAAGGGTGGCACGTGATCGAGCAGCCGGTGTCGAGTCCTGCCTCGTCCGAGCCCCTGCAGTCGCCGTCCCGAACAGAAGCTCCCGAGAAGTCGGTCGAAGACGCCGTTCTCGACGCGGCCCGGTCCTGCATCCTCGAACACGGCGTCAAGCGCACCACCTTGGCCGAAATCGCGCGCCGCGCCAAGGTCAGCAGGCCCACCGTGTACCGGAGATGGGCCGACACGCGAGCTGTGGTGTCGAGCCTGCTCACTCGTGAGATCGGTGCCCTGATTCCGAGTTTCGACGCCACCGCGTCGGCTCGCGATCAGATCGTCACTGCCGTGGGTGAAGTGGCCGACCGCATTCGACTCCATCCGTTGTTCGTGAAGATTCTGCGTTCCGATTCCGACGTGCTGGCCACATACATTCTTCATCGACTCGGAACCAGTCAGTCGTTGATCATCGACGCGTTGTCTTCTCTGGTCGTTGCCGGACAACGTGATTGCTCGATTCGCGCAGGGGATCCCACGACGCTGGCCACGCTGGTGCTACTGATGGTGCAGTCCGCGGTGCAGTCCGCGGAGATGGTGTCCGAGCGCGTCTCGGGGACCGAGGTGACGCGTCAGATGGCGTACGCAGTGGACAGTTACCTGCGGCCCGAGAGTGCGTGAACGAGTCTGCGTGGACCGCAATCGGGACCGAGTGCACATTTCGCCGCTCGGGTTCGGGCCGGCTCTCCCGACCTGATCCCGGCACCCGTCGAGCGGTACGGCTCGAGTGTGGCACGCTGGGTTCGTGCGAGTAGCAGTGGTGGCCGGGCCCGATCCGGGGCATGCCTTTCCGGCGATCGCGCTGTCCCTGCTCTTCCGCGCGGCAGGCGACGAACCGATCCTCTTCACCGGTAGCCGCTGGGTGCCCGACGCGCACGCAGCGGGGCTGCGGGCGTTTCCGCTGGGTGGTCTTGCGCCGCGGCCGGAGGACGACGATCTCGACGCCGGACAACGTATCCATTCACGGGCGGCGTTCGTCTCGACCGAGTTGCTGCCCGACCTCGAGCGGGAGAACGTCGATCTCGTCGTGTCCGACATCCTGACCGCAGGGGGCGGCATGGCCGCGGAGCGGCTCGGGATCACCTGGGTGGAGCTCTCGCCCCATCCACTGTATTCGCCCTCGAAAGGGTTGCCTCCCATCGGAAGTGGCCTGGCTCCGGGTACCGGGGTTCGCGGCAGGTTGCGCGATACCGTGATGCGCGCGTTGACGGCACGCTCGATCGCTCAGGGACGAGCTCAGCGGTCCAGCGCACGGACGAGCATCGGGCTGCCTGCCGAGGATCCGGGCCCGGCTGCGCGGCTCGTCGCCACCATGCCTGCGCTCGAGGTGCACCGTCCCGACTGGCCGGAGGACGCCCACGTGGTCGGCCCGCTGCTGTGGGAACCGACGGAAGACCTGCTCGACACTCCGGACGGCACGTCACCGCTGGTGATGGTCGCGCCGTCGACAGCCTTCACCGGGGCGGAGGGAATGCTCGAGATGGCGCTGAAAGGGTTGGACGGCAGGGGAGTTCGGGTGGTGGCGTCCGTTCTCGACGGAGTTCCCGCCGTACTCCCGAACTGGGCGAACGCCGGCTTGGGCCGCCAGGACGATCTGCTGCGTCATGCCGATGTGGTGGTGTGCGGTGGTGGGCACGGAATGCTGGCCAAGGCGCTCATGCACGGCGTTCCGGTGGTGACCGTCCCGGGCGGTGGCGATCAGTGGGAGCTGGCCAATCGCGCCGCACGGCAGGGGAGCGCCGTCATCGTACGACCCCCGACGCCGACCTCGATCGCCGACGCGGTGGCCACCGTACTGTCCGATCCGCGCTTCGCCCGGGCGGCGGCGACGGCGGCGGACGGGGCGCAGTCCGTCGAGGATCCCGTGTCCGTCTGTCATCGGGTGCTCGACCGCAGCACTCCACGGCGCGGACGTTAGGGTTGTCGTTGTGCGTCTGACCGAATTTCGTGAACTGCTCACCGAGGAGTTCGGCTCCGTTCGTGGCGATTCGCTGCTGACCGATCACGTGCTGTCCGGTATCGGCCGAACCGGAGCGCAGGCCATCGAGGACGGCGTCGATCCACGGGAAGTGTGGCGGTCGATCTGCTACGAGTTCGATGTACCGAGAGAACGCTGGTAGTTCCCCAGGTCCTGTCGATCCTCTCGGCGTGTCGATTGCTGCGGTAGTTGACTCGAACACGTGTTCCCCTATGCTTGGGTCAACGGTTGCCGGTCGGTGTCGAGAAACTTCTTGTCGGTACCCCGATCTAGCGTTACCGACGACAAAGCTGATCGACACGACACAGCTGAACGACACGACACAGGGAGCTCACGATGGCTGCATACGATCGCGACAAAGCGCTCGATCTCGCACTCGCGCAGATCGACAAGAACTTCGGCAAGGGTTCGGTGATGCGCCTCGGTGACGAGGTCCGCCAGCCCATTGCCGTCATCCCCACGGGATCGATCGCGCTCGATGTGGCACTCGGCATCGGAGGGTTGCCGCGTGGACGTGTCATCGAGGTCTACGGTCCGGAATCCTCGGGTAAGACCACCGTCGCCCTGCATGCGGTGGCCAGTGCTCAGCGAGCAGGCGGCATCGCGGCCTTCATCGACGCCGAGCACGCCCTGGATCCGGACTACGCCAAGAAGCTCGGTGTCGACACCGATGCATTGCTCGTGTCGCAGCCCGATACCGGTGAACAGGCTCTCGAGATCGCCGACATGCTGATCCGTTCGGGTGCACTCGACATCCTCGTGATCGACTCCGTGGCGGCACTGGTACCGCGCGCCGAGATCGAGGGCGAGATGGGCGACAGTCACGTCGGTCTGCAGGCCCGCCTGATGAGCCAGGCGTTGCGCAAGATCACCGGCGCGATGAGCAACTCCGGTACCACCGTGATCTTCATCAACCAGCTGCGCGAGAAGATCGGCGTCATGTTCGGCTCTCCCGAAACCACCACCGGTGGTAAGGCATTGAAGTTCTATGCCTCGGTTCGCCTCGACATCCGCCGCATCGAGACCCTGAAGGACGGAACCGACGCCATCGGTAACCGCACCCGGGTCAAGGTGGTCAAGAACAAGGTTGCGCCGCCGTTCAAGCAGGCCGAGTTCGACATCATCTACGGCAAGGGCATCAGCCGCGAGGGCTCGTTGATCGACATGGGCGTCGAGCACGGCTTCATCCGCAAGTCGGGTTCGTGGTTCACCTACGAGGGTGACCAGCTCGGTCAGGGCAAGGAGAACGCCCGCAAGTTCATGCTCGAGAACCCCGACGTGCGGGACGAGATCGAGAAGAAGATCATGGAGAAGCTGCAGATCGGCGCGGACGTCACCGCGGAGGAGCCTGCAGCCGCTCCGGTGGACTTCTAACCTGTTGTCGCTGTGCAGCAGCGAGACGAGAGTGGCGGCACCGAGGCGCAGGCGAAAGATGTCTGCCTTCGGTTACTGACCGACCGAGCGCGTAGCAGGCACGAACTCGAAGCAAATCTTGCGAAGAAGGGCTTCACTGCCGAGATCGCGAACGCCGTTCTCGACCGGCTCGAAAAGGCAAAGCTTGTCGACGACGAGTCCTTCGCGCAGCAATGGGTTCAATCCCGGCACAAGTACTCGGGCAAGGGTAAACGCGCACTGAGTATGGAGCTCCGCAACAAGGGAGTCAGTAACGAACTCGCTCTGCACGCACTTGATACGATCGATGCCGACGACGAACGTCAGCGCGCAGCCGAGCTGGTACGCAAGCGATTTCGCACACTGCAGTTGCCGGACTCGAGTGGGCCGGATGCCCGCGCCGAGCGTGACAAGGTTGTCCGAAAATTGGTCGGTATGCTCGCGCGCCGCGGCTACTCGCAGGGCATGGCGTTCGCGGTGGTCAAGGAGCAACTCGACCGCGCAGGTGCCGACACCGAAGGCTTCGACGGCCCAGACTCGATGTGATCGTCCACCTCGAGTAGTAGCCGTCGAGAAACAGTAAGGCCCGCAACACCATCGGTGTTGCGGGCCTTACTCGTTGCCGGCGATGGCGATCAGGCTGCCTGACCACCATCGAGAGCGGGAACCACGTCGGTCGCGCCGGCTTTGCGCTTACGCGAACGCAAACGACGTTCGACCACGGTGGCCAGCTTCGTCAACGCGGAGTTGATGATGATCATGATGACGGCGACGATGATCAGCGAGGGGAGGTAGTTGCTGTAGAACGCGCCTACCTGCTGACCGGAACGGACCACTTCGACGTACCCGATGACGTAACCGAGCGCCGAGTCCTTCAACGCCACAACCATCTGCGAAATGATCGCCGGAAGCATGGCGGTGACGGCCTGGGGGAGCAGAACCAGAAGCATGACCTGGCTCTTGCGCATTCCCAGCGCGGATGCAGCTTCCCGCTGCCCCTTGGGCAGTGAATTGACTCCCGCGCGAACGATTTCGGCGATGACCGATCCGTTGTACAGCGTCAGGCCGGTGACCACGGCCGCCAACGCCAGGTACTTGACCTTGAAGACCTCGTAATCGGCGTAGACCGCGTACAGGAAGATCATCAGAATCAGTACGGGTACTGCGCGGAACACCTCGACGATCGCGCCGCTGACGATCCGTACCGCGCGATGATCCGAGAGGCGGCCGATACCGAGGACGGCACCGAGGATCAGTGCGAACACGATCGAGAGCGCCGCTGCAACCAGCGTGCCCTGGATTCCGGGGATCAGATACGTGGTCCACGTGGTCGATTCGAGGAACGGATCCCACTTCTCGGCGGTCAACTGACCTTTGGAGTCGAGTGCTCGGTAGATGAGGAACGCGACGCCCAGCGAGACGACGGCAACGACCCCGGTCAGGATCCGGTAGCGCAGCACCGCTTTCGGGCCCGGAACGTCGTAGAGAACTGCTACTGCATCACTCATCATGACACCGCCAATCGCTTGCTGATGTAGCCGAACAGCAACCCGGTCGGGAGCGTCAGGATCATGAAACCGAGCGCGAAGATGCCGCCGACCACGAAGATCGCGGCCTCGTTCTCGATCATGTTCTTCATCAGGAACGACGCCTCGGCGACGCCGATGACCGATGCGATCGTCGTGTTCTTCGTCAGTGCGATCACGACACTGCCGAGCGGTCCGACCACGGCGCGGAACGCCTGTGGCAGAACGACGATGGAGATGTTCTGGGTGAACGTCATACCCAGTGAGCGGCCGGCCTCGGCCTGACCGACGGGGACCGTGTTGATTCCCGATCGCAGAGATTCTGCGACGAACGACGCGGTGTAGACACTCAGACCGAGGATTGCCAGGCGGAAGTTGTTGTCGTCGAGGAAGGTCGAGGACGATTCCGACGCGAGCGAGACACCCATGGTCTGGTACAGGCCGAACGAGGTGAACAGGATGATCAGGGTCAACGGGGTGTTACGGAAGATGGTGACGTACGTCGCGGCGATGCCACGCGCGATCGGGATGGGTGACACCCGCATCGCGGCAATGATCGTTCCGATGACCAGCGCGCCGACGAGGGATGCCAACGTCAGGTAGATGGTCGAGAGAAACGCGTCGATCAATTGATCGCCGTACTTGCTCAATAGGTTCACGGTGCTTGTTGATCCTCACGGCTCGGCGAGATCCAACCGTCGTGTTCCGCGCGCACGCGCTCGCGGAACACGACGAGAGGGTCGATCAGTAGCGGTCGACGGTGGGCGGGGTCGGCAGCGGGTAGCCCGATGCGCCCACGGTGTCGTTGAAGGCCTGCTCCCATGCACCGCTCGACACCATCTCCTCGATGGCGTCGTTGATCTGGTTACGTCCTTCGGTGTCGTCCTTGTTCAGGCCGATGCCGTAGTTCTCCGTGGTGAACGGCTCACCGACCACCTTGAATTGTCCGGGGGACTGAGCGGCGTAGCCGGCGAGGATGATGTCGTCGGTGGTCACCGCATCGACGGTGCCGTTGCGCAGCGCCTCGACGCACGCGGAGTACGTGTCGAACGGCTGCAGCTGCACGCCGGGGTACTCGTCGGCGATGTTCTGGGCCGGGGTGGAACCGGTGACCGAGCAGAGTCGCTTGCCGTCGTTGAGCGAATCGGCACCGGTGATGTCGGTGTTGTCCTCACGAACGAGCAACGACTGTCCCGCCACGAAGTACGGGCCGGCGAAACCGACCTTTTCCTTGCGGGTGTCGGTGATGGAGTAGGTAGCGACGATGTAGTCGACCTCGCCGTTCTCGATCAGAGTCTCGCGCTGCGCCGAGGGGGACTCCTTGAACTCGATGTTGGCCTCGTCGACACCGAGCTTGCCGGCGACGTACTTGGCCACCTCGACGTCGAAGCCGCTGAACGTGCCGTCGGGATTGCGCAGACCGAGACCGGGCTGGTCGAACTTGATGCCGACGATGAGGTTGCCGGACTCGGCGCTGCTCGAGATGGTGCGAGCTTCCTCTCCGCCGCCGCAGGCGGTGGCGACGATGGACAGAGCGGCGATGGCGACACCGAAGCGAAGCGGTCGGGTGATTCTCACAGTGAATGTCCTTAGGGATCGGTTCGGGTATTCGGGGTGAACGGTGAAGCAGGTCAGTGACCGAGGATCTTGCCGAGGAAGTCCTTGGCGCGCTCGGACTTGGGCGACTTGAAGAAGGTCTCGGGATCGGTGTCCTCGACGACGGCTCCGTCGGCCATGAAGATGACGCGGTCGCCGGCCTTGCGGGCGAAGCCCATCTCGTGGGTGACGACGAGCATCGTCATGCCCTCCTTGGCGAGCGAGGTCATGACGTCGAGTACCTCGTTGACCATCTCGGGGTCGAGGGCCGAGGTCGGCTCGTCGAACAACATCACCTTGGGGTTCATGGCGAGAGATCGCGCGATGGCGACACGCTGCTGTTGACCACCGGAGAGCTGAGCGGGGTACTTGTCGGCCTGGTTGGCGATTCCCACACGTTCGAGCAGAGCCAAGGCGCTCTTCTCGGCCTCGTCCTTCTTCTGCTTGCGTACCTTCATGGGCGCGAGCATGACGTTCTGCAGGATCGTCTTGTGCGCGAACAGGTTGAACGACTGGAACACCATGCCCACGTCGGCGCGCAGGGCCGCAAGGGCCTTGCCTTCCGCGGGAAGTAGATCTCCGTCGACCTCGATGGCACCGGAATCGATCGGCTCCAAGCGGTTGATCGTCCGGCACAGAGTCGACTTGCCCGAGCCGGAGGGGCCGACGACGATGACGACCTGACCGGCCGGCACTTCCAGGTTGATGTCCTTGAGGACGTGCAGATCACCGAAATGTTTGTCGACGGATTTGAGCGAGATCATCGAGGGCGCGCCCGGCGGGGGTGTCGATGCCGGCGCGTCGGTGGCGTGCGTCATAAGTCGAAACCCTATGCGTAGTTTCCTCGCCGACCGGTGTTTTCGCCCGTCATCTTCGATTATGTAATGGAAACTTTACTGTTGCCCCACATCGGCCCTGCACAGTCTGTGGTGGAGCCCGCGACCCCGGCGGGCCGGTCGGTGCGATGGACGTACCCTGGAGGGGTGCAAACGAGTGTTTTTCCGACCGTGGACGTGGCCGATCACGGGAGTACCGATCCCGTCCCGGTGACGGACCCGTCGGCGTCGGTTCCCCGCAGCTACGAAGTGCGTACGCACGGATGCCAGATGAACGTCCACGATTCCGAGCGGTTGTCCGGGTACTGAGACCGTGTAGTTTCATCCCGTTCTAAGGGATGGACATGGAAATTCGTGAACTATGCGAACAAGTTGTCAAGGCTAAGAACCTTCGACAGTCGACAGCATGGAGCTACAGACGCCTACTTCTAGGTGCCGGGATCACAGATGATTCTCTGAGCCGTGACGATGTCGAATCCCTGATGTACAACATCGAGAACTTGGCTACTCGCAGAGCAACTGTCATCGCTGTCCGGTCTGTCTTGGGTCATCAGATCAAAATTCCAAGAAGTCCGAAGCGCTCATATGTGTTGCCAGAGGAGTCGGCTCTACGTCTGGCCTTGATGACCTCACCGCACGAGGTTCGGGGTCTGTTGATGATGTACGCAGGATGCAGGGTCGGGGAAGCTTGTGCTGTGACTCAGAGGTCAGTCAACGGCGACAAACTTTTGATAGATCGTCAGATCGTTCAACTTCAAGCCTCACCCCGTGAAACTGGCCTCGATTCCCAGAGGGTTCTCCGTGTCGGGCCGGTCAAGTGCTCCGAAGCTGTGGTGACAATCCCGCACTGGTTGTCTCCGTTGGTCGAAACCATCTCTGATACCGCGATTCCCAGCCAGGTTCGTGAATCTCTGAGACGAGCAGGGCAAAGAGTGGGAATCAAAATCAACCCGCACATGCTCAGACACTGGTACGCGACGACCATGCTCGAACGTGGAGCGCCACATACCCTGGTACAGAAACAGATGAGACATACCGACATCGCTACAACATTGCGTGCTTACTCTGAGTTTCGTGATGAAGACATTCACGAAATGTTCGGGTGACATCGTGACTATTGACAGAACTATCTTCTGGTTCCTCATGATCTTGATTATTCTGACTCTGGGACTCTATGTAGCCGGAATCATCTTGCTCGTAGTTCCTTTGGTTCCCCTGTTCATGTTTATCTATTAATGGGTCAAGTATCTAAAGACTAGATACAAGCTCAGTAGATGTTAGTATCCGACTCATTCAATCCCCCGCGAAAGTAGGACAACATGGCAAAGTTCACGACCCGCAGTATCTATACCTTCACTGATGAGCTGACAGGCGAGGAGGTGGAGCAGGACAACGAGCCGACAACGTTCAAGATCAAGCTGACCGGAGACGCCACCGTCTACGAGAAGGTGATGAGCACCGAGAACGAGGAGCGGTTCCGTAAGTGGCTGGCCTCCGATGGGGATGCGCTGGCCGAGGAGCTACAGGACCAGATCGACGCCTTGAAGCAAGAGGTCAACGAACTTGCGAAGGAGAATGCCGATCTGAGCAGCAGAGCCGGTAAGGCCAAGGGGTCCAGCAGCGCGAAGCGTGATCCTGAACAGCTCAAGGCCATGCGCGCATGGTTGAACGAGAACGGTTACAAGGTCTCCGACCGTGGCCGTATACCGGGTGACCTCGAACAGGCGTACAACTCCCGCACACCGAAGGTTCCCGACAATGCGAGCGAACTGACCAACGCCAGCAGCTAGGCGAATCTCAAGGCCCCTGTTCCCACATGTTGGGAACAGGGGCTTTTTGCTGTCACCGGCTCAGATAAACGCAGAGCGACGAACAGGCCATGACCTATACGTGAGGTCAGGTGATTAAGTTGCACCGAACGCCTGGTCAGAGGCTTTCAACTTCTCAGCCTAGGTGCAAAATGCCTGGTCAGATGGGGAACTCGAGCTAGCGGCCATTCGTTATAAGGATAGGCAGGCAGCGATAAATAACTAAAGACGGAAACATTGAAGAATGATTACTGCTTAGCTCGGGTAATCGATAATAGATAAGACTTGGATCGCATTCTTTGGAATTTGGTTCGACAAAAGAAAAGTTTATTGTTTGCTATTGACCTATGCGTCCCGAAGCGCTACTGTCGTCCTATCGGGTCATTCAACGGACAGGACGACTATGTGCAGTCATGCTCATTACGAGTTCTCAGAGTTGATGCAGCTCGGTTATGTGGCGATGGATCAAGAAGGTTCATTGTCTTATGTATCGAAGGAAATAGCATCTTGCGGCAAGATGCTATATTTAACCCCCGCAAAACGGGAGAATAGAGAATCATGAGTGATATTCAGCGGACTGCAAGCTTTCATTTCGAGGTTGACACCGATGAGCTAGAACGACTAACTGGTGCCAGAAGTATTAAAGGTAGTGCCCTAATTGCGAAACTGGTTATCCAGGTAGGAGAAAAAGAGACTGAAATGAACTCTGTCGCGCTCTTCTACAATCAAGACAATGATGACTGGCGACCAGATCCAGGCAAATAATTTGCTATACTGAACATAGAGCTTCAACAACCGGGACCAGCGGCAGGAGGATACAAGCAGAAAACTTTCTTTAGATATAGAGAAAATCATGCCCCCGCAACTACTGGTCCTAGTTGCGGGGGTTTCTCTATATAAAAAAGAAAGAAGGACCATAATGATTATTGAATACCAGCAGGACATAGAACAGGCAGTAAAAGAATCGCCACAATACAGCCGATGGTTTCTAGGTGTAGATATTTCTGATGCATCTTACGAGCGTGATTGCTCATGAATGATCTGCTCGAAGATGACCTGATAGATGTCTGGGAGTTTAAAACAACTCAGAACGTAGAGATTCAGGCTCAGAATGCATTGCAGCAGCGATGGGTGACGTTGAGGCAGAATTTCTACGATTCCTATGCCCCCGGCGAAGAGGTAGACCTCAAGTTACAACGTAAGCACATCGAGAGGCTCGAAAACCAAAAGCGTCTAGCTCTAATAGATTTTCCAGAATCTTTAGAACTCATAGATGACTGGTTAGACATCTACCTTCCCCTACCTAAGGTTGTCCTACCTTCTGTAGAGGATGAAGAGGATGAAGAGGATGAAGAGGAAGACGACGTATCTCTCTCGTCTACTAAGTACAACGTAAAACAGAGCGGTTTCGGCACACTTTTTTCAGAAGTTTCTGAAAAAGAGTTGTGGGAGTACAGATACGACCAGCCGGGGGAGGATCCGGACCCGATAAGGATCCTCCGAAATATGTACCGAGGATTGTCGCAGACAGAGATTGACGACAACGTCAGCATTGGCCTTGTCTTCTACGCTGAGATGCTAGATGCGATTCCCGGTGGCATAGGGCCTCATTTGAGACCGCAGCAATACGCTCGACATATCTACCATAAAATAATCGACAAATACCGATACGACAATGCCGAGAAACGAAAGGAGGTAATCATGGATTTTGTAGGTGATGAAGAATTGTTTCCGTCTGATCTGGTCATCAGTCAGGACATAGAACTGTTGGAGATGGTGAGTAATCTAAAGAAAGCTGACATGAAGACCATCATGGCGGCGTGGAGTTGGGCAGAGAATGCACCAGATGATGCAGTGATGCCGAAGTCTCTCAAGCAGCGCTTGAAGCGTCTGAACCTAGGTCAGGCCCCGGAGCAGGTTACGCAGTACAACAAACCGGTTGTGGTCAGCAATACACCACGAGGGTTGCGCGGGGAGGATAAGAACTACGTCTACCCTGAACAGTTCCCGGTAAATATTAGCCAGGGCCGAAAGAAGTTCAAGGCGGTAGTTAATCATCCGGCACAAGTGAAGCGCTCAGAACCAGTATCAGTAGTCAAGAATGATGCGGTTGAAATATCCGACAGAGACAGACGTGTGTACATCAGATGGTTCTACGACAATGGCGGGGATGGTTTGACTCTCGAAGACTACATCGAAAAATGTTTCAGGCAAGCGCAAGAAATGCATCAATAAATTTGCTATAATAGGGATCTAACATTTCCATTATTTATATATCCCATCGCCCCGCTAAGGTTGTCTCGCCTTAGCGGGGCACCTTCATCTAATGAGGGCCCCTCAAGCCTTAATTCGTTTCTGCCTCAAGTGGGTCCTATTTCTATAGACCAGAAGAAACTTATCTTCAAAAATGGTATTATTAGTAAGTAATGAAAAAGTGTAGTAGATGTGATGAATTAAAGCAATTGGAAGACTTCAGTATCCGTAAGGATCTGGCAGATGGAAGATTTTCATACTGCCGTGATTGCGTGCGCGAATACAATCAACAGTATTACAGAATCAACTCTGATGACATCAAGCACAAAACGAATCTGCGTTATGCATCAGATGAAGCACTCAAACTTAAGCGTCGGAAGTACATGAAGGCGTATAGGGCCAGAAATCGCGGGGTCAGGAGCTAATGCCCAGCGAACTGGCTCAAAAGTTCAGTTGCAAAAGACATTGGTGTGATAATTCTTCATGCCTGAACAAGAGATCGTTGCTTCATCATTGGGTGTTGGTCCAATAATGAAAACATGCTCAAGATGTAAGAAGTCAAAGTCGTTCGATGATTTCTATGAACACGAGAAGGCTAAGGATGGCCGTCAGTCCAGGTGCATAGAGTGTTGTAGGGCAGTAGCTAACGTTAGGAAAAACAAAGCGTCGGAGTTCGCGAGAACAGCAATCTCGTTAACCCAGGGCGTTTCGGCAGGGGATGAAGAGAAGATAGAAATCGAACTGATCAACCTCTTGAAGCAATTACAACAGAAGTACAGCGTCAAGATCGATGTCAGTATTCGTGGTGGTTTGGTCAGTGCATTCAACGTGATGAAAGCATGAGCGACAATCGTATCCACTCAGGTAAGTGGACCAAGCTTTCCAAGAAGATTCTGGTTCGTGACAACTACGAATGTGCAGTCGAGGGATGCGATACGCCTGCCACAACAGTCGATCATGTGAGACCAAGCTCCAAATATCCCGAACTGTTCTGGGATGAAGACAATCTTGTTGCGATGTGTGCGAGGCATAATTTTTCCAAGGGTGCCAAGGAAGCGGGGGAGCACAGAAACACTTGGTATAACCACGACTGGTTTCCTTCTGATTACATTAAGGAAAGAATGAAGCAATGACAGTAAATGAAATAGAATAGTTAGAAGATAGTTTAAATAAATTGAAAGAAGGAATAGATAATGAGTAAAGAGCACAAGATAGGCAGTAATGTAAAAGAAATCAAGGGCAAATCATGGCGTTGAATAAATTGAACACCAGCTCCATACACACCATCAGTGTTGTTAAGCGTGAGGTTGAGCCAGACTCAGAAGGTCAAAGCATCGCATACGAAGAGGCATCGCGTCGTGCGGGGGAGAAGAGCACAACTCTTGAGCAGGCCCTCGAAATGCACGAGACCAACATATCTCGTAAGCGTTACTACGAGGATAGATTGATTGGCCACAAGATTGTGTCCTCTTATGTATCCGAAGATGGAGAGCTGAAACAGTATGGCACTTGGATACGCGATGAATGAAGCAAAAGATAGCGTGATGAAAGCATGAAGTATTGAGAGACATTGCATTGAGAAGCAGCGTATGGATGATCATGCGCTGCAATGCATGGAGCAAATCTGTCATGCATGGGACTGCATAGTCATACATTTATGGGTGGGTATGTTTTTTTGAGGAGACGTAGCGACCCAAGAGCGGAGCGTCTTTCCTTCCATGAGTTGTCAAGGGCAAACGTCAAAAGAAGTATGCATGGACCATGCAGAATCGTGCAAAGGCGCATGCATATTATGCACGCGTTATTCACGTAAATTGACGCATTTCAGCGCATATACCAATAAATAGAAAGGAATTGAATGAATTAATGCCAGCCAAAGCAGTAGATAATGACAAATTGGAGAAACTTACGCTTCGGAGCTATGAATCAAGCTTGGAAGCGTACACAAATAAGAACAAAGACTTCATCGATGATGATTGCCTCCCGTTGGTGGTGCAGCTTTATCACATAGCAGCCACCTTGGACGGAAAAGCCCAGGGCAACCGTCAAACGTCGGGGCAGATCACGATGGAGTGGCGTCAGAGCTTCACCGCACTACAGAAGATGGTCTCAGAGGAGCGCCAGCGCCAGCACGACGCCAAGCTCGCCGCAGAGCTTGCTGAGCAGGTCGATCCAGATGTCGAAGCTCTTGGGGATTTTCTCTAGATGCTTCTGCCTGCCGAATACACACAGCCGCTCTCACATAGCTTCACGACCAAGCTCACCGCTGAGGATATTGAGCGTGTCAACAAGTTCTATATGTTGCCAGGTCAGAGGCTTGATGAGTGGCAAATATGGCTGATGCGTGCAGTGCTGGAGACGTATCCCGATGATCATGCCGATGAGCGTCTAGCGGGGAAGCTGCGATACCGCGAAGGTGTCCTCATAGAGATACCGCGCCAGGTGGGCAAGACAACGGTTCTGGGTGCGTTGATGTGGCTCGGGTACATGAAGTCAGCGAAGCGTCGCAACGTCACCAAGATGGGGTGTGTTGCCTCATCGGTGCAGCAGGCGCAGATCTTGTTCGAGCGCGTCACCTTGCCGATGAACCAGATTCCAGCCCTCAGCAGCCGCCACAGCATCAACAGGCAGTCGAGAACGCTCAGACCCAAAGACAACTCTGTCTACGCGGAACTCAAGGCGTATGCCACGGTGCAACCAAAGTCGTTGCAGTCCATACCTTTCAATGCAGATGGCAACATTGCCATTGTGGTGGACGAGGTTCATTTGCTCGATCCATCCGTTTACTCGAACATGAAGATCGGTCTCACAGCTCAGGATGACTCGATCCTTGTGGGTATCACTAGTGCAGGGGATGAGCTGTCTACGCTCCTGCACACGTTGGAGCAGTACGGCACAGAGGCGATGCAAGGGCTTCACGAGCGTTTCGGCTACTTCAAGTACTTTGCCTCCGAAGCTCTGGACCAGCATCACGGTCTCAGATCGTACGAGATGGTTGCAGCAGCTAACCCGGCTGTCGAGTGTGGCCGTATCCCGTTTGAGCGTGTTCTAGAGGAGAACGGCTCGTTGCCCGATTACGAGTGGAGCAGGTATGTGCTAGGCCGTCACGGTCAGGCGGAGAATCTGTTCCTACCACTGGCGATGTGGACTAAAAGTGCTGGTCAGGGAGTGCCGGCCGATTCACGTAGGGGAGCAGTGTTCGCCATTGACCGAACGGAGCACTGGGACTACGCCACCATAGTTGCTGCCACGTTGGTCGAGGGCAAGGTTCATACCGAAGTTGTCGCAACCATCAGAAATCCAACTACTGACAGGCTCACGGAGGTCTGTAGACAGCTCTACCGCAGTCACAGGGGAATCTTCGTCATGGACGCGATCACTCTCAAGGAACTACGCGTCAACCTCAGGGAGAAGTACCACCTACCGGTTGAGTTCTACAACGTGCAGCAGCTCGCACAGGCCACATCGGTGACGTTCTCTCTTGCAGCTACCAACCGTCTGGTTCACAAGAATGATCCGGTGATGCATAAGCAACGTGCCGTAGCCCTCACGGTTGCGTCGGGGGACGGGTACAAAATAAGCACCAAAGATTCTCCATCTGATATCGATTCAATCAAATCAATGGCTATGGCAGTTCATTACGCGAATAGCAGAAGTAGAGACAAACTTCAAACAATTAGTGCCTAATAATGCTATAATAGAGATAACATCATGGGCGCAATTAAAAGACTATTCGGGTTAGAAAACATAACCCCAATGCAGATTAGAGAAGATCAGTTACCAGAGGGCTACGACCCTCTATCTGGTGTCACTCCACCCAGCCATTCCAGTATGTATCTGCCTAAGGCAAACGAACTAATTCAGATCGATATTGTCTTTCGAGCGGTGCAGTATCTGTCGACTCTTGTCTCAGAGCTTGAGGTCGAAACATTCTTGGACGATCGCAAGATCGAGAATTCGAGCCTCATCAACAGGCCAGATCCTTTTCAAAGCCGTAAAGCGTTTGTGCAGGAGACCGTAAGCTCAATGGTTCTTCATGGTGAGGCGTTTTGGCGCATCACTCGCAACGGTCGCAATGAGGCCACAGCTCTTGAGGTTCTGGACCCGGAAGAAGTTAAGATCGAGAAGCGCAACGGCAAGGTTCGTTACTACATCGGTCAGACAGAGATTCCTAGGGACTCGATTCGTCATCTCAAGCTCTTACCTATTGTCGGCAAGCTAAGAGGCATAGGTCCCATTCAGGCAGCACCACAGGTGTTCAGGTTCGCTCTTATGCTTCAACAGTACTCGGAGCAATGGTTCTCGGGTACTACTCCACGCGGGGTGCTGAAGACAACCGATTCGATCAATATCGACGACATGAACGATGCGGCTCAGGGCTTCATCAAGTTCATCAAAGAAAATCAGCAGCTAGCGGTGTTGCCAGGTGGACTCAGCTACGAATCGATCAATCTTGATCCCGGTTCCACTCGATATATTGAAGTCTTGCACGAAGTCAATTTGCAGCTTTGTCGACTTCTGGGTGTTCCGGCAGAGGCTATGGAAGCACAAACACAGTCTTCGACAACATATCAGAACTTGCAGGACTCCAATGCAAGATTCCTGCAAGGGACGTTACTCAACTACATCTTGGAAATCGAAAGTCATCTCACTGACCTTTTGCCGGGTCGCAGAGTAGCAAGCTTGCGTGAGACAGACCTATTGCGTCTCGATCCGTTGGCTCAGCGTCGGGCCGAAGCAATCGACATCAGAAACAAAGTTGTGACACCTAATGAAGTAAGAGCTACTCGAGGATTAGAACCATTGGCCGCTGAGCCGGTGGAGCAGGACAATAAAACTAAGGAACAACCAACAGAAAATGGAGATTAGAGATTCAGAAGTAGTAGAAGTCAGAGCAGATAAGCGTGAGATTGTAGGCATCGCGGTGCCTTGGGATCAGGTTGCGGAGATTCGCGGGGTCACGAGCTACAAAGAGAAGTTCGCCAAAGGTGCAATAGCCGATCATTCGGAAGCGCCTGTCTATTACAGACACGATCACACCAGTAACGGTTTGAGTATTGGTTCTATCCTCAGCGCAGTATCAACAGATGCAGGCTTAGAGGTAACCACAAAGATCTACAGAAGTGCCAAAGGTGATCAAGTTCTTTCTGATGCAATTTCAGGGAAGATCAGAAGTTTCTCTATCGGTTTCAATCCGGTGGAGCATGAAGAAATTGACAACGTTGTTGTCAGAACAAAGGTTTCGCTAGAAGAAGTAAGTCTAGTAGAAAGTCCCGCATATGCCGGGGCAGCGGTAATAGAAATCCGCGAATCAAACAAACAGAAAGAAGATGATGAAAAAGCTATGTCAGAAAGTGACAATCTTTCTACCGAGGTCGCAGGATTACGTGATTCTGTTACTGAGCTAGATCGTAAATTCAGTGTATTAGACAATAGAGAAGTAACAGAAATTCGCGGAAGCGATACTCTGGCCGATGCTGTAGTGGCAGCGTACAACGGCAAAGATGCATCACGAGATGCACTACAGGTTCGTGCATATACAGGTGGGTCAACAGCAGACAATGCGTTGCGTCCAATCTGGGTAGACAAGGAACTCAACTTCATCGAGAAGCGTCGTCCTATCAAAGCAATCTTTGGTGGCGAAGCTATTCCCGGTGACTCAGGATCAACAATCGAGTATGCGAAGGTATCTACTCGTACAGGAACAGTTGCAAAGCAGACTGCCGAAGGTGAGCCGCTTACTTTCAACAAGGTAGCGATCACAACTGATTCAGCACCAATCGAAACATTTGGCGGATACGCAGAGCTATCTGTCCAGGCGCTACGTTTCGGTAAAGCACCATTACTTAACACAACTCTTAAGCACATGAGCGTTGAGTACGCAAAGGCAACAGAGGCAAAGGTTGCAGCGACTCTTACAGGTATCGCTAACGCGAACTTGAACGTTGTAGTTCGTGGTTCCATCACAGGAACATCAGCAGCATCAGGTTGGATTGCAGCCGTTGAAGACGGACTTATGGCGATTGAGGACAACTCACGCGGTCTTGCTGGAACAAATATTATCGTTTCCAGGGACGTTCACAAGACTCTGTTGACTTCAAACGATACATCAGGTCGTCCATTGTTCCGCATCGACGGAAACGCTTCTGCCAACACAGCGGGCACAGTGGTTCCAGGTGCAGCAGGATCCGCAAATATCGCAGGTCTACCAGTTGTATCAGGTCCAAACCTTCCAGCTAACAGCTTCTATGTTGTAAGCAACGAAGCGTTGCTTGTATGGGAGTCTTCAATCTTTGAATTGAGCGACGAAAACATTGTGAACCTTACAGAACTACGCAGCCTTTTTGGATTCTTGGCAACAGGCGTCTTCGACGGCAAAGGTGTAGCAAAGGTTACTTGGACCTGATGATGAGTACCGACACATACGTAGAATCTTATTCCGAACTCTACGTCTCTAGCGCTGTGACCATTGCGGATTTCCGTAAGTTCATCGGTGCCAATGCAGAGACATCGGATGCAGATCTGTCGAGAAATCTTCAAACAGCTATCGACTTACTCGATCAGTGGTTGGGTGCTCGCAAGGTCAAGATTCCAGCTAACACATATGTGTCGGTGCTTCTGGGTATCGGGCAACAGCTTTACTACGCGGACAACAGGGATACCAGCACATCTGGTCAATATGGTCAGGATGGAACATTCGTTACCGCCAGACCTAAAGATCCAATGCATTATGCATATCCTATACTGCGCAAGTTCGTTGGGTGGTTCTGATGAACATTACTCAGTACAAGCAGCAGATAGTCGATGAACTCGAAGCTATCGGTGTTACGGTATTCGCGGGGGGAATGAGAAAGCAAGCTCCACCGTATGTCCAATTGTACCCAGCTCAGAATTACATCGACGTTGTGAAAACAACAATAGGAAAAAACGACTTCAACATCATGGTCACGTTCAATCTGAGCATTATCGCAGGACCGGAAGACAAAGATTCAACATTGGATCATCTGAACAGCTTGACAAGCAAGTGTTTGTTCGTGGTCAAAGAACTGGATGATGTGCAGGTGACAAGCTTTGTCGCGGTGGATCAAAACGGTGGACGACTACTTGCATCAAACATTGCGTTCAGCAATACATTAAATATTCAAGCAGTAGATCTGTAATGGCCATTGCGATTTCCGTTGCGGTCAAAGGTCGAGACCAACTTATTACTAAGCTCGCAAAGTTCAGGGCAAGCGTGCGTCAGTTCAATTCAGCGTTCGACCGCATTGGGGCCTTCATGTTCGATAACGCCATCAATGAGGCACCGGAGTTCACAGGAGCCCTGAAAGGTAGTCACAGACTCAAGTCGACAGCCATGCAGGCTTCGGTTTCGGCAGGCGGTCCAGGCCGTACAAGTCACGGTGGCGGCATCTATGTTGCTGCCCAACATAACGGGGGTTTCGCCAGGGGGTCGTACGGCCCGCATAAGGTAGGGCCAAATCCATGGCTTGATCGTGCTTTGATGCAAAGTACACCCCGAGCCATCGCGATCATCGAAGAAGAAGTAGGCATCAAAATCAAACTGGCCGGACTTTGAGCAACTGGAGCGCAGACCAGACCGCGCTATGTAGACCATCTACGCCACGTTCTCGAAAAAAGGATCGAGAGTGGAGATGACTCTTGATATCTTCTACGACACGAAGCTTCTGTCTGAGCTTGAAAATCTTAATTCCATCAATGTCGTATGGAAGAATAAATAGGTTTGCTTCATCGGAAAAGATAGGGTGGACCGTGACTAACAACCATGTGAGCTTGGAGCTGTACTTTAGCCGAGCAACGTCAGGTGTGGCATGGACACCAGCCATCGTGCCAGCCGAGAGCTACCGTGATCTTTACTTCGACGTCTGCTAGTCAACGCTCTGGTAATCTCGCGTTATGGGTGACACAGAGCCAGTTGTTAAAAAAACCATTCCGGATCTCTATCACTACACCAACGTGTACGGCCTCCATGGCATATTGAAGAGTAATTGCCTATGGGCAAGTGAAGTTAGATTCTTGAACGATAAATTAGAGCTTAAGTACGGGTTGGAGCTCTTCAAGAGCTATATGGAAAGCTACTATCTGGTCAGCGAGGACGAAACTAAAAAGAAGTTCGGACGAGCCTTGATTTTGCATATCGACCAGTGGCTGGAGGGGATCGAAGCTACCGTTGATGTTTCGGTCTACACTGCTTGCTTTTCGGAGGATGGAGATTCCCTAAGTCAATGGCGTGGTTACACGGGCGGAAATGGATACTCTATCGGGTTCCACGGTGAGCAAGTAGAGAAGTTCACGTACCAGTTTACGAGCGCTCCGCGACGGTTACCGGATGGTATCAATTTCAGTGTGAAGACCGAGGACGACTCGGAACAATCGAAGGTGAATAAAGCTCTATACCCTGTTTTGTACCAGAAGCATCAGCAGCACGATTTGGCTAACCGCTTTGTGGTGTCGTTTGAGTCGTTCTTACAAATTGTACTTGAAATGCTCGAAGGTAGAGGTTTGTCATTGGAGAACAATGCGAACGACCTCGGAAATCTCGTGTTCGGGATCGTCGGTATTGATCAAGTAGCGCAAATCAAGCATGCGGGCTTTAAGGACGAACGTGAATGGCGTCACGTGGTATCTAGCTTTTCGGAGAAGCATAATGTTCACTATCGACCGACCGAACAATTCGGTATGGTGCCTTATATTGACCTGAATTTTGATCCGGCGGTAGCGATCAAGAGTATTACGGTGGGGCCGGGTGTGAACACCGAGGAAAAGGTCAGAGGTTTACGCATGTTGTTGCACAGTTATGGGTTTGATGAGATTGAGGTCGAGCCTTCATGTATCCCATTCAGATAAAATCAGATTGTTCCGTTTTTTTCAAGTTCACTTATCAGAGATCGGTATTCGATCGAAGCATGGGAATTCTTGTTGCCAAGCCTGTTGTTGAAGACGCCCATAAGCACACCATGTGCCATCTTAAGTGAATCGGGTTTGACAATTTGACAGGCTATCTGTTCGTATAAGCTAGGATCCGACGGCACCGCATTCTCTGATTTTTCATGCTTTCTGAGAATAAGTGCTGCGCTCTTGCTCACAGTCTCGTCGAGAAGGTTCATCTGCTCGACAATGGTTGCCATATTGAACACCTGTGAACTGGTGTCTGTATCTAGAGGTACTTTCTTACCTCCACCCATGGGGATCGAATCGGCCATTTCGATGAGAAGTCGGTTTCTCTCTGTTGACAGCGCAATCAGATCACTAACAAGTTTGAGTAGAGCTGTCCGACGCCAGTTGTCGAAGTCGCGAGTAGATGCATCCTTGTGTGTTCGTGTCCAGCCGATATAGACAAGTCCAGCGGCTAACGTCGGGCCGAATAGCGTCAGCCAAGGTGACATTGCGCCTATGACGGTCGGATAGTCCCAATGTGCAATCGACACAATGAATACTGCCGTCGAGATCGACAAAATTACGATTGGCGCTACTAGTATTGCAATCTTGGCTTTGCTGTGCAATTTTTTAACCGTCCCTTAGGTACGTCGTATGTCACGATCGATTAGCCATTATCGGTTTCCAGTTCCTCTCGAGTTTTTGATCCCAGGAAGAACATCACCTCATTTCTGAGGTTTCGTTGCAGAAGATCATGGTCAATGCCTTTCATGTATGCGATGGCGTCGCGTCTAACGTTAATGAAAGGATCGTTCGGTTTGGGCGGCGCGAGAAATTCTTGCAAACTCTTACGGTGTGGTTCTATCAGCAGGTCAGCGTGATATCTCAATAGGGTATCGGGAACAGCTAGAACAAGTATCAGATAAAGATGTTCCAATTTTCGCGTGGAATCTATCCATTTACTTCGGTCTTCACCATATTCACGAACTGAGTCAAGCCGTAGTTGGGACAATTGCAAGAGGCTGATTACGGTGTCAACAACGGTCGTTCTACGCCAGTTTTCTAGGTCGCGGTCAGCGGCAGTCTGTTGCGTCCTCGCGTCACGTTCCAGAGCGTCACGATGTGTTCTTCTCCATCCCACCATGACGATGACAGCAGCGAGCGCTGGGCCAACGAATAAGCCGATGGTTCTCAACAGTTCCTGATCCACGAGATACCACCGTTCGGCAATGTAGTTGGCAAGCAAGAGGCGCAAGGGCAACACCAGGTGAGCTTAGAGCAATGCCGGTCAGCCGTCACTGCGCCTATCCGTCAGCGGTGCACCAAAGGTTCCTCCGGACATCCCCATGTGGTGGTTACACCCGGTGCATCTGGGAGCGTAACCAACGATCTGGTGTGAATTTGGTCAGAGTTTTTTTGGATGTAGTTGTACCTGGCGGGGTGCGGTGGCAAGAAATGGGATGAGGCCGTATCAGCGGGTTAGTTCTGCGTACGAAGGTTGTGCGCGGGACAGGAAAGATGGAAGACATCAGTAATGAAGAACTAGGACCAGGTTGTCACGATTGGGCAGATGCAATCATGGACGATTATGTTCTAGCGAAGAACAAGATTTCTAGAGTCATGATTATCCCTGACAAATTCTATGATTTGAAGGGTCTATCCGAGTTTGACATCTTCGATGCGGTCAAGATTATCTGGAAGAACGAGCAGCATACTTGTTTCATCAGAAAGATGGAATGGTCATTTGTCGATAATCATGTTCGTTTAGAGCTGTACTTTACGAGAGAATCATCAGGTGTTGCATGGACGCCAGTCGTTGAGACGGTCGTTTCTACCGGATATCAGGATAGATACGCGGATAAGTATTGATTTGCTACCTTGTGTCTCATCATGATCTTTGCTTCGATGTATACTGGCAATCAGAATTCGTCTTGGTTGCAAGGGCCGTCCGCACTTGTCATGACTTGATGCTTCGTTTCTTTTTTACACCTGTTGCAATCTGCGTTGCTTGGATTAGTTGGTTATGCAGCTGAGTTAATTGTGATGTATCGTGCCTATATTTCGGTGCTTCTTTTGCTATGGAGTCGAGACTTTTCCTCGGGTCTTTAAGGTAATCTCTAATGAACGGAATGATGTCCTTGCCACCGTCTGTTTTGTTGAATTCATAGATTTCTTTGGCTTTGGCATGTACCACTTCGTCCCCGCATATGCGCAGAGTGGTCATTTTTGAGTTCATTTCGTTTAGCGCTGCGAAAATTATTTCGAGTTGGCCTTGCAGTGATTCCCCTCGTGGGAACGGAGGGTTGAGCAAACTTTTTTTGGTCAAGTTGTACGAGTCGGACTTTTCGATCAACTCAGCAGCAGCACTTGTGATCGTGGTCCTGCGCCAATTCTCTAGGTCCCTTGCTTTGCTGGTCCGGTGAATCACAAACCAACCGATGAGGGCAACGAGCACAGCAGAACCGATGGTCCACCAGGGCGTTGCAGACTTCACAATGATTTCTTGAACCGGCGCTTGAGCTAGCAGCATGCCCGAATCTTAAGTGCACCGGGTGTTCCTCTGGCACATCCCCATGTGGTGGTTACACCTGGTGCAGTACGCAACATTACTTTGGTCGCATCCGTCACACCTGTCACGTCCTCCAAGGACATACTGGCAGCTACGAAAATTCTGTCGGTTCCACCGCCTACAGTTGTGGAACACCAGGTGACCTGCACTCCACATGACGATCACCCGGTGCCACTGTCGAAACCATCTCTAGGAGGGCTTCACTTGAGCCAGCTTACCGACCCACCATCAGAAGACCACAGGCCACCGACAAGAAACCGAATCATGGAGACCGTCAATCTCCTAGCGGCAGTCGGTTTCACCGCTCAGATACCGAATGTGACCACAGGTGTTCTCATCGCAGCAATCGGTTTGTGCGGAGTCATCGCCAGAGAGAAGTAGCTGCGGTCGGTGGTGTCCCATGACAGGGCTTGTGGGGCACCATCGACAACTGTGCTCAACGCCAACCGCAAGGGCGGGTGTCCGTGTTCTACAAGGAGGCCGTCATCGGTGACATGACCATGAATGGCCTATAGGGGCGGCCAAAGGCCAAACGAAAATCTCCCTTACCGAAAACGATATTGGATACATGTAACTGGCTACGGCCTGCGGTTGAGGGCCAGTTTTTCAGCTGGACAAGCAATGCCGTGACCAGTGAATACCAAGCATGTGATTCGCAACATCTCGTGTTGTAGGGGGATGTCGGACACTAGGTGTAGTGTTTAAACCACCGAAAGCCCCGGTCCAAATCCGGGAGTCGGACTGGAACGAGGCTCTGCGGCTTGAACTTCCTAGGGTTCCTAGCCAACGTAACTCTTTCCAACGACCTTGGCAAAATCAAGACACCTTGGTCGGTTCGGCTCAGTAATGCTGGAGGTAGAGAGAAGAAGATCGTGGCTAATTCAGCGCACGTGACGTACGAGTCGTTCGCAACGACGTGGAAGGTGACACTGAACGGGGCCGTGACGGACCGTCAGAACACCAAGGCCGATGCCATCAACGTGGCTCGCAGGCGTCTCCAGGCTGTGGGTGGGGGAGAGCTTGTCATCCACAACATGGACGGAACGATTTCGGGGAAAGACACCATCGCCCCCGGCAACGATCCTTCTTCGATTCCGGGGTGAGCGCATGACTACGAGGCGTATCACCATCAAGCCGGGTCAGAAGAAGACCATCACGGTTCCCGGTCCGATCCGTAAGGTGACGATCACGACAAAGCCCAGGTAACACTGGCTTGCAGAGTGCCCCGGTCCATGTGACCGGGGCATTTCTGTTTCTGACCACTGATACTCTGGTGCGTGTCAATAATGATCGATGAAGCTACACGGCAGTCGAGCCGCAGCTACGAGGTGCGCACGCACGGTTGCCAGATGAACGTCCACGATTCCGAGCGGTTGTCCGGGCTGCTCGAGGAAGCGGGCTACGTTCCGGCCGACGCAGGCACCGACGCAGATCTCGTCGTCTTCAACACCTGCGCGGTGCGCGAGAACGCCGACAACAAGCTGTACGGCAACCTCGGCATGTTGCGGCCCGCGAAGACGCGAAACCCCAACATGCAGATCGCGGTCGGTGGTTGCCTGGCGCAGAAGGATCGCAGCACCGTCGTCGAGAAGGCTCCGTGGGTCGACGTGGTCTTCGGAACCCACAACATCGGGTCGTTGCCGGTGTTGCTCGAGCGCGCCCGGCACAACGAACGGGCACAGGTCGAGATTCTCGAATCCCTCGAGGCCTTCCCGTCGACCCTGCCGGCGAAACGCGAATCGACATACGCGGGCTGGGTCTCGATCTCGGTGGGCTGCAACAACACCTGCACGTTCTGCATCGTCCCGGCCCTGCGCGGCAAGGAGATCGACCGCAGGCCGGGCGACATCCTCGCCGAGGTACAGGCTTTGGTGGATCAGGGTGTACTCGAGGTGACGCTGCTCGGCCAGAACGTCAATGCGTACGGTGCCTCGTTCGCCGATCCGGACATGCCTCGCGACCGCGGCGCGTTCGCATCGCTGCTGACCGCATGCGGCTCGATCGATGGTCTCGAGCGAGTGCGGTTCACCTCTCCGCACCCGGCCGAGTTCACCGACGACGTCATCGAGGCGATGGCGTCCACCCCGAACATCTGTCCCACCCTGCACATGCCGCTGCAATCCGGATCGGATCGCATCCTCAAGGCGATGCGCAGGTCCTACCGGCAGAGCAAGTTCCTGGGCATCATCGACAAGGTGCGCGCGGTCATGCCACACGCGGCCATCACCACTGACATCATCGTCGGCTTCCCCGGTGAGACCGATGAGGACTTCGAGCAGACGCTCGACGTGGTTCGGCGGGCGAAGTTCGCCAATGCCTACACCTTCCAGTACTCGAAGCGGCCGGGAACGCCTGCCGCCGAGATGCCCGATCAGATCCCCAAAGAGGTTGTGCAAGAACGTTATCTGCGATTGATCGCTCTGCAGGAAGAGATCGTTCTCGCTGCCAACCGAGAGTTGATCGGTACCGAGGTCGAACTGCTCGTCGCCACCGGTGAAGGTCGCAAGAACGCCGCGACGCATCGGATGAGCGGGCGAGCCAGGGACGGCCGACTCGTGCATTTCGCAGTCGACGCCGAACGCGTGAGCGAGATCCGCCCGGGCGACGTCGTCACCACCACGCTGACGGCCGCTGCGCCGTACCACCTCATCGCCGACGCCGGCGTGCTCACGCATCGCCGTACGGCAGCAGGAGACGCCCACGAACGCGGTGTGATGCCCAAGACGGCACCGATCGGCGTCGGCCTCGGACTTCCCTCGATCGGCGCACCGGCGCCGCTACCGGTAGAGACAGGATGCACCGCATGACAGACACAGACGGACCCGATCGCGTCGTACCCTCTCGATCCGCCGAGGAACTCGGGCGAACGGAGAGGGCGGTGATGACGGAACTGGACCCGGGAGCGCGGGCCATGGTCGTGGCCGGGCTGGTGCTGGTCCTGTTGGTCACGTTCGCGTTGCCGCACACCGGATCGGCCAGCGGATTCGACGTGCTCACGGGTGGAGAAGCCGCAGTTGCCGAGTCCATCGCGCTGCCGTCACGCGTCTTCGTCGTGCTGGTGCTGATGTTCGGCGTGGTGATGTCGGTGCTCGCGCTCGTCACCCGTATCTGGGCATTGGCGTGGGCCGCCCTCGCGGGATGTGCGGTGTCGTCGGTGTACGGGATGCTCTCGATCTGGACGCGGCAGACCGTGCCGGACAACCTGCAGGGTGCCGGACCGGGAATCGGCCTGATCATCGCCTGGATCGCCGTCATCGCATTGACTTTCCACTGGCTCAAGGCCGTGTGGAACAAGACGAACGCCCAGCTCGCAGCTCAGGAGCAGCGGCGCATCGCCGCCGCGTCGGGCGAACAGAAGCTGCGCCTGTGGGACGGCCACTCGGCCCCGTAGGTCCGATCGGCCGCCCCCGGTCAGGAGTGCCGGTCGATCACAACTCGTCGACGGCGCTCTCTGCTGCGTCGGCCCACTCGCGCCACTGCTGCGCCTGTGCGAGCGCACGCTCGGCATCCTTGGTCTTGCCTGCTGCGGTCGCCTTGGCGGCCTGATCCTCGAACTGAGCCACCCGCTCGCGGAACTGGGCGGCGCGGGCGACGGCCTCGGGATCCGAACGACGCCACTGGGCCTCCACCGCGTCGTGGACGGACTTCTCGATCGCCCTCAGCTTGCCCTCGAGTTCCTGCATCTTCTCGCGCGGAACCTTGCCGATGGCATCCCACTTGTCCTGCAGGTCGCGCAGTGCCGAACGGGCGGCATCGAGGTCCTTGCTCGGATCTATGTGTGTCTTGGCCAGCAGGGCTTCCTTGGCCTCGGCGTTGGCCTCGAACTCGGCGTCCCGCTCGGAGGCCGCGGCGTTGCGGGCAGCGAAGAACACGTCCTGTGCGGCCTTGAAGTTCTTCCACAGCGCGTCGTCGGCATCGCGTGGGGCACGGCCGGATGCCTTCCACTCCACCAGCAGATCGCGGAACGCTGCTGCGGTGGGTCCCCAGTCCGTGGACGACGACAAGGCTCTGGCCCGCTCGACCAGTTCTTCCTTGCGAGTCTTGGCCGCACCGCGCTCACGATCGAGATCGGCGAAATGGGCGCCGCGGCGACGGTTGAAGTTCTCCCGTGCCTTGGAGTACCGCTTCCACAGGGCATCGTCGATCTTGCGGTCGACCCCGCGAATCGTCTTCCACTCGTCGAGGATCTCTCGCAGCCGATCGCCCGCATGCTTCCACTGGGTCGATTCGCTACCGATCTGCTCGGCTTCGACGGCGAGGGCTTCCTTGCGCGCGGTGTGCTCGGCGCGTTCGAGCTCCCTTTCGTGTTTGGCCACCGCTGCTGCGGCGTCCGAATGCTCGACGACCGCGTCGAGTCGCCTGGCGAGCAGATCGAGGTCGCCGATCACAGCAGCGGTCGGCAGGCTCTCCAACAACGCGGACGCTGCGGCCTTGGTCTTCTTGGCATCGCCGGTACCGGAGGTCAATCGAGCTTCGAGCAAAGCGACCTCGGTGGCCAGATCGTCGTAGCGCCGACCGAAATGGGCGAGTCCTTCCGCCGCGTCTCCTGCCTGCCAGGACCCGATCTGCCGCTCACCGTCGGCGGTGGTCACCCATGCGGTGCCGTCGTCGTCGACTCTGCCGAACTTGCTGGGGTCGCTCGCAGGCGCGACCGTCGGGATCGCGGTCGGGACGTGGGAGGGGGTCGGGTGGGGCTTGGCACCGGCCGAACCGCCGGGACGAGGAGAGCCGGGACCCGGGCCGCCGGGCCTGGGTCCTCCACCGGGCTTCGGTCCACCGCCGGGCTTGGGTCCACCTCCGGGCTTGGGTCCGCCGTGGTTCGCTGCACCGGGCGCGGTCGCACCGGGGGTCTGGGCGGGTGCATCCGAGGATGCAGCCTCTGGGGTGGTGGGAGTGCCGGCGTTCGGGTCGGTCATTGTTCCTCATCTCTGCCGCGCGTCACGGCTGCCTTCAATCGCGATCTGGACACCATTGAACTAGGTGACGACCGATCGGACCATTGAAACAGCTCAGACGTCTCGAGGTGGACTCGTCGGGGCAAGTCGCGCCACCGACTAGCGTGGTGCTCGTGTTTCGTGCCGCGGCCCTGGTGCCCTCTCCACCGTTGCTGGTCCCCGAACTGATGGGCGCGGGGGCGGCCCGGACAGCCGACTTGCGCACTGCCGCCGTCGACGCGACCGCCCATCTGGCGTCGACGGTCGACCGCTGGATCGCCGTCGGCGTCGACCGCGTGTCGTCCACCTACGGCACGGCCACCGTCGGCACGTTCCGGGGCTTCGGAGTCGACGTGGTGGTGAGCCTGTCCGGCGGCGCAGCGCACTCTGCGGCAGATCCGGACCTGCCGCTGGCGGTTCTGATCGCCGGGTGGCTGCGCGGGGTGGCAGCGCCCGACGCTGCGGTCGAGGTCCGCACGATCGCGGCCGATGCGAGCCCCGGGTCGTGCGCCGAGTTCGGCGAGCAGCTGCGCCGAGAGTTCGACGCCTCGGCGGAGACCTGGGGCGTTCTGCTGCTGGCAGACGGGGCGAACACACTGACTCCGAAGGCACCCGGATCGTTCGACGAGCGGGCCGAGGGGGTCCAGCGCAGTATCGACGATGCCCTCGCGAGCGCCGACGTCGATGCATTGGCGGATCTGGATCCGGACCTGTGCGCTTCGCTCGGTGTGGGCGGCAGAGCGGCGTGGCAGGTGCTGGCGGCACTCGCTGGAGCCGATGCGACGACGACGACAGAGCTCTACCGAGGTGCGCCCTTCGGGGTCGGATACTTCGTGGGGACCTGGGCTCGTGACTGACGGGGCGAGCGATTCGGCCACGACACCGGTCGCGGTCATCGGGCCGACTGCCACAGGAAAGTCCAATCTGGCTCTCGATCTGGCCGAGGAACTCGGCGGCGAAATCGTCAACATCGACGCGATGCAGCAGTACCGGGGGATGGACATCGGGACCGCGAAAGTGCCCGTCGCGCAGCGGCGCGGGATTGCGCACCACCAACTCGATGTGCTCGAGGTCACCGACATCGCTACCGTCGCCCGCTACCAGGAGGCTGCGGTCGCCGACGTCGAGGACATTCGATCGCGGGGTTCGCGGCCGATCATCGTCGGCGGATCGATGATGTACGTGCAGTCGTTGCTCGACGAGTGGGCGTTTCCGGCCACCGACCCCGTCGTTCGAGCGAAATGGGAAGCCGTCCTCGAACGCGACGGCGTCGAGGAGATCCATCGCGTGTTGACGGCCGCCGATCCCGAGGCTGCCGCGTCGATCCTGCCCACCGACGGCAGGCGCATGGTCCGAGCGCTCGAGGTGGTGGAGCTGACCGGGCAGCCTTTCGCGGCATCGGCCCCGAAGATCGGTGCACCTCGCTGGGGCACGGTGGTGTTGGGAGTCGACCGCGACACGGCCGAACTGGACGAGCGGATCGCCGAGCGCACTCGGCTGATGTTCGAGACCGGATTGCTCGACGAAGTGGAAGGGCTGCTCGCCCTGGGGCTGCGTGAGGGCGTCACCGCGTCACGGGCGATCGGGTACGCGCAGGCTCTCGACGTGCTGGCGGGGGACTACGACGTCGAGCACGCACGCGAACGGACGTTCATCGGAACCCGACGCTACGTACGACGCCAGCGATCCTGGTTTCGTCGCGACGAACGCGTCCGGTGGCTCGACGGCACCTCGCCGACGCTGACCTCGGACGCGCTGTCCGCGATCGACCCCTCCTAGCCGTACGCCCGTAGACTCGCGACCATGGAATTCGCCAAAGGCCACGGAACTCAGAACGACTTCGTCGTGCTGCCGGATCCGGCAGCCGAGCTCGAACTCACCAGGTCGGCGGTGTCGGTGTTGTGCGATCGACGCCAGGGCCTCGGTGCCGACGGGATTCTGCGCGTCGCCCGGGCCGGTGTGCTCCGAGATGCAGGCGTACTCGACCGAATGCCGCCGGGTGTCGAGCACGAGGACTGGTTCATGGACTACCGCAACGGTGACGGCACCATCGCCGAGATGTGCGGCAACGGTGTGCGGGTGTTCGCGCACTACCTGCGGGTGCACGACCTCGAACAACGTGACCAGTTCGTGGTGGGTTCGCGTGCCGGTGCTCGCGCTGTGACCGTTCACTCGTTCGACGACACCGACGCCGATGTCACCGTGGCGATGGGGGACGTCACGCTGATGGGCTCGAGCTCGGCGACCCTCGCGGGCGGGACGTACGAGGGCATCGGAATCGACGTCGGCAATCCTCACCTGGCCTGTGTCGACGGTGCGTTGACACGCGCATCTCTCGGCGCGCTCGACTTGTCCCAACCGCCGACACTGGATTCCGAGTTCTTCCCCCACGGTGCGAACGTCGAGATCCTGACCAGGCTCGACGACGGTGCCGTCCAGATGCGTGTGTTCGAACGTGGCGTCGGGGAGACGCGATCGTGTGGCACCGGAACCGTGGCAGCGGCCGCAGCGGCGCTGTCCTACGAGGGCCTCGAGACAGGGGAGGTGAGCGTCGGTGTGCTCGGCGGTCGGGTGCGTGTGAACATCGATCACGTCGGTGCCACTCTGCGCGGACCGTCGGTGTTGCTGGCCCGGGGCGAGATCGACGACCGGTGGCTGAAGGCTCAGTCCTGACGATCGCGCAGGCCTCGGCACCCACGTGGACCGAAACCCGCGTGCATACGCTGGGCTTTTCGTGGATCATGGAGCTCGTATGACGAACTCACATGAAACATCCCCTGCAGGCGAGCCGGTCGACGACGGTCGCGACGACATCGACGGCGCTCCCGAAACCGAATCCGCCTGGACCCGTGAAGAGTCCGACGCGTGGTCGAGACGACTGGCTCGGTCTCCGCTGGGCGACGAGAATTCCCCGTCCTCCGGCGACATGCAGCTCGAAGACCGCACCGCGCTGCGTCGAGTGGCCGGCCTGTCCACCGAGCTCACCGACGTCACCGAGGTCGAGTACCGGCAGCTGCGGCTCGAACGCGTCGTGCTGGTCGGAGTCTGGACCACCGGCACGGCCGCGCAGGCCGAGTCCAGCATGACCGAACTGGCTGCATTGGCCGAGACCGCCGGCTCGGAGGTGCTCGAAGCGCTGATGCAGCGACGTGACAAGCCCGATGCCGCGACGTACATCGGTTCCGGTAAGGCCAAGGAGGTGCGCGACATCGTCCTCGCGACCGGCGCCGACACGGTCATCTGCGACGGTGAACTGACCCCTGCTCAGCTCAATGCGCTGGAGAAGGTCGTCAAGGTCAAGGTCATCGACCGCACCGCGCTGATCCTCGACATCTTCGCCCAGCACGCGACCTCACGAGAAGGCAAGGCGCAGGTCGCGTTCGCGCAGATGGAATACATGTTGCCCAGGCTTCGCGGCTGGGGCGAATCCATGTCGCGGCAGGCCGGTGGACGGGCAGGCAGCAATGGTGGTGTGGGTCTGCGCGGACCGGGTGAAACGAAGATCGAGACCGACCGTCGACGCATCCGTGAGCGCATGGCCAAGCTGCGCCGTGAGATCAAGGGCATGAAGCAGGCCCGCGACACCAAACGCGAACAGCGCCTGAGCGGTACGGTGCCGTCGATCGCTATCGTGGGCTACACCAACGCAGGCAAGTCGAGTCTGCTCAATGCGCTGACCGGATCCGGTGTGTTGGTTCAGAACGCTCTGTTCGCCACCCTCGATCCCACCACGCGCAAGTCGACGCTCGAGGACGGTCGCGAGATCGTGCTGACCGATACGGTCGGCTTCGTTCGGCATCTTCCGACTCAGTTGGTCGAGGCGTTCCGCTCGACGCTCGAGGAGGTCACCGATGCAGATCTGCTGCTGCACGTGGTCGACGGTTCGGATCCTCTTCCGATCGATCAGATCAAGGCCGTGCGTGAGGTGATCACCGAGGTGGTTCGCGAGCAGGACGCGAAGATGCCGCCGGAGTTGTTGGTGGTCAACAAGATCGACGCTGCCGATCCGGTTCAACTGACTCAGCTGCGTGGGCTGCTCGACGGCGCTCGATTCGTCTCGGCCAAGACCGGCGAGGGAATCGACGCTCTGCGAGATCATCTGGCCGAGATCCTGTCCGAGCCGGACGTGTTGGTCGATGTTCTCGTGCCCTACACCCGTGGTGATCTGGTCGCGCGAATCCACACCGACGGCCGGATCGTGAAGACGGCCCACGAGGAAGAGGGCACGCGTGTGGAAGCTCGTGTGCCGCAATCGCTTGCGGCGGCGCTCGTCGAATTCACGGCGATCGTGCCCAGCGTCTGACCTCGGTGGTGGGACCACGGCTGGTGGCCCGTGGTGCTGTCGTGGCTGTCGTGGCCTCGGCCGCCGCATTCGGGGGAGTCGCCTCGGGTGCACCGATCGAGACCGAAACCTATTGTGGTCCAATCGATCCTGGACTCGCGGAGTTGTCGGGGCTGACCTCGATCGACGGCGTCCTCTACGTGATCGGAGACAGCGGAGCCGATGATCGGGTCGCCGAACTCGATGCGAACTGCGCGGTCACGCGATGGATCGACGTGCCCGTCGACCCGTACGACGTCGAGGACCTGACGTCGTACGACGGCTCGCTGTGGTTGGCGGACATCGGCGACAATCGGATGCGCCGCGACACAGTGGCATTGACGCGAATGGACCCGGCCTCGGGCGGGGGCGAATTGTACCGATTGACCTACCCCGACGGCGCGCACGACGCCGAGACGATACTGATCGAGCCCGGTGGTAGGCCGGTGATCGTGACAAAGGATCTCTCGGGCGTGAGCGGGGTGTACGTACCCGCCGCCGACCAATCGGTCGCAGATCTGTCCAGCCCTGGCCCGACGCCGATGCGCAAGGTCGGGAATCTGGCGTTCACGGCGACCGACACGGTCGGTGGGCCGCCGTTCGTGGTCGGATCGATACTGGCGACCGGGGGAGCGGTGAGCGCCGACGGTGCCGTGGCCGCAGTGCGCACCTACACCGACGCCTACCTGTTCCGCGTGCCGGACGGGGACATCGCGTCGGCGTTGGTCGATCCGACAGCGCCTCGCGCCGTGGTGGCGTTGCCCGATCAGCCGCAGGGTGAGGCATCGGTCTTCACCGACGACGGTTCCTTGCTCATCGCATCCGAGGCCGGATTCGGATCCGCGGAGGCCACGCTTCCGCCGATCCTGAGGGTCCCCGACGCGGTCGATCTCGAGATGTCTGCCCCCGAACCTGTTGCTGTGGAGCCGGTATCGCCGACCGTCGTTCCCGAGCAGTCGGCACAGACGCCGACAGCGACGGACTCGGAATGGACATTCCGAGCGGCCGTCGCTGCCGGTGTGGTGCTGATCGCCGGAGCGGTGGGATTCACCGTCCGGCGATCGATGCGTTCTCGTTAGGCGCTTGGCCAAACAGTCTGGTCAGGCATCCAAGTCTGCTTCGACGAGGGCGACCACCTTGTCGTGTGCTGCCTGGTCGTCGCTGCTGACGGTGACCTCGGTGCCCTTGGTGGCACCAAGCGTCATGATCATCAGGGCCGAACCTGCGTCCACGGGCTCGGAGTCGGCCACTGCGAGGGTGACGTCCACGCCGGCTTCGGCGACGGCGTCGGCGATCAGTGCTGCGGGTCGAGCGTGCAGACCGATCGAGGATCCGACGGCGACTGTGGTGCTGGGCATGTGGTGCTCCTTCGTAGTGGGGTTGTTGCGATCGTAGCGAGTGTCAGACGGTGGCGAGTGCCGGATCGAGCTCGGCCTCGGTCGGGGCGTTCTTGCCCTTGACGAACTGCTTGGCCGAGACGACCAGGAACGCCGAGACGATGGTGCCGACGGCCAGAGACACGATGAACCACAGGATGTTTCCGATGGCGAAGAACACGAAGATTCCGCCGTGGGGAGCGCTGAGGGTGACGTCGAAGGCCATGATCATGGCACCGGTGACTGCGCCGCCGGCCATCATCGAGGGGATGACGCGGAACGGGTCCGCCGCGGCGAACGGAATCGCACCCTCGGAGATGAATGCTGCTCCGAGGAACCAGGCTGCCTTGCCGTTCTCACGCTCGGCTTCGGTGAACAGACGCGAGCGAACGGTCGAGGCCAGTGCCATGGCCAGCGGCGGCACCATACCTGCGGCCATGACTGCTGCCATGATGCGCAGTGATGCGGTGTCGGTGACCGACAGGCCTGCGGTTGCGAATGCGTAGGCAGCCTTGTTGACCGGTCCGCCGAGGTCGAAGCACATCATCAGGCCGAGAATGATGCCGAGGATGATGACCGAGGAGCCGCTGAGACCGTTGAGCCAGTCGGTCAGTCCGCTGGTGATCGCGGCGAGCGGCTTGCCGAGCAGCAGGAACATGATCGCGCCGACGATGAGGGTGGCGAACAGCGGGATGATGACGACGGGCATCAGGCCACGCAGTACCGCGGGGATCTTCCATTTGCTGATCCACAGTGCGACGAAGCCGGCGATGAGACCACCGACGAGGCCGCCGATGAAGCCTGCGCCGACGAGAACGGCCACGGCACCGGCGGTGAAGCCTGGCGCGAGTCCCGGCCTGTCGGCGATGGCGTAGGAGATGTAGCCGGCCAGTGCGGGCACCAGGAAGCTGAAGGACAGTGCGCCGATCTGGAAGAGCACGGCACCGAGGTAGGCGGCGATTCCGCCTTCGGGGAGGGAGGTGATGGAGTTGTTGACGACGATGTCCTCGGCAACTCCGGAGATCTCGTATCCGCCGAGCAGGAAGCCGAGGGCGATCAGCAGACCGCCGGCGGCGACGAACGGAATCATGTAGCTGACGCCGGTCAGGAGAATCTGGCGGATGCGGGTGCCCCAGCCGAGTTCGCCTGCGGATTCGGTGGAGCCTGCGGCCACTGCGGTACCGCCGACGCGGGCTGCGTCCGGGTTCAGTGCAGCGCGAAGGGCTTCGGTGAGCATGACGTCGGGCTCGTTGATGGCGCGCTTGACGCCCGAGGAGATGACGGGCTTACCGGCGAACCTCTCCCTACCCTTGACGCCCACATCGGTGGCGAAGATGACTGCTTCGGCTCCGGCGATGATCGAGGGGTCCAGCGGCGTGCTGCCGCTCGAGCCCTGGGTCTCGACGTGAACGGTGACTCCGGCACGCTCGCCCGCTGCGACGAGTGAATCGGCAGCCATGTAGGTGTGCGCAATTCCGGTGGGGCAGGCGGTGACTGCGACGATGTGCTTCGGGGCAGTGGTCTCGGCCGGGGTGGCGGCCGCGCTGTGCTTGGCGGTCGACACAGGAGCTGCGGCCGGGGCCGTCACGGCCGGCTTGGCGGCGGGGTTGATGACCCCGTCGACGAGGGTGACGATCTCGGCGGCCGAGGACGCGTTGCGCAGGGAGGTGACGAATTCCGGCTTCACCAGTGCGCGCGCAAGGCTCGAGAGCAGCTTCATGTGGGCCGAACCGGCACCGGCAGGAGCGGCGATGAGGAACACCAGGTCCGCGGGGCCGTCGGGGGCACCGAAGTCGACCTTCGGGTTCAGACGGGCGAATCCGAGAGAGGCCGAGGTGACCGCTTCGGAGCGGCAGTGCGGGATGGCGATGCCGCCGGGCAGGCCGGTTGCCGACTGCGCCTCGCGGGCCAGAGCGGCGTCGCGCAGGGCATCGGTTTCGGTTGCGCGACCCGCGGAAGCCAGAACGCCTGCGAGGCGTTCGATGACGGCTTCCTTGGACTCGCCGAGATCGGCGTCGAGGAGGATCAGATCCTCGGCGATGATCTGCTGATCTTCGGTGGGGGTGGACATTGCAGGCTCCTAGAGACGGTTCGAAGAAGGGGAGAGCGTGGACGGAGTGACGGAGGTGGGGATGTCGAGCGCACGGACCGTCACCGAATTCGGGTGGGTCTGCTCGGGCAGGGGAAGCGTGGTGCCTGGAAGCGCGGTCGCTGCCGTTCCGTAGGCGACGGCGCGGCGGAGTTTGTCTGCGTCGGAACAGTTCTCGGCGTCGGCGAGGATGTAGCCGGCGAGCGAGGAATCGCCTGCGCCGACCGTGCTGACCGCGGTGATCGGGGGCGGGCTGGCGTACCAGGAACCGTCCTCGGTGACCAGTACGGCTCCGGCACTGCCGAGAGTGGCAAGTACCGCGCCGACGCCTCGGCCGAGAAGGATCGTGCTGGCTGCGATAGCAGCCGTCGGATCACCCTGCGCCGCTGCGCTTTCCAGCTCTTCGGAATCGTACCCGGTGAGTTGGGCGAGTTCCTCGGAATTGGGTTTGATCAGATCGGGTGCCGACTCCGGGAAGGCAGCGGCGAGAGCGAGCAACGGCTCGTCGGAGGTGTCCACCGCTACCTTCGCCGACGTGGCACGCAGGGCAGTGACGAGCTCGGCATACCAGTCGACGGGGAGGCCCGGCGGGAGCGAACCGGAGAGAACCACCCATTCGGCATCGACTGCGAGAGCGAGGATCCGCTCCCGCAGCTCCGCACGGGTCCGCTCCGACACCGTGGCACCGGGCTCGTTGATCTTGGTGGTGGTCCCACCGACTTCGCTCACCGTGATGTTGGTCCGCGCCGGACCCGACGTCGGAACCGCGGAATACCGCACTCCCTTCGCGGCCATCGCGTCGAGCAGGGGGTCTCCGACGTTGGCCGGGAGAACTGCCAACGCCCCGACTCCCGATCCGCCGAGAACGCGAGCGACGTTGACGCCCTTGCCTCCTGGGTCGATGGCCGACGTCGATGCCCGGTGGACGCCGCCACGGACGAGCGGCGTGTCGAGCGTGACCGTCCGGTCCATGCTCGGGTTGGCCGTGAGTGTGACCATCATGCGATCACCACCTCGATTCCTTTGTCGCTGAGATTCTTTCGGTCATTGATCGAGATGTCGCTATCGGTGACGATGACATCGATGGAGCCCACTCGGGCGAAGCTGACCAGATGCTCGCGCCCGATCTTCGACGAATCCGCCAGCACCACGACATGATTGGCTGCCTCGACCATGGCACGCTTGACGGCTGCCTCGTCGCTGTCGGGAGTGGACAGTCCGTGCCCGACGCTGATGGCATTGGTGCCGATGAACGCGACGTCCACCCGGAGCCATTCGAGGGCGCTCAGCGCTTCGTCGCCGACTGCCGCCTGGGTGGTCCCGCGTACCCGCCCGCCGAGTAGTCGAAGGTTGACATTCGACATCGTCGCGGCGCGCGCGGCGATCGGGACCGAGTTGGTCACCAACGTCAGTTCGCGATCGTGAGGAAGCAAACCGGCGAGTCGACCGGTTGTGGTGCCGGCATCGAACACGGCGCTGCCTCCGACGGGAGGGAGGAAGGACAGGGCGGCGGCCGCGATCGCGTCCTTCTGATCGGCCCGGGTGAACTCTCGTTCCGAGACGCCCGGTTCGAGTGTGGTCAGTGCCGACGCGGGCACTGCGCCACCGTGGACGCGGCGCACGACACCCATTCGATCGAGAGTGGCGAGATCACGGCGCACGGTTTCCGTTGTGACGCCGTAGGTGGCGGAGAGATCGTTGACGGAGACGCGGCCCTGGGTGCTGATGAGTTCGGCTATGGAGTGCTGTCGTTCTTCTGCGTACACCTGCGTCTCCTTCCTCGTTGATGTTGCTTTATGTTGTTTTACGCCCGTGTGTGTTGACATGTCAAGGGTTTGGAGTAATCTCGGTCACAACACAAGCGACTGATGGCCCCCACCACAGCTCGCCGGACAGTACGAAGACCTTTGTTCACGCAGGATCCGAGGAGGACCACATGACGGGATCGGTTAGCACCGCTTCGACCGGACACAGCGACATGACAGTCGATGCAGCCGGAACCGGAGCAGCGCAGACCACGCTGCACGGCACGCCTGTCGTGCCCGGCGTGGGATACGGCCGCGTGATCCGCCCCGGTGCCCGTCCCGCCATCCCTGCCGATACCGGCGAGGTGGCCGAGGCGGATCGAGATGCCGAGAAGGACGTCTTCGACGCCGCAGCGAACGCCGTCGCCGCTCGACTGCGCGGTCGCGCGGAGCTGGCGACCGGAGCTGCCTCGGAAGTCCTGTCGGCCAACGCCGCGATGGCAACGGACCGCGGCTGGCTGGGAGCCGCGCGCTCCTCGATCGCCAAGGGCAGTTCGGCCGTCACCGCGACAGCGGCGGCGACGGACAAGTTCGCCGCGATGTTCACCCAGCTCGGCGGACTGATGGCAGAGCGCGTGACCGACCTGCGCGACATCCGTGATCGCGTCATCGCCGAGATCCTCGGCGTTCCGGAGCCCGGTGTTCCGGTGCCGGACGAACCGTCCGTGCTGTTCGCCGACGACCTGGCACCCGCCGACACCGCCGGCCTCGACCCCGCGCTGATCGTGGGTCTGGCCACCTCGCTGGGCGGTCCGACCAGCCACACCGCGATCATCGCGCGTCAGTTGGGCATTCCGTGCATCGTCGCCGTGGCAGGCCTCGACGACATCGCCGCGGGTACGAACGCATCGGTGGACGGCACCAGCGGCCGGATCGAACTCGAACCCGATGCCGAGTCGGCCCGCGCCGCCGTCGTCTCCGCCCGCGACGAGCTCGACCGGGTGTCCCAGTGGGTCGGTCCCGGTACCACCGCCGACGGCCACGCGGTCGACATTCTCGCCAACGTCCAGGACGGTGCCGGTGCTCGCGCGGCGCGATCCAGTGCAGCGGACGGCGTCGGACTGTTCCGTACCGAACTGTGCTTCCTCGACCGCGACTCCGAACCCACCGTCGACGAGCAGGCCGAGATCTACGCCCAGGTACTCGACGCGTTCGCGGGCAAGAAGGTCGTCGTGCGGACTCTCGACGCAGGCTCGGACAAGCCGCTTCGGTTCGCCACGCATCCCGACGAGGCAAACCCGGCCCTCGGCATTCGCGGAATCCGCATCGCCGAGGCCGACCGCGGGATTCTGTACCGCCAGCTCGACGGCATCGCGGCAGCCGCGAAGGCGACCGACTCCTCCCCGTGGGTGATGGCCCCGATGATCGCAACCGCGTTGGAGGCGAAGGATTTCGCCGCCGACGTCCGTGAACGAGGACTCACCCCCGGCGTCATGATCGAGGTACCCGCAGCCGCGCTGCTCGCCGAACACATCCTCGAGCACGTCGACTTCCTGTCCATCGGCACCAACGACCTGGCGCAGTACACGATGGCCGCCGACCGCATGTCCGCTCAGCTCGCAGGCCTGACCGATCCGTGGCAGCCGGCGGTACTGGCACTGGTCGCCCACACCGCTGCCGCGGGAGCCAAGGCAGGCAAGCCGGTCGGGGTCTGCGGCGAGGCCGCTGCCGATCCGCTCCTGGCCTGTGTGTTGGTCGGCCTCGGCATCACCTCTCTGTCCGCTGCATCGGCTGCCGTCGCGCACGTGGGTTCGAAGTTGGCGACGGTCACGCTCGATCAGTGCAAGGAAGCGGCCGCCGCAGCCCTGAAAACGGACAGCACCGCCGCCGCCCGCGAGGCAGTGAGCGCGATCCTCGGCTGATCCAATAGTGTTGCCTTCCATCATGAGAACTCTGGGTTGGACGCTGCACGGAAACGGAAAGACCGTCGAGGCCGGGGCGGTGGTCTCACCCGACGAACGATTGACGTGGCCACGCACCATCGGTATCGGAATGCAGCACGTCGTCGCGATGTTCGGTGCGACACTGCTGGTTCCGACGATCACCGGATTTCCGGTATCGACGACGCTGCTGTTCTCGGGCATAGGAACGGCACTGTTCCTCGTCATCACTCGAGGGCGCGTTCCCAGCTACCTGGGTTCGTCCTTCGCTTTCCTGGCCCCGCTCGGTGCCACCCAAGCGAACGGACCCGCCGCCCAACTCGGAGCGGTCCTGTGTGTCGGCCTCGTACTGGCCGCCGTCGGCTTCGTGGTGAAGTTCGCGGGCCAACGGGTACTCGACGCGGCCATGCCGCCCGTCGTGACCGGTGCCGTCGTCGTGCTCATCGGGCTGAACCTGGCACCGGCCGCCACCACGTCGTTCGAGGCGCAGCCGCTGATCGCAGCCGTCACCCTGATCGCGATTCTGCTGGCGACGGCGCTCGGACCCGGCTTGATCGGACGACTCGGAATTCTGCTCGGTGTCGTCGTGGGTTGGGTGTTCGCCGCCGTCACCGGGGGCATCGCGCAACCACGCCTCGACGCACTGAGCGCGGCGAGCTGGATCGGTCTGCCCGAGTTCCGCGGTCCGTCCTTCGAGCTGTCGGTGATCCTGGTGGCGCTGCCGGTGGTGATCGTCCTCGTCGCCGAGAACGTGGGACACGTCAAAGCCGTCGCCGCGATGACCGGCAAGAACCTCGACGACGTGGCCGGTGACGCATTGATCGCCGACGGGCTGGCGACCACACTCGCCGGAGCAGGCGGCGGTTCGGGAACCACCACCTACGCGGAGAACATCGGTGTCATGGCTGCCACCCGCGTGTACTCGACCGCGGCGTATTGGGTCGCATCGATCACGGCGACGGTGCTCGCGTTCTCGCCCAAGTTCGGTGCGCTGATCTTCACCGTCCCCGACGGGGTCATCGGCGGCGCGACTCTGGTGCTGTACGGCCTGATCGGGCTTCTCGGCGTACGCATCTGGACCGACGCGAAGGTCGACTTCACCGACCCGGTCAATCTCATCGTCGTTGCGGCGGCGCTGGTCGCCGGAATCGGTGACCTGACACTGTCCGTCGGATCGGTCGAACTCGGCGGTATCGCCTGGGGTTCGGTGGGCATCCTGCTGGGGTACCCGATCGTCTCGGCGCTCGCCAGGAGTGCAGGCACCCGAGGTCGTTAGCGGGGTCGGTCACGGATCGCGCGCGTTTTGGTCATCGACCGCCCTGACGCCGCGGACGTAGTGTTTCCCTGTGACGTCAGTCGTACCGGCGATCGAGATTCGTAGAGATTTCGCGTGGTCGCTGCCGGTACGCACCGAACAAGGAGACATTCGTGGAACGCACACTTTTCGAGCCCGAGCACGAGCTGTTCCGGGAGTCGTACCGGAAATTTCTCGATCAGCACGTAGCGCCGAACCACGCGAAGTGGGAAGAGCAGAACATCGTCGATCGCGACGTCTGGGTCGAGGCCGGTAAGCAGGGCTTCCTCGGAACGGCAGCGCCCGAGGAATTCGGCGGCGGCGGAGTCAAGGACTTCCGCTACAACGCCATCGTCACCGAGGAAACGACCCGTGGCGGATACAGCGGTATCGGTTTCACCCTGCACAACGACGTCGTCGCGCCGTACCTGATCGATCTCGCGAACGACGAGCAGAAGGCGCGCTGGCTTCCCGGATTCTGCTCCGGCGAACTGATCACCGCGATCGCGATGACCGAGCCGGGAACCGGAAGCGACCTGCAGGGCATCAAGACCAAGGCGGTACGTGACGGCGACGACTGGGTGCTCAACGGCTCGAAGACGTTCATCACCAACGGAATCAACGCCGATCTGGTGATCGTCGT
This sequence comes from Rhodococcus sp. 15-725-2-2b, assembly GCF_002259075.1. Taxonomy (NCBI): domain Bacteria; kingdom Bacillati; phylum Actinomycetota; class Actinomycetes; order Mycobacteriales; family Nocardiaceae; genus Rhodococcus; species Rhodococcus sp. 15-725-2-2b. Next base: position 28,956 of record NZ_NPFL01000020.1, on the reverse strand, counting down.
GGCCTGCACCGACCCCGAGAAGGGCGCACAGGGCTTCAGTCTGCTGGTCGTCGAACGTGACATGCCCGGATTCGAGCGCGGCCGCAACCTCGACAAGATCGGCATGAAGGCCCAGGACACCGCCGAACTCAGCTTCACCGACGTTCGTGTGCCCGCCGCCAACCTGCTCGGCGACGAGGGCATGGGCTTCATCTACCTGATGCAGAACTTGCCGCAGGAGCGACTCTCGATCGCTGTCGTCGCCGCCGCGGCAATGGAATCGGCACTGGACATGACGATCCAGTACTGCCGCGACCGCAAGGCCTTCGGAAAGTCGATCGGCAAGTTTCAGAACACGCGCTTCGTGTTGGCGGAATTGGCCACCGAAACTACCGCCACCCGCATCATGGTGGACAAGTTCATCGAACTGCTCAACGCGGACAAGTTGACTGTGCAAGAAGCCGCCATGGCGAAGTGGTGGACCACCGAGAATCAGGTCAAACTGATCGACCGGTGCCTGCAGCTGCACGGCGGCTACGGCTACATGAAGGAATACCCGATCGCCAAGGCGTACATGGATTCCCGTGTACAGACCATCTACGGCGGCACCACCGAGATCATGAAGGAGATCATCGGCCGCGGATTGAATCTGTGATCCGCTGATCCGAGAGACGCGAAGGGCCGCAGCACTCCTGTGCTGCGGCCCTTCGCGTGTCACCTCGGTGACGATCCCTACAGCTTGCGCATCACGGTGACGACCTTGCCGAGGATCGCGGCGTTGTTGCCCGGGATCGGCTCGAACAGCGGGTTGTGCGGCAGCAGCCACACCTCGCCCTTGGACCGCTTGAAGGTCTTGACGGTGGCCTCGCCGTCGATCATCGCAGCGACGATGTCGCCGTTGTCGGCCACGGACTGCTGACGAACCACCACCCAGTCACCGTCGCAGATGGCCGCATCGATCATCGATTCACCGACCACCTTGAGCAGGAACAGCGAACCCTGTCCGACCAGCTCGCGGGGGAGCGGGAAGACGTCCTCGACGGCTTCCTCGGCCAGAATCGGACCGCCTGCAGCGATCCGGCCCAGTACCGGCACGAATGTCGGGGTAGGCAACCGATCCTGCTCCTCGGACGCCTGCGATCCGTCGACCGCGGCGGCTGCCTGATCGGCCTGCACCTCGTCGAGACCGCGGACGTCGACCGCGCGGGGCCGGTTGGCGTCGCGCCGGAGGAAACCCTTGCGTTCGAGCGTACGGAGCTGGTGAGCGACGGAGGAGGTCGATGTCAGGCCGACCGCGTCACCGATCTCTCGAATGCTCGGTGGGTAACCGCGCTCGGTCACCGAAGCCCGAATGACCTCGAGTACCTTCCGTTGCCGCTGCGTCAGACCCGCGCTGATGTCGGTGCCGACTTCCATGGCCTTGGATGTCGGTTCTGCGGCAGGCTTACCCGCTGCGGCCTTCGGTGCGGTGGCCCTGGCTCCGGTCGCCTTGGAACCGGTGGTCGTGGAAAGCGTGGTCGACCTCGTCGAGGTCTCGTCCTTCATGCTGTCGGCCTCCTGCTGGTGTCCTGGATCCGGTCTGCGTGGTAGGTCTGCGCGGACTGGAGTTGATGGTGTCGACTCGTGTGGCGTGTGGTTTCTGACACGAATCTAGCGTGTATCAGCTGTTGAATCAAACATCTGTTCGACTCGTGTCGCGTTTTCTGCAGACTTTGTCGGAGGCTCGTGATAGAACTTCGAACAAGCGTCCATCGAACGCCTGATCGAACAATCGATCCAACGAGCGAAGTCGAGGTTCCGATGACCATCATCACCGATCGCCCCACCGCCGCCGGTGTCCGCGCCCGATCCACTGCCGTCGAGCGCCGCCGCCGGGCGCGTCCCGTTCTGCAGAGTCCCATCGGAACGCACGGTGTCACGGGACCCCGCACACAGAGTTCACCGTGCCTCCCGGTCCTCGATTCGTCGTGGACCGATGTCACCGATCGCGAGCAGGCCGATCGCGAGTTCGACGCGACCTCGGCGCACTTTGCCGGCCAGCCGGTTCGGATGCGTTCGATCGTGCTGACGGTGTTGGCGGTCCTGGTGGTGGCGGGCGGGCTGATCGGCATCGCGAACCTGCGGGCCGTCGCCCCCGATGCCGGCGCGCAACCGGCGGGTGTGGTCGAGGTGCACGACGGAGCTGTCGTCGAGTACACGCCCGGCAGATGACCACCGGCACCGTCGGGTTCGAGGAGACTGAGTATCCTCGACAGACTGCCCCGATGTGCGTGCTCGTCGTCGGAGCATCGGCTACGACGGAGGATCCCTCATGCATTGCCCGTTCTGCAGGCATCCCGACTCACGCGTGGTCGACTCGCGTGAGATGGACGAGGGGCAAGCAATCCGGCGTCGTCGCTCCTGCCCGGAGTGCGGTCGCCGATTCACGACGGTCGAGGCCGCAGTGCTGGCCGTCGTGAAACGCAGTGGTGTCACCGAGCCGTTCAGCCGAGAGAAGGTCGTCAAGGGAGTCCGTCGCGCCTGCCAGGGCAGAGATGTCGACAACGACGCGCTGAACCTACTGGCACAACAAGTCGAGGACGCCATCCGTGCAGCGGGATCCGCGGAGATCCCCAGCAACGAAGTGGGCTTGGCCATTCTCGGTCCACTCCGTGACCTGGACGAAGTGGCCTACCTTCGCTTCGCTTCCGTCTACCGCTCGTTCAGCTCGGCAGAAGACTTCGAGAAGGAAATCCACGAACTGCGCAAGCACCGCGAGTCCGCAGACATCGACTGACAGGCCCGGCCATCAGCGACGCTGGTCCGAGATCGCCTTCTCGATGCGCTTCTCCGACACCGGGTACGCCGTGCGAATGCCCTGCGCGAACAGTCCGACGCGCAACTCCTCGATCATCCAGAACAGTTCCTGTACCCCGGAGCTGTTCTTTCTGCTCTCCGGCAGCGAATCCAACAGTCGCCCGTACGAGGCGTACACCCGATCGAGCACGTCCATCGCAGCCGCGTCCCGGCCTGCACTGCTCGGCAGCGTCGCCAACCGCTTGGTCGCCGCGGCGAGGTAGCGCGGCAGGTCTGCGAGTCTGCGAGAGCCGAATTCGGTGACGAACCCTCGAAAGATCAAGCCGTCGAACTGTTCCCGAACATCGTCCGCCGGCTCGCCCGAGGAGGACTGAAGTTGCGCGGACAGCGCCAGGGCGGCGGTCAACACCGGGCGAACCAACGCCAGGACCGCAGCGGTGCGCTGCGGAACCTCGGCGTTGACGAGTGCCCTCAGTTTCTCGAAGGCATCCGGATCCCGGACCGGTCCTCCGTGCGCATCCATGGCCTCTTCGACCGCAAGTACTCGGCACTCCTCGAGGAGTGCGTCGACTCCACCGTACGGATTCTGGCCCAGTGCAAGACGTTCCGCGGTCGGTAGGCCGGCCAGCAATGCCTTGGTGCCCTTCGGAGCCGTCGACAGAAGCAGAGTTCTGGTTCCCGAGCGCATTGCCGCCCGCGCCTCGGCGGGGGTGCTGAGGACCCGCACCGCAACGCCGGGTCCTTCCGGAACCAGCGCCGGATAGCCGGTGACCTTCTGTCCACCGACCTGCCGAGTCACCGTCGGCTCCAACCGACCCAGCGTGCCGGAGGTCCAGGCCAGAGAGGGTGCGCGCTCCGCGTCGCCGACCGCGCTCGCCACCTGACGGCCGACCTCGCCCGACAGGCTCGTTCGAAGAGCAGTCAGATCCTTGTTGCTGCCCAGCACCTTTCCGGACGGGTCGACGGCCGCGAACGTCATCTTCAGATGCTCGGGCAGCGCGGCGGGGTCGAAGTCCTTCGCCGTGATGTCGCACCGGGCAGCCCGGGACAACTCACGGGCCAGCGCCGTCACCAGAGTTTCCGCGCGCGGCTTCATGGCCGCCAACGCCGCGGCCGCGAAGTCGGGAGCCGGAACCACGTTGCGCCGCAGTGCCTTCGGCAGCGTCTTGATCAATGCGGTGACCAGCTCGCCGCGCATTCCCGGGACCAGCCAGTCGAAGCCCACCGGCTGTACCTGAGCGAGCAGCGCGATCGGAATGCGCGCGGTGACTCCGTCGGCCGCGGTGCCCGGCTCGAACTGATACGTCAGTGGGAACTGGATCTCGCCCTGTCGCCATGCGTCGGGATACGCGCCGGTCAGAACCGAGGCCGCGTCGGAGTTGACGACGGTGTCGGTGGTGAAGTCGAGTAGGTGCGGGTCCTGTCTGCGTGCCTTCTTCCACCAGGTGTCGAAGTGTCGCGCCGACACCGCCTCCGGGGCGATACGTGCGTCGTAGAAGTCGAAGAGAGCGTCGTCGTCGACCACGATGTCTCGTCGCCGAGCGCGATGTTCGAGTTCACCCACGTCGTCGAGCAGCGCCCGGTTCTTGTGGAAGAACGCGTGCTGGGTCTTCCATTCACCCTCCACCAGCGCATGTCTGATGAACAGCTCTCGAGACGCCTCGGCGTCGATGCGGTGATAGTTCACCGGACGCTGCGTCACCAACGGAATGCCGTAGAGCGTCACCCGTTCGTAGGCCATCGCCGATTCCCGTTTGATGGACCAGTGCGGCTCCGAGTACGTCCGCTTGACCAGGTGCGGCGCCAACCGCTCGGCCCACTCGGGCTCGATGCGCGCAGCCATCCGGCCCCACAGGCGTCCGGTCTCGACCAATTCGGCGGCCATGACCCAGCGCGGGGGCTTCTTGAACAGACCCGACCCGGGGAAGATCGCGAAGTGAGCCCCACGCGCGCCGAGGAACTCACGCTTGTCACCCTCCCGGAGCCCGATGTGCGAGAGCAGTCCGGACAGCAGCGACTGATGCAGCGCGGTCTCGGTGGAGTCGGCGTCGGGAACCGTCCACCCGAGTCCACGGGTGATCTGACGTAGCTGACCGTGCAGATCCTGCCACTCGCGAATACGTAGGTAGTGCAGGAACTCGGTGCGGCACATACGGCGGAACTGGTTGGAGGACAACTCGTTCCGCTGTTCGCGCAAATAGGTCCACAGCTTCACGTACGCGAGGAAGTCGGAGTTCTCCACCGCGAAGCGCGCATGCTTCTCGTCCGCCGCCTGCTGATGCTCTGCCGGCCGCTCCCGAACGTCCTGGATCGACAGCGCGGCAACGACCACCAACGCATCGCGGAGAGATCCGTTGCCGTTGGCCTCGACCAGCATTCGCGCCATCCGTGGATCGACCGGAAGCGCCGAGAGTTCCCGGCCGATGGGGGTGAGCTCCGCGGTGCCGTCCTTGGTAGCAGGCTTCAGTGCCCCGAGCTCTTCGAGCAGTCCGATTCCGTCTCGGATGCTCCGCGGATCGGGTGGTTCGACGAACGGGAACGCGTCGATCTTGCCCAGCCCGAGTGCGGTCATCTGAAGGATCACCGACGCCAGGTTGGTACGCAGAATCTCCGGCTCGGTGAACTGCGGACGTGACTCGAAATCTTCTTCCGAGTACAGCCGGATGCAGATGCCGTCGGCGACGCGACCACAGCGGCCGGCCCGCTGCCGCGCCGATGCCTGGGATATCGGCTCGATGGGAAGTCGTTGAACCTTGGTACGCAACGAGTATCGCGAGATTCGGGCGGTACCCGGGTCGACCACGTAGCGGATTCCAGGGACCGTCAGCGATGTTTCCGCAACGTTCGTCGAGAGCACCACGCGCCTGCCCGAGTGCGGGGAGAACACTCGATGTTGTTCGGCCGCAGAGAGTCTCGCATAGAGTGGAACGATCTCGGTGTTGCGCAGATTTCGGTCGTTCAAGGCGTCGGCGGTGTCGCGAATCTCGCGCTCACCGGACAGGAACACCAGAATGTCACCGTCGCCCTCGGCCATCAACTCGTCGACGGCCTGGCACGTCGCGTCGACGGGGTCGAGATCGATCGTGGTGTCCCCGGCGTCGACGGTCAGTGGCCGGTAGCGCATCTCGACCGGGAACGTGCGGCCGGAGACCTCGATGATCGGCGCGGGCACGCCGTCGCGCGCGAAGTGCCGAGCGAAACGCTCGGGATCGATCGTCGCCGAGGTGATGACGATCTTCAGGTCGGGTCGGCGGGGGAGGAGCTGCGCGAGGTAGCCCAGGATGAAATCGATGTTGAGGCTGCGCTCGTGGGCCTCGTCGATGATCAGGGTGTCGTACTGGCGGAGCAGCCGGTCTCGCTGGATCTCCGCCAGCAGGATGCCGTCGGTCATCAGCTTGACGAGGGTCGCATCCGAGGACTGATCGGTGAATCTCACCTTGTAGCCGATGGATTCACCCAGTGGTTCACCCACCTCCTCGGCGATACGTTCGGCCACGGTGCGAGCGGCGAGTCGACGGGGCTGTGTGTGACCGATGGAGCCCCGGATCCCGCGCCCCAGTTCGAGGCAGATCTTGGGGATCTGAGTGGTCTTGCCGGAGCCGGTCTCGCCGGCGACGATCACCACCTGGTGCTCGGCGATGGCCGCGGCGATGTCGTCCTTGCGAAGACTGACCGGAAGTGACTCGGGAAATTCGAGCTTGGGCACCGCAGCGCGGCGGTTGGCGACCACGGTCTCGGCGCGGGTGATGTCGCGGTCGAGTGCGGCGAACGCGTCGTCGGTACGCGCCTTGTCCAATCGCCGCCGCAGCCGGTTCTCGTCGCGGATGGTGACCTGGGCCAGACGTGTGGCGAGAGCGCGACGCTGAACGGACGGGTTCGAGGTAGACATACTTCACCCAGGATATCGGTTTCGGCAGTGCCACCGAATGCAGGTCGTGACTGTGCCAGGATCGCCACATGAGCATCTCGCAGGATGTGATGGTCCAGCCGCGCACTCCCGTACCGATCAGGACGTTGCGCGTACTGTTCGCGGCGCTCACCGCCTCGGCACTGATCTCGATCGTCCTGGACGGTCTCGCCTCCACGACGTTCTCGCTGGCCAACTACTTCAGCTACTTCACCGTCATGAGCAACGTGCTGACGGTGCTGGTGCTGCTGGTCGGCGGCGTCGTCGATCCACGCGCAGCGCACTGGCAGCTCGTTCGGGGTGCCGTCACCCTCTACATGGTCATCACCGGAATCATCTACGCCGTACTGCTCGCCAACATCGATGTGGGCGTGGCGGATCCGTGGACGAACAACGTGGTGCACCGCATCATGCCCGTCGTCCTGCTGATCGACTGGATCCTCACGCCACCGCGACGGCAGATCTCGGAATCGCGCAGCCTGACATGGCTGCTGTTTCCGCTTCTCTACGGGATCTACACCCTCGTCCGTGGGCCCGTTGTCGACTGGTATCCCTATCCGTTCCTCGACCCACGCGTCCAGGGCTACCTCGCGCTCGCCATCGGCCTGCTCGTTCTCACCGTCGCCTTCGCGTTGATGGCTCTCGCGGTCGGTGCACTCGGGAGGATCGCCGGACGGTGGAGGTACGGATCGGGCTCGGCCGGAACCACGTGACTACTGTGTACCGCATGTCTTCTGCCACCGGAACCACACACTCTTCCGCGCTCTGGCACGGTTTCGCCGACATGGGAGCCGTCACGACCAGCGGCCCGTTCGTCGTCTCCCGCGGTGAAGGTGCCTACATCTACGACCACGCGGGTACCGAATACCTCGACGCCACCGCGGGCCTGTGGTTCACCAACGTCGGCCACGGCCGTCGGGAGATCGCCGACGCCGTTGCGACGCAGTTGAGCTCGATCGCCCACTACTCGAACTTCGGTGACTTCGTACCCGAGACCACACTGGCACTCGCCGATCGTCTCGCGGCGATCGCCCCGGTACCGGGCAGCAAGATCTTCTTCACCTCGGGTGGCTCGGACTCCATCGACACCGCCGCGAAACTCGCCCGGCGCTACTGGGTCGAAATGGGTCGACCGAGCAAGACACTGATCGTCGGCCGGCAGAAGGCCTACCACGGGATGCACGTCGCGGGAACAGCGCTGGCCGGCATTCCGGTGAACAAGGAGCACTACGGCGAGCTCATGTCCGACGCCCGAACGGTGGCGTGGGACGACGCGAAGTCGCTGCTGGCACTGATCGAGGAGGTCGGTGCCGAGAACGTGGCCGCATTCTTCTGCGAGCCCGTGATCGGTGCCGGCGGCATCTACCTCCCACCGGAGGGCTACCTGCGCGAGGTGCGGCAGATCTGCCGCGACAACGACGTACTGTTCGTCGCGGACGAGGTCGTCACCGGATTCGGCCGTATCGGTGGCAGTTGGTTCGCCTCCACTCGATTCGAGCTCGAACCGGATCTGATGACCACCGCCAAGGGGCTCACGTCCGGATACGTACCGATGGGTGCGGTGTTCATCGCCCCGACGATCGCCGAGCCGTTCTTCGCGGGCGGCGTGTGGTGGCGGCATGGGTACACCTACGGTGGCCATGCCGGAGCGGCCGCGGCCGCGATGGCCAACCTCGACATCATCGAGCGCGAGGAACTGCTGTCACACTCGAAGCGCATCGAGGCGGCGTTGCACACCCACCTCGCGCCGTTGGCCGCACACGAGAGGGTCTCGGAGATCCGGAGCGGAATCGGTGCGGTTGCCGCCGTGCAGCTCGCCGACCCGGCCGAGGCATTGCCCTTCGTCAAGACGCTTCGAGCGCATGGTGTGTCCAGTCGCGCGGCCGGTCAGGGTGCGATGCAGATCTCGCCGGCATTCGTCATGACGAATGCCGAGATCGAAGAGCTGGCCGCGCGTATCCTCAGCGCGCTCGGCTGAACCGGAGCCTGCTGCGCAGCTGCTGTCCGCGTGAGCGCGGGGCAGCAGCTGCGGGCTGCGGCTCGTCGGGGACGGCGGCGAAGCGCCGGTGCAGCCGATCTCGTACTTCCTCGGGCGCGTATGCGCGACGCTTGCGTTCGGATCGGACCACCAACGCCCCGGTGGCCGCGACACCGACCATCCCGGCGAGACCGAGGGCCTTCCACACGTTCATCCGGCCACCGTACCGTCACGAGATCTAGGGTGTGGACCATGAATCCGTCGCGAATCAGCCTCGATACTGCAGTCGAGGCCACCAGAACGGGCGACATCTGGATCTTCCGTGGACAGTCGAACGCCGATCGCGCTATCCAGGCACTGACCAACAGTCCCGTCAACCACGTCGGAATGGCCGTCGTGATCGACGACCTGCCTCCGCTGATGTGGCACGCCGAACTGGGAAAGTCGTTGCAGGACATGTGGAGCGGAAATTTCCAACGCGGGGTTCAGCTGCACGATCTGCGTGCGGCCGTCACCCAGTGGGCCACGAAGTACGAACAGCGTTGTTGGCTGCGGCAATTGGACGAGTCCGTGACGACTGCGCAGGAGGACGCCCTGCTGCGCACGATCGCCCGCATGGACGGAACCGCGTTCCCGACCACTGCGGCGCTCGCCGGTCGGTGGTTCCGGGGCCGAGTCCCCGCACTGCGTCGCAACCGACGCGAGGGAGCGGCACTCGAAACCGCCTACTGCGCCGAGGTGGTCGCCATGACCTACGACGCGATGGGTCTGCTCACGGGCAACAAGAAAGCCAACTGGTTCGACCCGGGAAAGTTCTGGAGCGGCGACCGACTGCCACTGGCCGACGGAGTTCGTCTCGGCGAGGAAATCGAAGTGGACGTACCCGTCACACGCTGATCGACGCGTCCGCCGCGGTGCGTCCGCCCAGTTCCACCCAGCCGTCGCCGATGGTGGTGCGCAACCGAGATCCGGCTCCCTGCACGATGTTCAGGCTCCGGCCGAGTTCACCGGTCAGCCGGACGGCGGCAGCACCGGTCGCCTCGTCCTCGGCGATACCCATCATCGGTGCGAACATGCGCGATCGCAGCGTGCCGTGTTCCTCGTCGGTCCAGGCCCAGACGTAGTGGTGCCCACTGTCGTAGGCACTCGGATCGGCTGCCGCCACCTCGGCCGCATCGTGAACCCGATGGAAGGTGAACTGCGGAGTCCAGTCGGCGCGAGCGCGAACCCAGGTGTGCTCGCCGTCGTAGCGGATGCTCAACGGTCCGGCAGGGACGGTGAGCACGTCGACGGGATGTCCCTGCTCGCGGAGCCACCACGAGAGTCCGACCGTGGGATGTCCGGCGAAGGGCAGCTCCACGGCGGGGGTGTGAATGGTCGCCGAGGCCGTACCGGACTCGGTGCGATCGACGAACACCGTCTCGCTGAAGCCGAGCTCGGCGGCGAACTGCTGCCTGTCGGCCTCGTGCACGTCGCCCGCGGCCACGATGCCGAGGGGGTTGCCGAACCTGCCGTCGGCATCGGTGAACACTCGGACGACGGAGACGTCGGTAGCCATGCCCGGATGGTACCGAACGCAGAACGAGGGACCCGCGGCCGCGGATCCCTCGTTCGGTGAACAGTGCGAGACGACGCTCAGACGGCGGCACCGTCGAGGATTCGCCCTGTTTCGATCGCCTGCGCGACACCTGCGACGATCGACGCGGCACGGATGGCCTCGAAGATCTTCTCGCGGTCGACGCCCTCGGCGCGCAGGGTCTTCTCGTGTGCCTCCAGGCAGTGGTTGCACCCGTTGACGGCCGACACCGCGAGCGACCACAGCTCGAAGTCGGCCTTGTCCACGCCAGGGTTGCCGATGATGTTCATGCGCAGGCCGGCGCGCAGATCGTCGTACTTGCCGCCGAGGTATCCCTTGGTTCGGTAGAAGACGTTGTTCATGCCCATGATCGACGCCGCACCGAGTGCCGCGTTGTACGCCTCGGCCGACAGTGAATCGGCAGCGTCCTCGGCGATCTCCTTCAACGTCGTCGCGGACTTCGACGCTGCCGCCACCGACAGCAGCGTGCCCCACAGCTGCTGCTCGCTGAGCACCGTGGAACGGGCGATGGAACCGAGATTGAGCTTGAGGTCCTTGGCGTACTCGGGGACGGCGTTCTTGAGGTTGTCGATCGTCATGTCAGACGCTCGCCGTCAGCAGTTCGCCTGCGTCGATGGTGGGATCACCCTTCTTCCAGTTGCAGGCGCAGAGCTCGTCGGACTGCAGGGCATCGAGAACTCGAAGGACCTCGTCGACGTTGCGGCCCACCGAGCCTGCCGTGACCGACACGAACTGGATCTCGTTGTTGGGGTCGACGATGAACGTGGCGCGGTCGGCGACACCATCGGCGTTGAGAACACCCGTGGCAGCAGCCAATTCACGCTTGAGATCCGACAGCATCGGGAACGGGAGGGTCTTGAGCTCGTCGTGCTGTGCCCGCCACTGGAAGTGGACGAACTCGTTGTCCACCGACGCACCGAGGACCTGTGCGTCACGGTCCTCGAACTCCTCGTTCAGCTTGCCGAACGCGGCGATCTCGGTGGGGCACACGAACGTGAAGTCCTTGGGCCAGAAGAAGACGATGCGCCACTTGCCTGCATGATCGTCACTGGTGACGGTGGTGAAGTAATCGTCGGGCTGCTGAGCGTTCACCTTGGACAGGTCTCCGCCGATGACGGCGGTCAGGTTGTATGAAGGGAACTGGTCGCCAATTGTCAACAGTGCCATGTGGTCTCCTCGTGTCGAATGATCGCGTCGGTTCCGTATGTGAGCGGTTCGGGGTCGGTGGCGTGAATGCAGCCGTACGAGCCCGGCCGACCGGTACGAGTGTGCCAAAAGTGTGGTCAAAGGTAAACGTGATGAGTGGCACTACACTGATAGGCGTGACCGATCGAAGCTATCAGCCGACCCTGTCGCATCTGCGGGCTTTCGCGGCGATCGCACGTCATCGCCACTTCGGTTCTGCCGCAGCGCAACTGAGTATCACCCAGCCTTCGCTGTCGCAGGCTCTTGCTGCGCTCGAGCAGGGGCTGGGGGTGCAGCTGATCGAGCGCAGCACTCGCCGGGTGTTGTTGACGCCTGCCGGCGGTCAGTTGCTCGCTCGGGCCACCGCGGCACTGGACGCGGTGGACGGATTCGTCGCTACCGCAGCAGGATTGGGTGGCCACCTGACCGGTGGTATCAGGCTCGGAATCATTCCGACCGTGGCACCGTACGTGCTGCCGGCAGTACTCCCGGCCGTACGCGCCGAGTATCCCGACCTCGTGCCGAGGATAGTGGAGGATCACACCGCCCGACTGCTGGACGCACTCCGCTCCGGTGACCTCGACGTCGCCGTTCTCGCGCTGCCCCTCGCCGACCCGGGATTGATCGAAATATCCATGTACACCGAGGATTTCGTGCTCGCGTTACCTGCCGAGCACCCACTGGCGGGGCGGCGGGATCTGGACGTCGCCGACCTCCGAGGCCTGCCTCTGCTCCTGCTCGACGAGGGGCACTGCCTGCGCGAGCAGACCCTCGACCTGTGCCGCTCGGTCGACATCGCGCCCGACGCGAGCGCTACCCGGGCGGCGTCGTTGACCACGGTGGTGCAGTGCGTTGCAGGCGGGCTGGGTCTGACGCTGCTGCCGCGCAGCGCCGTCGGGGTCGAGGTCGCTCGTGCGGGCCTGTCCACCGCGGAATTCGCACACCCGGCTCCCGGCCGCACGATCGGTCTCGTGCACCGATCCACGAGTGCGCGCTCGGCCGAATACCGGGCGCTGGCAAGTCTTCTCGCCACCGAGGTTCGTGCCGGCCAAGCAGATGGCCTCAGCCGGGCGTGATCACGATCTCGTCGAACACGATCTCGCCTGCCGCATCGGACTCGGGCACATCGACGACGGCGTCGAGCGACCAGCCGTGGTCCCCGTCGGGGTCCTCCAACACCTGACGCACCGTCGTGGACTCCGCACCGACGTTCAGGGTGAACAACGCGGGGCCACGGGCCGACGGGCCGGTTCCGATCGAGCCGTATTCGGCGAAGAACGGTTCGAGTTCGGCCTCCCAGTCCGGGCCGTCGTCGAGGTCGTCGAGCGTGTTCCACTGTCGGCGCGCCGCCAGGTCCACGCGGCGGAAGATCGCATTGCGCGCGAGGATTCGGAAGGCTCGCGGGTTGGCCGAGATCGGACGCGGCACGTCGGATCCGTACGCCTCCACGAGCGCTTCCGGCTCGGCACCGGGATCGGTGAGGTTCTCCCACTCGTCGAGCAGGCTCGAATCCACCTGCCGAACGAGCTCACCCAGCCACTCGGTGATGTCCTGTACCTCTTCGGTTCGAGACTCCGGCGGAACCGTCTGGCGCAGTGTGCGATAAGCGTCGGCGAGATACCGCAGGACGAGTCCCTCGGACCGCATCAGACCGTAGTGGCTGATCAATTCTGCGAACGTCATCGCGCGCTCGACCATGTCGCGGACCACGGACTTGGGCGACAGGCCGACCTCGGAGAGCCACGGATGGGTGCCGCGGTAGATCTCGAATGCCGGAACGAGCAGCTCTGTAAGAGGTTTCGGCCACGTGACCTCCTCGAGCAGCTCCATTCTCTCGTCGTACTCGATGCCGTCGGCCTTCATCTGCGACACCGCTTCGCCGCGCGCGGCGTGCTGCTGTGCCATGAGGATCTGACGCGGATCGTCGAGGGTCGATTCGATGATCGACACCACATCGAGGGCATGGGTCGGTGATTCGGCGTCCAGCAGGTCGAAGGACGCGACCGCGAACGTCGACAGCGGCTGATTGAGCGCGAAGTCCGGTTGCAGGTCCACCGTCAGTCGAGCATGTCGACCGTCGGCGTCCGGCTCGTCGAGTTGCTCGACGATGCCCGCATCGACCAGACCACGGTAGAGCGAGAGCGCCCGTAAGATGTGCTTGCGCTGAGCGGGCCGGGTCTCGTGATTGTCCTCGAGCAGGTGTCGCATGGCATGAAAGCAATTGCCCGGCCGGGCAATGACGTTGAGCAACATCGCGTTGCTCACCGAGAACCGGGACGTGAGCGGCTCCGGGCTGGCGGCGATGATCCGCTCGAATGTCGGCTCACCCCACGAGACGAAACCGTCGGGTGCCTTCTTGCGCTGCACACGCTTGAGCTTCTTCGGATCGTCGCCGGCCTTGGCCACCAGACGCGCGTTCTCGATGTCGTGTTCGGGGGCCTCCACCACGACGGTGCCGAGGGTGTCGTAGCCGGCTCGGCCCGCGCGTCCCGCGATCTGATGGAACTCGCGGGCCCGAAGCTTGCGGGTGCGGATGCCGTCGTACTTGGTCAGTCCGGTGAACAACACCGTGCGAATGGGAACGTTGATGCCCACCCCCAACGTGTCCGTTCCACAGATCACCTTGAGCAGACCGTCCTGCGCCAGCTTCTCGACCAACCGTCGATACTTGGGAAGCATGCCGGCGTGGTGCACCCCGATGCCGTGCCGAACCAGTCTCGACAGGGTCTTCCCGAAACCTGTGGTGAAGCGAAAGGCGCCGATGGCCTCGGCGATCTCGGCCTTCTCCTGCTTGGACGCGACATTGACGCTCGTCAGCGCCTGGGCTCGTTCGAGTGCCGCGGCCTGCGTGAAATGTACGACGTACACCGGCGCGAGATGCGTTTCCACCAGTTCTTCGATGGTCTCGCTGATCGGAGTGGTGACGTACGAGAACATCAGTGGAACCGGACGTTCGGAGCCCGAGACGACGGTGGTCGTGCGTCCGGTGCGCCGGGTCAGATCGTCCCGGAAGAACGAGACATCGCCCAGGGTCGCGGACATCAACAGGAACTGGGCGTGCGGCAGTTCGATCAACGGCACCTGCCAGGCCCACCCTCGATCGGGCTCGGAGTAGTAGTGGAACTCGTCCATGATCACCTGGCCGATGTCGGAGCCGCGGCCCTGACGCAGGGCGAGGTTCGCGACGATCTCGGCGGTGGCGCAGATGATCGGGGCTCCGGAGTTGACCGACGCGTCGCCCGTCATCATGCCGACGTTCTGAGCACCGAAGATCTCGCACAGAGCGAAGAACTTCTCGCTGACCAGTGCCTTGATCGGCGCGGTGTAGAAGCTGCGTATGCCCGCGGCCATCGCGGCGTAGTGGGCTCCGATGGCCACCATCGACTTACCCGATCCGGTCGGCGTCGCGAGGATGACGTTGGAGCCGGAGACCAGCTCGATGAGAGCTTCCTCCTGCGCGGGATACAGGGTCAGACCGCGATCGGCAGTCCAGGTGGTGAACGTGTCGAACAGGACGTCCGGGTCGACGCCGTCGGACCGAGCGGCGGCGGTATCGGGAATCAGTTCGGTGAGAAGCACCTCTACAGGCTATGTGGGATCGACGGCCGGACCCGCATCGACACTGCGCCGGGCGGGGTCCGTCGATGCGTCAGGTGGCGCTGCGTTCGTCCGAGCCCATGGCTCCGAGCACTGCCAGTCTCGTACTCGCGCTGCCGGTGATCATGTCCTCGCCGACACCGGTGATGAGCAGGTTGCGCCACCGCACTTCGTCGAACGTCAACGACGGGGTGGAATCGATGAAGTCCTCCACGACCTGCAGGAAGCGCATCGGGTCGTCTCGGAACGGAAAATGTCCGGAATTCTCGAACACCTCCAACGTGGAACCGGGCATGGCCGAATGAGCGAGGTGCGCATGACTGACCGGAATCACCGAGTCCTGATCACCCCAGACGAGCAGCACCGGCAGATTCTCGGTCAGGTAACACCGGTCCAGCATCGTGACCACCTGGCCGCGCCAGTCCACGACGGCGCGCAGGGTCCGCAGATACGCCTCGTACGTCGTCGGGGCCGGAAGCTCACTCAGCACTCGGATCAGATCCGGAGTGTCGTGCAGGAGCGACCCGGGACGCAGGGGAGAGCTGTGCAGTGTGCTCAGGAGGCTGCCCGCCAACTTCACCGCGGGGATGGCACCGGGCAGGCGGAGCAGTTTGACCGCCTCGCTGAGAAACGGCATGGATGCCAGTCGAAGAAGGGGATGGACGTCCTTGGTGACGCCACCGGAGGACACCAGAGCCAACCTGTCGACCATGCCCGGGAACTGGTAGGCGAACTGCATGGCGACCCCGCCGCCCAGTGAGTGTCCGACTACGGTCACGTGTTCGATGCCCAGCACCGAGAGCAGGTCACGCATGCCGTTGGCGTACGCGGCGACGGAGTAGTCGGCACGGGGCTTGTCCGAGCGACCGTGCCCGAGCAGATCCGGAGCGATGACGGTGTAGTTCTTCGCGAGGTGCGGGATCACCTCGTTCCACGTCTCGGAGTTGTCACCGATCCCGTGGATCAACAACAGGACCGGTCCTTCACCGGCCATGCGGAACGCCCGCCGGTATCCGTGAATGGTCCGGAAGATCAGCCGTGGCTCTTCGTCGGGAACCGGGCGGAGCTTGCGACTGCGCGGATTGGTGCTCATCTGCGCCTCCTGAAATTCCCTGGTGCACCGCGCGAAGCGGCACACGACGGCGACGCCGTGCACGAGTGTGTGGACGTACGTACCCGAGTACGTGTTGGTACGACTCTTGCACGAGATGACGCTCGGGGCAGAACATCGGGCGTATTTGCGGTTACAGGTATGTTTCGATCCGCCCGAACTGTCCGATGTGCGCGCCCGAGCCATCATCCTCTGTGACCGCTCACACTGCTACTGCTCGGTGGTGTCTTCTCCCTCGTCGAGACCGGCCTGCTCGGCGAGGAAGCGCTCGAACTCGGCCCCGAGCTCGTCGCCGCTCGGCAGTGGCTCGTCGCTGGCCAGCAGCGTCGACTGCTGTTCCTGCGCGGCCACGTAGGTGTCGTACTGACGCTCGAGTGCCTGCACCACCGACTGGACTTCTTCGTTTCCGGTGATGTGCTCGTTCACCTGCTCCCGAACCCGTGCGGCAGCTTCACCCAGCGCGGCCAGCGGCAGGTCCAACTCGGCGGCTTCGCTGACGTTCTCGAGCAGCGTTTCGGCTGCACCGGGGTAGTCCGTCTGGGCGAGGTAGTGCGGTACGTGCACCGAAAAGCCCATCGACTCGTGACCGTGCTGCGCCATCCTGAGCTCGAGCAGGGACGACGCGCTGCCGGGCACTTGCAGGTCACCTGCCCAGCTGTTGCCTTCCTTGACCAGCTCCTTGTCGCTGGCGTGGGCCGTCACACCGAGCGGCCGAGTGTGCGGAATGGCCATCGGGATCGAGCCGAGACCGATGGTCCGACGGACTCCGAGCTGTTCGGCGAGCAGGCGAACGGCAGTGGTGAACTTCTCCCACCGCAGATCCGGTTCCATACCGGCCAGCAGCAGGAACGGGGTGCCGGTGCGGTCCTTGACGGCATAGAGATTCAGTTCGGGAGCGTCGTAATCCGAGAAATGATCGGACTTGAACGTCATCGTCGGCCGACGGGACCGGTAGTCGATCAACTCGTCGACGTCGAACGACGCGACGAGTTCCGACTCCAGGCTCTCGCGCAGATGAGTCGTCGCCAACTTCACTGCGTGACCCGCGTCGGAGAAGCCCTCCAGACCGTGCACGAGGACGGGTCCGACTCCGTCGTTGGAGAAGATTTGCGGTGCCGGAAACTCCAGCTCGTACATCTTCGACTGTTCGGTCATGGCCGGGCCCCTTTCGGATCGACTCGTAGGTACCTCGAAGCGAGCATCGGGTAAGAATACGCCGATCCTGGGCGCGAGCCCCGTACCCGCCGACGTCGATCGTGGCGATTCACTATCCGAAAGAACAACCGGTGGACCGCTGTTCATTCCCCGTCCCGGGTTGCCCTCGTGCCGAGGACGACATCAGCGGTCGAAGTTGGCCAGCGCACGGATCTTGTTCGTGACATCGAGGGCGGCAACCTTGTACGCCTCCGACAGTGTGGGGTAGTTGAACACCGCATCGACGAGGTAGTCGACGGTGCCGCCGCACCCCATCACGGCCTGTCCGATGTGCACCAGATCCGTCGCACCCGACCCGAAGATGTGTACGCCGAGAATCGACCGGTCCTCGGTGGAGACGAGCAGCTTGAGCATGCCGTACGAGTCGCCGGCGATCTGACCCCGAGCGAGTTCGCGGTACCTCGACACCCCCACCTCGTAGGGAATCGATCCCTTCGTCAGGTCGACCTCGGTGGCTCCGACGTACGAGACCTCGGGAATCGAGTAGATGCCGATGGGCTGCACATCGGTCAGTTTCGCGCTGGATTCGCCGAACGCGTGGTACGCCGCCAGCCTGCCCTGATCCATCGACGTCGCGGCCAACGCCGGAAATCCGATGACATCACCGACCGCGTAGATGTGATCGACCTTGGTCTGGAAATGTTCGTCGACGAAGATGCGACCGCGCGCGTCGGCCTCCAGACCGGCGTTCTCGAGTTCGAGTGCTGTCGTCAGACCCTGACGGCCGGCCGAGTACATCACCGTCTCCGCCGGGATCCGCTTGCCGCTGGCAAGGGTGGTCACCGTTCCGTTCGGGCCGACGTCGACCGCGGTCACCGCCTCCCCGAAGCGGAACGTCACCGCGAGATCGCGGAGGTGGAACTGCAACGACTCGATGATCTCGCGATCGCAGAAGTCGAGCATCGAATCGCGCTTCTCGACAACGGTGACCTTCGTTCCCAGGGCAGCGAACATCGATGCGTACTCGATTCCGATGACCCCGGCCCCGACCACGACCATGGACGCCGGAATGAATTCGAGATTGAGAATCCCGTCGGAGTCGAGGACGCGGTAATCGTCGAACGCGATGTCGGCGGGACGCGCGGGAGCGGTGCCGGTGGCGATCACCACATTGGCTGCCTTGACCGTGATGCGTTCACCTCGCGACTCGTCCTCGATCACGATGGTGTGCGCGTCGAGGAACTTTCCGACGCCGGTGATGAGCTCGATCCGGTTGCGCAGCAGTTGCGAGCGCACCACCTCGATCTCCTTACCGATCACGTGCTGGGTTCGCGCCAACAGATCGGCCGGAGTGATGTCGGCCTTCACCCGATAGCTCGCCCCGTACAGCTCACGTTGATTCATGCCCGTGAGGTACAGAACGGCCTCGCGCAGCGTCTTGGACGGAATGGTGCCGGTATTGACGCAGACCCCGCCGAGCATGTGGCCCTTCTCCACGATCGCCACCCGCTTGCCGAGCTTCGCAGCCGCAATGGCCGCCTTCTGGCCACCTGGGCCGGAGCCGATGACCACCAGGTCGTACTCCATGGGTTCAGACATTCGTCATAGGTACCGCCCGCACGCAAAGACTGCGTGCCCACCCGGTCACAACCTTGTGAACTCCGAGATTCGGAGGCCGAACCCATGCAGATGTCGCCACGTACTGATGCGTTGTGCGAGGCTGAGCCCAGCACGAAACACCCGATTCACAGTGGAGGAACACATGCCGCAGCAGGTCCGCGCTGTCGTTGCCAAGAGCAAGGGCGAGCCCGTCTCCATCGAGACGATCACCATCCCCGATCCCGGGCCGAACGAGGTCGTGGTCAAGATCGCGGCCTGCGGGGTGTGCCACACCGACCTGCACTACCGCGAAGGCGGCATCAACGACGAGTTCCCGTTCCTGCTCGGACACGAGGCAGCCGGAATCGTCGAGACCATCGGCGACCGCGTCGAGCACGTCGAGGTCGGCGACTTCGTCGTCCTGAACTGGCGTGCCGTGTGCGGCGAATGTCGAGCCTGCAAGCGCGGCACCCCGTGGTACTGCTTCGACACCCACAACGCAGCACAGAAGATGACCCTCGAGGACGGCACCGAGCTGACCCCTGCGCTGGGCATCGGCGCATTCGCCGAGAAGACCCTGGTGCACGAGGGCCAGTGCACCAAGGTCGCCGCAGACGCCGATCCCGCCGTCGTCGGACTGCTCGGCTGCGGAGTGATGGCCGGGCTCGGGGCAGCGATGAACACCGGCAACGTCTCGCGCGGAGACTCGGTGGCCGTGATCGGCTGCGGCGGCGTCGGCGATGCCGCGATCGCCGGAGCCCGATTGGCGGGTGCATCGACGATCATCGCGGTCGATCGCGACCCGGGCAAGCTCGAATGGGCCCTCGAACTCGGAGCCACCCACACCGTCGATTCCTCCGTGGTCGACGCCGTCGAGGCCGTGCAGGAGCTGACCGGAGGCTTCGGTGCCGATGTGGTGATCGACGCCGTCGGCCGTCCGGAGACCTGGAAGCAAGCGTTCTACGCACGCGACCTCGCCGGAACCGTGGTGCTCGTCGGCGTTCCGACTCCCGAGATGACTCTCGAGATGCCGCTCATCGACTTCTTCTCCCGCGGCGGCTCGCTGAAGTCGTCCTGGTATGGCGACTGCCTGCCCGAGCGCGACTTCCCGCAGTTGGTGGATCTGTACCAGCAGGGCCGTCTGCCGCTCGAGAAGTTCGTCACCGAACGCATCACCATCGAGGACGTCGAAGCCGCGTTCGACAAGATGCACAAGGGCACCGTGCTGCGGTCGGTGGTGATCCTGTGAGTGGTCGATTCCGTGTCCAGAACGTGGTCACCTCGGGCACGTTCAGTCTCGACGGTGGCACCTGGGACGTCGACAACAACATCTGGCTGATCGGCGACGACGACGAGGTCGTGATCGTCGACGCAGCCCACACCGCGGCCCCGATCGTCGACGCGGTAGCCGGTCGCACGGTCAAGGCCGTCGTCTGCACACACGGTCACAACGATCACGTGACCGTGGCACCCGAGCTCTCGGACACCCTCGACGCGCCGATTCTGCTGCACCCGGCCGACGAGATGCTGTGGGAGCAGACGCACCCGGGCGTCGGGCACTCGACCCTCGAGGACGGCCAGCGCATCACCGTGGCCGGAACCGACATCCTGGCGTTGCACACACCCGGGCACTCACCGGGATCGACGTGCCTGTACCTGCCGGAGGCGGGGGAGTTGTTCAGCGGCGACACCCTCTTCTCCGGCGGTCCGGGTGCCACCGGCCGGTCGTACTCGGATTTCCCGACCATCATCGGGTCCATCCGTGATCGACTCTTCGCGCTTCCCGTCGAGACTCGCGTCAACACCGGGCACGGCGACGGCACGCGTATCGGCGACGAGGCACCGCACCTCGAGGAGTGGATCGCCCGCGGAAGCTGACATCGCGACACTGCGGTAGGTCGCCTGCCGCGTTCGAGGTGGTCGGAATGAGACAGTGGTGGGACGCCGGAGCGAGTGCTGCGGCGTCCCACCTACTCGAAGAGGACGTCTTGTGAGCCCCGCCGCACGGAGAACCCGCCTGACCAGCGCTGCCACGTCGGCGGCGATCGGAGCGCTCGTACTGGTGGGGTGCAGCTCGACCGTCACGGGCACCGCTGAACCCAGCGCAGGCAGTGCCACCTCGTCGGCGCGGTCCGGTGTGGATCTGAACACGCTGCTGATCGACCCGTCCAGCTTCCCGGCACCGTACGACGCCCTGGTTCTGCCCCAGCAGGCGATCTCGCAAGCCGCACCCGATCTCAGCGGAATACCGGCCGGTGCCGAGGTCAGCCCGGCGGGATGCAAGCCTGCCGACCAGGACTTCGGCCCGACGGGAACGGCCATGATCGTCGGAACCGACAACGACAGTCGATCGACCATCTCGATCGAGTTGACCGCAGTGGACGAACCGCTCTCGGCGCGCAAGGAGCAGCTCGAACAGTGCGGGGAGGTGACGGCAACCAAGTCCGGTGCGACCTCGACGGTGACCTCGACTCTGACGCCGGCACCGCCCATCGACGCGGACGACACCTTGGCCGTCCGGCAGACCGTTGCATCGGGTGCAGGCGGCGACGCCGTCACGCAGTCGATGCTGACGTTGATGGCCCAGATCGACGGGGTGCGAGTGTCGGCCACGTTCATGTCGTTCGGCTCGGGCACGCCCGACGCGATGACCCTCGACGAGCTGTTCACCGCGGCCGTCCAGAAGGTCGGCCAGGGCTGACGGAGCGATAGCAGATCGCACCGACACGAATCGGTCGTCCACAGCTCCGGCGACTCGATCGGTCCACAACACACCGGTTCTCCACAGGGCAGTTCGAAAGCCCAGGTCGGGACTTCGTCGGTCGTCAGGACCCCGGCCAGGATTCTCCGGTATGCACACACCGACGAATTCACACGACAACTTCGACTCCCGCCATCGCGTTCGACTCGGTCACGTGAGCGACCTGATGGCAGCCGTGCCGGCCATGCTCGGATTCCACCCGCATCGATCGATGGTGCTCATCGCGGTCCAGGACGGCGGTGCCGGCGTCGGACCCACGATGCGTCACGACCTCGTCCTGGCAGGCGAACACGCCGATCGGCGCGCAGGCGGTCGTACCCGCGCGACCGAGGAGATGCTCGACGCCATCGGCCACCTTGCCGGCTACTGCGCGAGGGAGAACATCCCCGCGGTCATGGCGGTGTTCGTCGACGACAGGCTCGACCGAGCCGTCAGAACAGCGCATCTGCTCGACGTCGAAGCGCTGGTGATCGAACTCGACGCCGCACTCGCATCGTTCGGAGTACAGCTCGGCGAGGCCCTCGCGGCGTCGGAGATCGCCGATTCCGCCGAGTGGTGGACCTTGCGCGGACCGCAGCGGCACGGCCTGATATCCGATCCTTCGGCGTCTCCGATGACCGTGGCACGCGTGCTCGACGGCTACTCCGTCCGAAAGTCCAGGTGCGAGCTCGCCGAGACCATCGCACCGGGCCCCGACGCGACGGTGCGGGCCGTGGCGGCCGAAATGTCGCGACAACGACGCGAGGGCACCCGGTCTCGTACCGACGACTTGACCTCGGTGCTGTCGTACATCGCACGCGGACCGTACGACACCGAATTGGATCCGACCGACATCGCTCGCATCGCACTCGCGATCGGCCACGTCCAGGTGCGTGACGCAGTGCTGGCGTTGACGCTTGGCGACGACGCCGGATTCGTCGAAGAGTTCTGGGCAAGAATGTCCCGCGTCCTGCCGAAGGGCGCACGCGCCGTCGCCGCAACACTTCTGGCCTTCGGCGCGTACGTGCGCGGAGACGGGCCGATGGCCCGCGTCGCGATCGACGCTGCACTGGAAGCCGACGAGACCTACTCACTGGCGCGACTGCTGGACCGATCGCTCAGCGCAGGAGCAGGTCCCGAACTCGTTCGCGAAGTGGCCGAGAGCGGCTTCGCGTGCGCGCGCGCCTGCGGAGTTCGGTTGCCCGGCGACCCGTTCGGTCGACGGTGACGGCCGGTCGGGCACATCGATCATCGGCCGGCAACGCGGGTCAGCGCGCTGCGTGCGACCGATCGCCGAGCTGCTGCAGGAAGGTCCACGCATCGGCCACGATCCGATCGAGATCGGTCAGCTCCGGCGTCCATTTCAGCTCCTCGACCGCACGCGCACTCGAGGCGATCAGGACCGCAGGATCACCGGCACGACGGGGAGCATGTTCGACGGCGATGGGCAGACCGGTGACGCGCTCGCAGGACGAGATGACCTCGTGCACGGAGAATCCGGTGCCGCTGCCGAGGTTGTAGATGGTGTGCTCACCCGGTTGTGCGGCATCGACGGCGAGAATGTGTGCCTCGGCCAGGTCTGCGACGTGGATGTAGTCGCGAACAGCCGTACCGTCCGGAGTGGGCCAGTCGGTGCCGAACACCGAAATCTTCTCGCGCTGCCCCAGAGCGACCTGAAGCACGAGCGGAATCAGGTGGGTCTCGACGACGCGATTCTCGCCGAAACCGTTGTAGGCACCGGCGACGTTGAAGTACCGGAGGCTGGTGGCTGCGAGGCCGTAGGCCGCGGCGTACGAGGTGATCGCGTGATCGATCGCGAGTTTGGTGGCACCGTAGGGATTGGTGGGGCGGGTGGGTGCGTCCTCGGTGATGGGAGTCTTCTCGGGCTCGCCGTACGTGGCGGCGGTCGAGGAGAACACCAGCTTCGCGGTGCCGGATGCTCGGATGGCATCGAGCAACGCCAGCGAGGTGACGACGTTCCCGCTCCAGTACTTGTCGGGCGAGACCACCGACTCGCCCACCAGTGATTGCGCGGCGAAGTGCAGGACGGCGTCGAAGCCGCCGCCGATCAACACGTCCGCGGCGACGTCCTTGACGTCACCTTCGACGAACGTGGCACCACCGGGCACGGCGTCCCGGTTACCGGTGGACAGGTTGTCCACGACCACGACCTCGTGTCCGCGCTCGACGAGCACGGCCGCGCAGACGCTGCCGACGTAGCCCGCACCACCGGTGACCAGAAGCTTCACTGTTCGTTCTCCCTCACACGCGTCGAACGCCGTCGTCGGTGGGAGGTCAGACCTTCTTCACCTGGACGGCGTGCGCCATCTCCTCGGATATGTCGACACCGCTGTGTCCTGGCACCGTGATCGTGATCGATCCGGGCTTGGCCTCGACTGTAACGCGAGCATCGGGGACCACGCCTGCCTCGCGGAGCTGAGCGATCACCTCGGGGTCGGACTGGACGTGCTCGGCGAGACGACGCACCACGACGGCAGTCGGTTGGCCGACCGGAACGTCGGTGAGGCGGATGAGAGCCTCCGGTGCCAGAGTCGACTGGCCGAGCCCGAGTTCGGCCAACCCCGGGATCGGGTTGCCGTACGGCGAGGTCGTCGGATTGTTCAGTACGGTCACCAAACGACGCTCGACCTCCTCGCTCATCACGTGCTCCCAGCGGCACGCCTCGGCGTGAACGTCTTCCCAGCGCAGACCGATGATGTCCACGAGCAGGCGCTCCGCCAAACGGTGCTTGCGCATGACCGCAACCGCCAGACTTCGACCCTTCTCGGTCAGCTCCAGGTGCCGATCGCCCGCGACGGACAACAGCCCGTCGCGCTCCATCCGAGCAACGGTCTGGCTGACGGTGGGACCACTTTGTTCGAGCCGCTCGGCGATTCGCGCGCGGAGCGGAATCACGCCCTCTTCTTCCAAATCGTAGATCGTCCGGAGGTACATCTCCGTGGTGTCGACCAGATCCTTCACACTCAACCCCTTCGTCGGGCTCGATCCTACCGTCAGCGTCCCGAAATAGGCGCTGCACCCAGTCGCAGCGGGCGCGGCGCACCACAACGGTGGACGTCTTTTCCCGTGGCTTCTCACAGGGGGACTCCGGGGACAACAACGGAACCCGGCAACACCATCCCGCCCGACAACGTAGTTTTGTCCCTATGTCTGATCAGGCGACACGCGCCGCCGCGTCCATCCCGAACCGCCCCGAGGACATCGTCGTGTGGAGCGCGGACTACCTCGGCTACCGGTGGAGCGACGACCACCCGATGAACCCGACTCGACTCGATCTGACGATGGCGCTCGCCACCGACATCGGCCTGCTCGAAGGTGTCGAATTGGTCGAGCCCGCCGCAGCACCGGATTCGGAGTTGCTCCGGTTTCACACCAGCGCGTACATCGAGGCCGTCAAACAGGCACCGTCTCAGGGCCCGGCCCTGCGCGATCCCGACGACGTCGTCCACGGACTCGGTTCCGACGACAATCCGGTGTTTCCGCAGATGCACGAGGCGAGCGCCATGCTCGCCGGCGGCTCGCTGGCCGCCGCCCGCGAGATCGCGTCGGGTCGCGCTCGACGCGCGGTGAGCATCGGTGGCGGTATGCACCACGCGATGGCCGACTGGGCATCGGGCTTCTGCGTCTACAACGACGCCGCCATCGCCATCTCGTGGTTGCTGGACAACGGGTTCGACCGAATCGCCTACATCGACGTCGACGCTCACCATGGGGACGGCGTTCAAGCGGCTTTCCTCGGTGACCCGAGAGTGCTCACGGTCTCGTTGCATCAACATCCGGCGACGCTGTGGCCGAACACCGGATGGTCCACCGAGGTGGGAACCGAACGCGGTGAGGGAAGCTCGATCAATGTCCCGTTGCTGCCCGGAACCGCGGACAGGTTGTGGTTGCGCGCGTTCCACGCGATCGTGCCGGGCGCGATCGCGGCGTTCCGGCCCCAGATCATCGTCAGCCAATGCGGTGTGGACAGCCACCGCGAGGATCCCCTCGCGGACCTCGCCCTGACCGTTGACGGCCAGAACGCTGCGTTCCTGGCCATGCGCGATCTGGCGGACAAGCATTCCGAAGGTCGGTGGTTGGCCGTCGGCGGTGGTGGGTACGGCTTGGTGCGCGTCGTTCCACGGTCCTGGACGCACCTCATCGCTGCCGCGCTCGGCCGCGACATCGACCCGATGTCTCCGCTGCCGGACACGTGGCGCGAGCGGGTGCGGACCATGGCACCGAGCGTCGACCTACCGCAGACCATGGGTGACGGGGGAGACGTCGACTATCCCGCCTGGGACGGACCCGGTGGGTCTCTCGCAGGCGCGGACGGCACCGACAGGGCGCTCGAACGCGTCGATTCGGCGATCATCGCCACCCGTCGAGCAGTGTTTCCACTGCTCGGACTCGATCCGGAGGACCCGCGTGACTGATCCGACCGACAGCCCCTCGGCCGAGGAGCCTGCCGTTGCGGCGTCGGAGCCGAGCGAGAAGGACCTGGCACGGGAGCGAGCGGAGACGTCGTTTCCGCGGCACTGGGTTGCCGACGTCCTGACCTCCGACGGCGGTGTGGTGCACCTGCGTCCCATCGTCCCGTCGGACTCCGAGCGCATCGTCGCGTTCCACGGCCGGCTGTCCGAGCGGACGAGGTACCTGCGGTATTTCGGTCCTTACCCCACGATGCCCCAGCGTGACGTGCTCAACTTCACCACCGTCGACCACCACGACAGAGTCGCGTTCGTCGCGGTGCTCGGTGACGACATCATCGCGGTCGGCCGGTACGAACGACTTCCCGAGGGAGACGGCAATTCCGCCGAGGTGGCCTTCGTCGTCGCCGACGCGCATCAGGGCCGCGGGCTGGGGCCGATCCTGCTCGAACACCTCGCGGGGGCGGCTGCCGAGAACGGGGTGAACATGTTCGTCGCCGAGGTGCTCGCCGAGAACCGGAACATGGTCACCGTCTTCCGCGAAGCGGGTTATCAGGTCAGCAGGTCCTTCGAGGGGGGAGTGTTGCGACTCGAGTTCGCGATCGACCCGAGCGAAGCGCTGCTCTCGGTGCGCAATTCGCGTGAACGTGCCGCCGAGGCCCGCAGTGTGCGCAACGTGCTCAGCCCTCGATCGGTCGCCGTGATCGGAGCGTCGACGGACAGCTCCAAGGTGGGCAACGCCGTTCTCGCGAATCTGCTGGCGGGCAACTTCACCGGCCCGGTGTATCCCGTCAACGCCGACCACCGGTCGGTCCGCGGAGTCCGCGCCTACGCCACGGTGCACGACATCCCGGATCCGGTCGATCTGGCGATCGCTGCGGTACCCGCCGATGCGATCGACGCGGTACTGGACGACTGCCTCGACAAGGGCGTCAAAGCGTTACTGGTGGTCTCGGGCGGATTCGGCGAGACCGGACCCGCGGGACAGGAGAGCGAACGCAGGCTGGTGCTCGCCGCGAGGGCGCACGGAATGCGCTTGATCGGGCCCAACGCGCTCGGTGTGGCGAACACCGATCCCGAGTTCGGTCTGAACGCCACCCTGGCTCCGCATCTGCCCACGCCGGGTAACGTCGGGTTCTTCTGTCAGTCCGGAGCCCTCGGCATCGCGATTCTGGACGAGGCCGCCAACCGCAGGCTGGGACTGTCGACGTTCGTCTCGGCTGGAAACCGCGCCGATGTGTCCGGCAACGACCTACTTCAGTACTGGGACTCGGATCCGGCCACCGAGGTGATCCTGCTGTACCTCGAGAGCTTCGGTAATCCCAGGAAGTTCACCAGGATCGCTCGACGGGTCGCACGCACCAAGCCGATCATCGCGGTCAAGAGCGGACGCGGTGCCGTGCCGCCCGCCCACGCGATCGGTGCCGACATCGACGACTCGATCGTGCGCGCACTGTTCGCGCAGGCCGGCGTCATCCAGGTCGACACCATCTCCGAACTGTTCGACTGCGCCGTCCTGTTCGGAAATCAGCCTCTTCCTGTTGGCCCGCGGGTTGCCGTGGTGGGAAATTCGACGGCTCTGGGTGTGCTGGCCGTCGACGCTGCGCGAGCCAAGGGCCTGCATGCGAGCAATCCGACCGACGTAGGTCCGCAGGCGGGTCCCGAAGAGTTCGCTGCGGCGGTGTCCTCGGCCTTGGCCGCGTCGGACATCGATGCCGTCATCGTCGTGTTCGTGCCTCCGGTCGCCGTCGAGGTCGAACCGTTCGCGGCCGCGCTCGGCAATGCCGTTCGTGGATCCGACAAGCCCGTGCTCTCGACTTTCCTGGCCACCGAAGGAATCCCCGACGTCCTGGCGGTACGCGGACCGGGTGGTCATCCCGTTCGCGGTTCGGTGCCGTCGTACTCGAGTCCGGAGCGGGCGGTTGCGGCCCTGGCTGCCGCGTGGCGCTACTCGTCGTGGCGTTCGCGACCGGTGTCGAACCTCGTCCGTCCCAAGAGCATCGACTCCGATCGCGCGAAGCGACTGGTGGAAGGATGGCGGTCGTCGGGCAGTCACGGACGGTGGCTCTCGGACTTCGAGACCGCAGAACTGTTGTCCTGCTACGGACTCGACGTCGTGGCCTTCAGAATCGTGACCGACGAGGACGAGGCGGTCGCCGCGGCGGACGAACTGGGTTACCCGGTGGCGGTGAAGGCGACCGGGGAGCGGTGGCGACACCGGCCCGATCTCGGGGGAGTGCGCTTGGACATGGCCGACGCCTCGGCAGTGCGCGTGGCGTACCGGAACCTCGCTGCGGACTCCGGCGAGCCGTTGCTGCACGTTCAGCGTATGGCGGTCAAGGGCATCGGATGCGTCGTGCGCGTGCAGGACGACCCGTCGTTCGGATCACTCATCTCGTTCGGGTTGGCCGGGGTGATCTCGGACTTGTTGGGTGACCGCGCGTACCGGGTGCTGCCGCTGACCGAAGACGAGGCCGCGCAGCTCATCGACGCGCCCAAAGCGGCTCCGCTGCTGTCCGGATACCGAAATGCGGTGCCCGTCAACAAGAATGCCCTGATCGACCTCGTTCAGCGTATTTCTGCTCTGGCAGAGGACATCGCCGACATTCGCGAGATCTCCTGCGAGCCTGTGTTGGCCTCCGCCGACGGCGCGCAGATCACCGACGCCCGGGTGCGCATCGGGCCTGAGCCCACCAAGGCCGATCTGGGTCCGCGTCGCCTGCGCTGAGCGGACGGGCCACGACAAAGCGGCAGCCGAGTCGACGTCCCGGGGGGGGGGGGGGGGGGGGGAGAGAGCCGGGCCCGCGCGCCGGCAGGGGGGGGGGGGAAGGGGGCAGCTCGACCTGCCCCCCCCGGGCGGTGGTGTGGCTGCTGTGGTGGAG
>NZ_NPFL01000026.1:0-1531 GCF_002259075.1 Rhodococcus sp. 15-725-2-2b | reverse complement strand
TGGTCGTCGGTGGCGAGTCTGGTGGTGCGCCCGAGCGCGAGCGGGACGCCGTGGTGGTCGACGATCACCGGGGTGAGGTCTGCGTCGCAAGTGAGAAGTTCGGCGAGGGAGCGACTGATCGGGCCGGTCCAGTCGAGGTGGAACGGCCAGTCGGCATCGCCAGGCTCGGGAACGGACTTCTCCCTCGCATCACTACCACCGGCAGCGACACCACCGTCGGTGCTGCGACCGACACGACTCTCGGGAGAGTCACCGGTGCATGAACGGTCGCCGGCACCAGAACTCCCTCTGGCGCGTTGACCGCGGCCCGTGGCTCGATCGGGACCGGCGTCGGTGTCTTCGGTTCGTGAACCGCCGTCGATACCAACACTCTCGCTGACGCGGTGACCGCCGTCAGCACCACCATCGGGACCGGCGTCGGCATTACTGGTTCGTGAGTTGCCGTGGGCACCAGCACTCTCGCTGGCGCGGTGGCCGCCGTCAGCACCGGTAGCTTGTGTTGTCGAACCCGTTGGTGCGCTGGCAGTTTCCTTGTTTCCGCGGTCGCTGAGCAGGTCGCGCAGCGGAACGATCAGGTGCACCGACGCCCGCGACCCACCCGACGCCCCGCGGCTGCCACCGCGTAGGTGCCGGTCGAGAATCCGATCGAGTGCATCGGCCCGGCGTTTCGACGGACTCCGCGGGTCGCGTTCCCCGCCCGGGCCCGGTTGCGGTGCGGTCAAAGTCGACAACACGGTGAGCAGCTTCTCGGCGAGGAGCCGGTCGACGTCGCCACCGAGCTGGAAGCGGCCACTGGCCAGCCGGTGAACATCGAACCGGTTCAGGTTCGGGTTCTCCGCCATCGGTACCGGCGGCGGCCCCGACGGAACAGGCTCGGGCCCAGCAGGTTCGGGCCCACCCGAACCACCGGCATCACCGGCATCACCGGAGCCACCGGCATCATTCGAACCACTGGTATCGGCTCGGCCCGCCTGCTCTTGCTCGCGCGCTCGTTCCTGCTCTAGTCGTTTCTTCTCGGCCTGCTCGTGTCGAGCTCGGGCGTCCTCTGCCGCAGAATGCGCGAGTGCCTGAGCACGGGAGCTGACCTGCCCGGCGGTGCCGCGCATCGCGGTCTCGAGCAGTTCCGCGACGACGGCGTCGCGGCGCTGCTCGTCGAGGGTGGGTTCGGCGACCACCACGGTGGCGTAGCCGTCGGCGATCGCCGAGGCGTGCGCGGCGTGGATGTCACCGCCGGCGAGGGCGTCGAGCACGCTCGGCCACTGGGTGAGCCACTGCCCGAGTTCCATCTGACGCGCCGCGGATCCGTCGGTGATGCGCACCGACTTCGCGTACCAGCGGGTGACCGTCGAATGCCCGAGTTTCATCGCCAGGCCACGCCGGTCGATCTCGGCGAGCAGTGCTAATCTCGCTGCAGCCAAAGTACTTTCGTGGGACGACACGTCGGCGAGCTTGGAGACCAATTCCTGGTCCTTGAGCTCGAACACATCCCCCCATGTCTTCACCCCACGAAAGCTATACCCACCCACCGACA
>NZ_NPFL01000003.1:0-602 GCF_002259075.1 Rhodococcus sp. 15-725-2-2b | reverse complement strand
AGATCGTCACCGCACTACGACTACTCGAACGCAAACAAGTCACCCTCCCACCCAAGAAACACGGAAACATCCCACTATGAGCGAAACGAACGACGACGCCAATTATGTTGCTGCGTCCCTCAGTTGGTCGTTTCGCGGGCAGCCGACCGATACCGACATCGCTGCCGTTGTTGCTGTTCTGACCGCCGCGCAGTCGTCGGTGCTCGTCGAAGCTCCGGTTGTGTCGGATCTGTGGGGTCGACCGGAAGATATGCATCGTTACGGACTTGCCAGTGCTCCAGCCCTTTTCGTCAATGCCCGATATGGCCAGTGAAGGAATTTCAGTACATGACTACCTCGACTTCCCATAAGAAAATCTCGAAAGTCCTTGTCGCCAATCGTGGTGAGATCGCGGTGCGGGTGATCCGGGCGGCCGCCGATGCCGGGTTGGCCAGTGTCGCTGTGTACGCCGAGCCCGATGCCGATGCCCCGTTCGTTCGGTTGGCCGACGAGGCGTTCGCGCTGGGGGTCAGACCTCGGCGGAGTCGTATCTGGTGATCGACAAGATCCTCGACGCCGCCGCCAAGTCCGGTGCCGACGCCATCCACCCCGGCTACGGGTTC
>NZ_NPFL01000025.1:0-1615 GCF_002259075.1 Rhodococcus sp. 15-725-2-2b | reverse complement strand
GCGTCGTCGTTCGTTTCGCTCATAGTGGGATGTTTCCGTGTTTCTTGGGTGGGAGGGTGACTTGTTTGCGTTCGA
Source organism: Rhodococcus sp. 15-725-2-2b (assembly GCF_002259075.1). Taxonomy (NCBI): domain Bacteria; kingdom Bacillati; phylum Actinomycetota; class Actinomycetes; order Mycobacteriales; family Nocardiaceae; genus Rhodococcus; species Rhodococcus sp. 15-725-2-2b. Next base: position 1,540 of record NZ_NPFL01000025.1, on the reverse strand, counting down.
GTAGTCGTAGTGCGGTGACGATCTGGCCGCGGGTGTGGCTCGGGGGGATGACGGCGTCGAGGTAGCCGCGTTCGGCGGCGATGTAGGGGTTGACGAGGGTGTCTTCGTATTCCTGCTGCAGCGTCAACCGGAGGGCGTCGACGTCGTCACCGTTCTTCGCGGCTTCGAGCAACTGTTTGCGGTAGACGAACCCGACCGCGCCGGAGGCTCCCATGACCGCGATCTGCGCGGTCGGCCAGGCGAGGTTGACATCGGCTCCCATGTGCTTGGACCCCATCACGTCGTACGCCCCGCCGTACGCTTTGCGGGTGATGACGGTGATCTTCCCGACCGTGGCCTCGCCGTAGGCGTAGAGCAGTTTCGCGCCGCGTCGGATGATGCCGTTGTATTCCTGGCCGGTGCCGGGCAGGAACCCGGGCACATCGACCAGGGTGATGATCGGGACGTTGAAGCAGTCGCAGGTGCGCACGAACCGCGCGGCTTTCTCGGACGCGTCGATGTCGAGTGTGCCCGCGAACTGGGTGGGTTGGTTGGCCACGATCCCCACCGACCGGCCGTCGATGCGCCCGAACCCGACGATGATGTTGCGGGCCCGACCTTCCTGGACTTCGAGGAATTCGTCGTCGTCGAGGATCCGACGAATCACCTCGTGCATGTCGTACGGGGTGTTCGGTGAATCGGGGATCAGGGTGTCGAGTTCGAGATCCTCCGCGGTGAGCGAGTCCTCGATCGACCCGACGACCGGATCGGAGGGTGCGGTGCGGGGGGCGTCGGCGCGATTGTTGCTCGGTAGGTACGAGAGCAGGTCGCGGACGTAGTCGAGTGCGTCCTGTTCTCCGGAGGCGACGTAGTGCGCGACACCGGATTTCTCCATGTGGGTGTGCGCGCCGCCGAGTTCTTCCATGGTGACGTTCTCACCGGTGACGGTTTTGATCACGTCGGGTCCGGTGACGAACATCTGCGAGGTGCCGTCGACCATGACCACGAAGTCGGTCAGGGCCGGGGAGTAGACGTGCCCGCCCGCGGCGGGTCCCATGATCACCGAGATCTGCGGGATCACCCCGGAGGCGCGGACGTTGCGGTGGAAGATCTCGCCGTACAGTCCGAGGGAGACCACCCCTTCCTGGATGCGGGCTCCGGCGCCTTCGTTGATCCCGACCAACGGTCGTCCGGTTTTGACGGCCAGGTCCATCACCTTGACGATCTTCTCGCCGTAGATTTCCCCGAGCGAGCCGCCGAAGACGGTCGCGTCCTGGGAGAACACGCACACATCACGGCCGTCGACGGTGCCGTAGCCGGTGACGACACCGTCACCGAAGGGCCGGTTCTCGCCCAACCCGAAGTTCTGGGAGCGGTGGCGGGCGAGGGCGTCGAGTTCGACGAACGAGCCCTCGTCGAGCAGGGCGGTGATCCGCTCACGGGCGGTCAGCTTGCCTTTGGCGTGGACCTTGTCCACCGCTGCCTCACCGGACGGAATCTCCGCAACCGCGAGACGTTTACGAAGATCGGCCAATTTACCCGCAGTGGTATGGATATCGGG